>DATMXU010000072.1:0-6076 GCA_035562355.1 Pseudoflavonifractor sp.
CGAGGTGTAACGCCAATGCTGGATATTAAATTCATTCGGGAAAATCCCGAGACCGTCAAGGAGAATATTAAAAAGAAATTCCAGGAAGAAAAGCTCCCCCTCGTGGACCAGGTCCTGGCCCTGGACAAGGAGAACCGCGACACCATCCAGGCCGCCCAGGACCTGCGCACCGCCCGCAACGCGCTCTCTAAGCAAGTGGGGATTCTGATGGGGCAAAGCAAAAAGGACTCCTCCAAGCTGGCCGAGGCCGAAACCCTGAAGGCCCAGGTCACCGCCGACGCTCAGCGGCTCGCAGAGCTGGAGGCCCGGGAGGGCGTGCTGGCCGAGGAGCTGCGCAAGCTCCTGCTGGTGATTCCCAACATCATCGACCCCAGTGTGCCTATCGGCGCGAGCGACGAGGAGAACGTGGAGGTAGAGCGCTTTGGCGAGGCAATCGAGCCCGCCTTCCCCATCCCTTACCACACCGAAATCATGGACTCCTTTGATGGCATCGACCTGGAGGCGGCGGGCCGCGTCTCGGGCGCGGGATTTTATTACCTCCTGGGGGACATCGCCCGGCTCCACGAGGCAGTGCTGGCCTATGGGCGGGACTTCATGATCGACAAGGGCTTCACCTACTGCATTCCCCCCTTTATGATCCACGGCAACGTGGTGGAGGGAGTCATGAGCCAGACCGACATGGACGCCATGATGTACAAGGTCGAGGGGGAAGACCTCTATCTCATTGGCACCAGCGAACACTCCATGATCGGCCGGTATATCGACCAGCTCATGCCTGAGAGCTCCCTGCCCCAAACGCTGACCTCCTACTCCCCCTGTTTCCGCAAGGAGAAGGGCTCCCATGGCATTGAGGAGCGGGGCGTCTATCGCATCCACCAGTTTGAAAAACAGGAGATGATCGTCCTGTGCAAGCCGGAGGAGAGCATGGACTGGTACGAAAAGCTCTGGCGGTACTCGGTGGAACTCTTCCGCAACATGGACATCCCGGTGCGCCAGCTGGAGTGCTGCTCGGGCGATCTTGCCGACCTGAAGGTTAAATCCTGCGATATCGAGGCCTGGAGCCCCCGCCAGCAGAAGTATTTTGAGGTTTGCTCCTGCTCCAACCTGGGCGACGCCCAGGCGAGAAGACTGAAGATCCGGGTCAAGGGCGAGGACGGAAAAACCTACCTTCCCCATACCCTCAACAACACCTGCGTGGCACCCCCCCGTATGCTCATCGCCTTACTTGAAAACAATCTCCAGGCCGACGGCACCGTCCTGGTTCCCAAGGCCCTCCAGCCTTACATGGGCGGAAAGGCCGTGCTGACGCCGAAAAAGTAAGATCCTTTAGAGAAAGAAGGTAACTCTATGAACGTGAAAGACGTGGGAGGCAAGGCCACAGGGCTGCTGGGCGAGTTTAAGCAGTTCATCGCCCGAGGCAACGTGATGGACCTGGCCGTCGGCGTCATCATCGGCGGCGCGTTTTCCTCCATCACCAGCTCCCTCACCGCCGATGTGATCATGCCCCTTGTATCCATCTTCTTAGGGGGCGTGGACTTCTCCGCCATGAAACTGACTTTGCCCAACCTCTTCGGCGTCGTCACCGAGACCCCCAATACCCTCAACTACGGTAACTTCCTCAATGCCGTCATCAATTTCCTCATTATGGCGCTGGCCGTCTTCGTCATCGTCAAGCTCCTCAACTCCTTCCGCCGCAAGAAGGAGACGCCCCCCGCCGCCCCGCCCGCTCCCAGCGCCGACGTGGTCCTGCTCACCGAGATCCGCGATCTGCTGAAGGAGGGCAAGGAATAAGCATGCCGGATGAGAAAAAAGATCCCCTGACCTCTTCGGAGGAAACTATCCCCGTGGTCTATGCAAGCCCCCTCAAGCGGGTCTGGGCTTGGGTCGGCGTTGCGTACATGCTGGTCATCGTATGCCTCATCACCTACTCCCTGGCCTTTGGCGCTTACCTCCACGGCATCGGCGGGCTGCTGGTCTGCCCCGCCCTGGGCGGCACGGCAGCCTCCCTGGTGGTGCTCTGGCGGCAGGAAAAGAAACATAGCCCCCTGCAGCTCGTCCTGTTCCTGGGCACATTGGGGCTGTGCACTGTGCTGATCATTTTGGGCCTGCGGAGCGGAATCCCGGGGCTTGTCAACAACTTCGGGGTGAGATGATGGAAGAGCTGATCCGCGCGGGACTCACCGCTCTGAACCTCACGCTCCCCTCCCCCGACGTGCCGAAAAAGCTGGCCGAGTACGGGCGGCTCCTCCTCGAAAAAAACCAGGTCATGAACCTGACCGCCATCACCGACCCCGCCTTGGTGGCCGCCCTGCACTTTTTGGACTCGGCCGCCGTCCTGGGCGCGGCCGACTTCCGGGGCAAGCGGGTTATCGACGTGGGCACCGGCGCGGGCTTTCCCGGCCTGCCCCTGCGCCTGCTGGAGCCGACCATATGCCTTACCCTGCTGGACAGCCTGGGTAAGCGGGTAGACTGGCTCCGGGAGGTGTGTGTCGCCCTGGGCGCACAGGACGTGGAATGCCTCCACCAGCGCGCTGAGGAGCAGGCCCTCAAGCCCGGCTACCGGGAGGGATATGACCTGGCCGTCAGCCGGGCACTGGCAGAGCTGCGCCTCCTGTGCGAGCTGTGCCTGCCCTACGTAAAGGTGGGGGGGCGGTTCCTGGCCCTCAAGTCGGTAGGCAGCGACGAGGAGCTATCTGCGGCGGCGGCAGGGATTCGGCTGCTGGGGGGTAAAGTGCTTTCCCCTTACGATTACCCCATTCCCGGCACTGATATTATCCACCGGGTAGTGATCGTGGAAAAGGTCGCCCCCACCCCGAAAGGGTATCCCCGGCGGTGGGCTAAAATTCAGAAGGCACCTCTTTGAAAAAACAGGATAGATTGCACAAAAAATCATTGAAATCTTGTCTATTTTATGATAGAATGACTTTGTATCTTCTGGGAGGGACGCTATGAGCTGCGCCATTGTGGTCACATCGGGTAAGGGGGGCACCGGAAAGACCTCCCTGACCGGGGGCGTCTCCTCCTGTTTGGCTGCCCTGGGAAACCGGGTACTGTGTATCGATATGGACATCGGGCTGCGCAATCTTGACATCTCACTTGGCATGACCGACCGGGCTCTGATGGACTTCACCGACGTGCTGGAGGGCCGCTGTTCACTGCAGCGAGCCGCTGCCCGGCATCCGGTCATCGAAAACCTGAGCCTGCTCACCGCTCCCCTCTCCCTTTCCCCCGGCGTGACCGAGGCGCGGATGGCGTATTTTCTCAGGGAGGCGAAGGAGCAGTACGATTACATCCTCATGGACTCCCCCGCCGGACTGGGCGAGGGGTTTCGGCTGGCGGTCTGCGGCGCGGACCGGGCTATCGTGGTCTCCAATACCGACGCCTCGGCCCTGCGGGACGCCCAGAGGGTCGTCTCCCAGCTCTCCAGAGAGCTGCCGTGCATCCACCTGGTGGTCAACAAGGTGAAACCCAAGCTCCTCAAGCGGCTTCACACCACCATTGACGACGCCATGGACGCCGCGGGTCTGCCCCTTCTGGGGGTGGTACCGGAGGACGAACAGGTCATTTTAGCCGCCAACGCGGGCATTCCCTTGATCTTGGCAAGCCGCAAAGGAGCGGCCGTCGCCTATCTCAACATCGCACGCCGGCTGCTGGGCCAGAGAATACCGCTGATGAACCTGCGCTGAAACATTATAAACCATACTCCGCTGGAAAACTCGGCGGCAAACAGAAAGGAATGAGGCCCGAATGAATATCGCACTTATGGCACACGACCGCAAAAAGGAACTGATGACCCAGTTCTGTATCGCTTATTGCGGCATCCTCTCCAAGCACACCGTCTGCGCAACCAGCAGCACGGGCAAGCTGGTTGCGGAGGCCACCGGGCTGCCGGTGCACCTCTTCCTCTCCTGCGCCCACGGCGGCAGCCAGCAGATCGGCGCGCGCATCGCCTACAATGAGATCGACATGGTCCTCTTCTTCTGCGACCCCCAATCCAGCGATCTGGACGCCGACCTCGCCTATATCACCCGCCTATGCGACCAGTACAACATCCCCTACGCCACCAATGTGGGCACAGCCGAGATGCTCATCCACGGTCTGGCCCGGGGAGATTTGGACTGGAGAGAGATTTTGAATCCCAAAACCACGCCCTTTACGGTATAGGGCTTGACTTTTTTGCCCTTTTGAGCTACGATCAACCAATAACACCGCGACGACGGGGCATGAGTAGCCCGTACACCGCCGGACAGAGAGGGCCCTCCTGGTTGAGAGGGGTCCACGGTAAGGAACGGGGGAAAGACGGCTCCAGCAGCGGGGATGGAGACATCCGCGGTGCGCTCCCCGCAATAGGAGCATGGAGGGCGGCGCGTTCTGCGCCGCTGAACATGGGTGGCACCACGAGAGCAGGGCGCTTTCGTCCCATTGACGGGACGGGAGCGTCTTTTTTTGAAAATTGGGCCCCGGATGGATAATAACGCGGCGTCTCTACGAACAAACCTTTTACAAAAAGGAGAAATCACTATGGCAATACAGAAACCCCGTACCCTCTCCGGCTTTATGGAGCTACTGCCCAGGGAGCAGGTCCTCTTTGACCGGATGATGGCCCTCTTGCGGGAGAGCTACGCCCTCTATGGGTTCACCGCCCTTGACACCCCCCTCATTGAGGCCAGCGAGGTGCTCTTGGCCAAGGGGGGGGGGGAGACTGAAAAGCAGATCTACCGTTTCACCAAGGGGGACAGCGACCTGTCCCTCCGGTTCGATCTGACGGTGCCCCTGGCGAAATACGTGGCCCTGCACTACAGCGAGCTGACCTTCCCCTTCCGCAGGTTCCAGATCGGCAAGGTATACCGGGGAGAGCGGGCCCAGCGAGGGCGGTTCCGGGAGTTTTATCAGGCCGATATCGACGTGATCGGCGACGGCGCTCTGGACATTATGAACGAGGCGGAGATCCCAGCCATCATCTACCGCAGCTTTACCGCCCTCGGCCTGAACCGGTTCAAGCTGCGGGTCAATAACCGCAAGGTGCTCAACGGTCTCTTCGCTCTGCTGGGCCTGAGCGGGCGCGCAGGGGATGTGATGCGCACCATCGATAAGCTGGAGAAGATCGGCCCCGAGAAAGTGATCGCTATCCTGACCGAGGATTTCGCCGTACCGCAGGAAACCGCTGTAAAGCTTATTTCCTTGCTCCAATCGACCGATCCGCTGGCTGCCTTGGAGGAATTCAGGGGGAAAAACGCGCTTTTGGATCTGGGCCTGGAGGAGTTAGGCACCGTGGCCCGGTATATGTCCGCCTTTGGCGTACCGGAGAGCCATTTTGAGATCGACCTGACCATCGCCCGGGGTCTGGACTATTACACTGGCACGGTATACGAGACCGTCATGCTGGACCACCCGGAGGTCGGTTCCATCTGCTCTGGCGGCAGATATGATAACTTAGCGGAATATTATACTGATAAACAACTCCCCGGAGTGGGAATTTCCATCGGCCTGACCCGGCTCTTTTACCTGTTGCAGGAGCAGGAGATGTTAGAGTCCGATATCAACGCCGCCCCTGCCGACGTACTCATCTTACCCATGAGCGATGACCTATCCCACGCCATCTCCTTCGCCACGGCCCTTCGCAATGCCGGTGTACGGGCCCAGCTCTACTGTGAAAAGAAGAAATTTAAGCAGAAGATTTCTTACGCTGATAAGCTGCGCATCCCCTTCGCCGCATTCCTGGGGGAGGACGAGCTTGCCCAAGGAACGGTTACCGTTAAGGACCTCCTCATGGCCAACGACTTTACCGAGGCAGAGCTGCGGGAGCTGGAGGCGGACGGTCGCTATAAGCAGATTACCCTGCCCGTGGAAGAGGCTGTGGCCTATCTGCACAATCAGGTGCGAAACGAGCCTAAAATACCTCCCATTAGGGACACCGGGGACCTCGCTGCCAAGTACGGCCTTATAAAACGCTGAACATGGATGATTACAGAAAAATAGAGCGCTATATGCTCTCCTGCATGAAGGACAGCGCCCATGACGCACAGCATATCTACCGGGTGCTGGGTCTTGCCGGCGACATCGCGGAGCACGAGGG
>DATMXU010000073.1:0-22084 GCA_035562355.1 Pseudoflavonifractor sp.
GTCCTCAACATCTGGTGTTGGAACGACGAATTCCAGAGCCGTTTCAACGACTACTATCCCGGCGTGGATAAGGTCGCCGACGACAAGTCCATCACCACCCTTAAGGACGGCACCGTCGTGAAGTGGACCATCAACCCCAACGACAACAACAACTATCAGAACAAGCTGGACGAGGCCCTGCTCGCTCAGGCCAACGCCGACGACGACGATAAGATCGACATCTTCCTCATCGAGGCCGACTACGCCCTGAAGTATGTAGACTCCGACTATACCCTGGACGTGAAGAAAGATATCGGCCTCACCGACGCCGACATCTCCGGCCAATACGCCTACACCCAGGACATCGCCACCGCGAGCGGCTCCCTTAAGGCCGTGACCTGGCAGGCCACTCCGGGTCTGTTCGCCTATCGCCGCAGCATTGCCAAGGACGTGCTCGGCACCGACGATCCCGTGGCCGTGCAGGAGGCCCTGTCCGACTGGACCAAGTTTGACGCCGTCGCCGCCCAGGCCAACGCCAAGGGCTACAAGATGCTCTCCGGTTATGACGACTCCTACCGCACCTTCTCCAACAACGTCTCCGCCCCCTGGGTGAGCGGCACCACCGTCAACGTGGACCCCAGCATCATGACCTGGATCACCCAGACCAAGGAGTATACCGACAAGGGCTATAACAACAAGAGCATCCTGTGGGACAGCACTTGGGGCGCCGACCAGGGCCCCACCGGCAAGGTCTTCGGTTTCTTCTACTCCACCTGGGGCATCAACTTCACCCTGCTGGGCAACTCCTTGGCCACGCCTGAGTCCGAAGGCGGCAAGCAGGAGGTCGGCAACGGCATCTTTGGCGATTACGCCGTGTGTGAAGGTCCTCAGCCCTACTACTGGGGCGGCACCTGGATCTGCGCCGCCGCCGGCACCGACAACGTCTCCCTCATCAAGGACGTCATGTACAGCCTGACCTGCGACCAGGCCATCATGAAGAAGATCACCGTGGACACCCAGGATTACACCAACAACACCGCCGCCATGGGCGAGCTGGCCTCCAGCGACTTCCAGTCCGCGTTCCTGGGCGGGCAGAACCACATCGCCCTCTTTGCCGAGGCCGCTCCCAACATCGACATGAGCAACGCCGGCCCCTATGACCAGGGCCTGAACGAGAGCATGCAAAAGGCTTTCCACGACTACTTCAACGGCACTGTGGATCTGGCGACCGCAAAGACCAACTTCGAGGCCGACATCAAGGTGAAATACCCCGAGCTCACCACCGTTGTGTGGCCCGACTAAGCGCCTCTTACGTACATACACCGCGTAACCGTAACATAAGGTGGACCGGGCGGGCACACGCCCGCCCGGTCCACTCTCTCTATCCCGCAAAGTCGTTTCGCGGCTGCTATATCATCTAGTAGATTGGAGGGAAGACCGTGGCCAGGCTACCCAACCACAGGGTCAAGGGACATTCCGTAAGTTACGCGAAGTGGGGCTATCTCTTCCTTGTGCCTTTCTTCCTCGCTTTCGTGGTCTTCCAGCTCATTCCCCTGGTCTCCACCGTATACTACAGCTTCTTTGAGTATTACCGCAGCGGCCTGAAGATCATCGGCCCCAACTTTGTGGGGCTTGCCAACTACGAGGCCATCTTCGCCACCGATCTCCTCCGCTATGTGGGCAACACGCTCGCTCTATGGCTGCTGGGGTTCGTGCCGCAGATCATCGTCTCCCTCCTGCTGGCCGCGTGGTTCACCGACCTGCGCCTCAGGCTGCGGGCCCAGGGCTTTTTTAAGACCGTAATCTACATGCCCAACCTCATCATGGCCTCCGCGTTCTCCATGCTGTTTTTCGCCCTCTTCTCGGATAACGGCCCGGTAAATAATGTGCTGGTCTCTCTGGGATTCGAACCGTTCCGCTTTCTGGCCAGCGTAGCCGGAACCCGGGGGCTCATCGCTCTGATGAACTTCCTCATGTGGTTTGGCAACACCACCATTCTCCTCATGGCGGCTGTCATGGGCATCGACACCGCCCTCTTCGAGGCGGCGGAGATCGACGGCTGTACGCCGGGGCAGATGTTCTGGCGCATCACACTGCCCCTCATCCGGCCCATTTTGCTCTATGTGCTCATCACCTCCATGATCGGCGGCCTGCAGATGTTCGACGTACCCCAAATCCTCACCAATGCCACCGGCTCGCCAGACAACAGCGCCACCACCATCATCATGTACCTCAACAAGCACCTCTTCTCCAAGAACCTGGGCATGGCAGGCGCGATCTCGGTCTTCCTCTTTGTCATCTGCGCCGTTTTGTGCGTCGCCGTCTTCCTCACCCTCACGCGGAATGAGGATGGAAAACAGAAAAAGGGGGCGACGAAATGAAAAAGTCCCGGAACGGCCATTCCCGCGGCGCGCTGACCATCCGCCGGATCATCAGCTACGCGGCCCTGGGCCTTCTGTGTTTCCTGTGTCTCTTTTTCTTCTATGTCCTCATCATCAACGCCACACGCAATAACTTTGAGATCCAGAAGGGCTTTTCCCTGCTGCCCGGGAAATCCCTCTTATCCAACCTCAAGAGCACCCTGAACAACGCCAATATCCCGGTGCTCTCGGGCATCCGCAACAGTCTGCTGGTCTCCTCCCTGACCGCCGCCCTCAGCGTCTACTTCTCGGCTCTGACGGCTTATGCCCTCCACGCGTATAACTTCCGGTTCAAGAATGCGGTGTTTGCCTTCATCCTGCTCATCATGACCATGCCCACCCAGGTCTCCGCACTGGGCTTTGTGCAGCTCATGAGCTCGATCGGGCTGAAAAATTCCCTGATCCCCCTCGTCCTGCCCAGCATCGCGTCCCCGGTGGTCTTCTTCTTCATGAAACAGTACATGCAGGCGAACCTGCCCATGGAGATCGTGGAGGCGGCGCGGATCGACGGCTCCAGCGAGATACACACCTTTCATACCATCATTTTGCCCATCATGAAACCCGCGCTGGCGGTGCAGGCCATCTTCTCCTTCGTCTCCTCCTGGAATAACTACTTCCTCCCGGCCCTGCTGCTCGACAGCGCGGACAAGAAGACCCTGCCTATCCTCATCGCCCAGCTGCGCAGTGCAGACTTCCTCAAATTCGATATGGGCCAGGTGTACATGCTCATCGCTATTGCCATCCTGCCCGTCATTGTCGTCTACCTGTGCCTGTCCAAGTTTATCGTCCGCGGCGTTGCTCTGGGCAGCGTCAAGGGCTGATGCCATCAGGCGGCCAAAAAGATCCCTCGGGACTTTTTGACCGCCTGATCACTTTTCCTGCCCGCAGTAGTTGCGCGCCGGCCATTCCTCTGCTATGATGGACATACAAAATGAAACGGAAACGGAGGCCCTCTTATGAAAACCATCCGTCTGGGCTCCACGGGCGGCGAGGTATGTGCCATCGGTCTGGGGATGATGCGCCTACCCACCTGCAAAGCTCCTGGCGCCTTCCTCCGCGCCGCTATGGACAGCGGTTTCAACTTCTTCGACCACGCCGATATCTATGGCGGCGGCGCGGCGGAGAGTATCTTCAGCAAGTCTATGGAGGGCGTGCCCCGGGAGCGCTATGTGCTTCAGAGCAAATGCGGCATCCGCAAGGGCTTTTACGACCTCTCCAAGGGGCACATCCTCGCCTCGGTGGAGGGCAGCCTGGAGCGGCTTGGCACCGACTATCTGGACGTACTCCTCCTCCACCGGCCCGACGCGCTGATGGAACCGGAGGAGATCGCCGCCGCGTTCGAAACCCTCCACACAGCCGGAAAGGTCCGCCACTTCGGCGTGAGCAACATGTCCCCCGCCCAGATGGAGCTGCTGCGCGCCGCCCTCTCCTTCCCCCTGGTGGCCGACCAGATGCAGCTCAGCCTCGCCAACTGTCCCATGGTGGACTTCGGCCTGCGGGTGAACACCATGGAGGACGGGGCCGTCCCCCGGGACGGCGGAGCGCTGGACTGGTGCCGCCTGCACGGCGTTACGGTCCAGGCCTGGTCCCCCCTGCAGTACGGCTTTTTCTCGGGTACCTTCCTCGGCTCCCCCGAGTTCCCCGCCCTGAACGCGGAGCTGAACCGGGTGAGCGAGGTCTATGGGGTCTCCCCTATGGCGGTGGCCCTGGCCTGGCTCCTGCGGCACCCCGCCGGCATCCAGCCCATCACGGGCACTACCAATCCCGATCGGCTGCCCGACCTGGCCGCGGCCTGCTCCATCACTTTGGAGCGGCAGGACTGGTACTCCCTCTACCGCGCGGCAGGGAAGACCCTGCCGTAAAGACAGCTCCTATAAAAAATCCCCGGTATGCAGTGCATACCGGGGATTTTCAGCCTGTCGGAGAAACCCCATAGGACTTCTCCGACAGGCTGTTTCACTTTTTGAAACACCGTAAAAAGTTTCAAAAAGTGATCTCCTGCACGCGAAAGGGATCCCTGACGGTTCCCTTTCACACTATCCTTCCCTCCGGGACCTTTGGCCAGAGGGCTTGGGGGGGCAGATTGAAAGCTCCCGGTATGCAGTACATACCGAGAGCTTTTACCCTTACTATTTTCAGGTCATCTGTTTCTTACGGGAGAGGTTCATGGTGCCGTCCTGCATATCGTTCACGCTGTCCAGAGTTTTGCCGGTGCCGAAGGCCACGCAGGAGATCGCGTCGTCGGCCACGTGGGTCTCAATGCCGGTATGGGACTCGATGAGCTTGTCAAAACCCCAGACCAGGCTGCCGCCGCCCGTCATGACGATGCCGTTGGTGGAGATGTCGGCCACCAGCTCGGGGGGAGTGCGCTCCAGCACGCTGTGGATGGCCTCCAGAATGCGGGCCGAGACCTCCTCAAAGGCCTCGATCATCTCGCTGGAGGTGACGGTGAAGGTGCGGGGCAGGCCGGTCATCAGACAGCGGCCCTTGACCTCGTAGCTGGTCTCCTCCGGGCGGGGGAAGACACAGCCGATGGATATCTTGATCTCCTCGGCGGTGCGGTCGCCGATGAGGACATTATGCTTACGGCGGATATACTTGACAATGGCCTCGTCGAACTGGTCCCCGGCGATCTTGATGGAGGCCGACTCCACGATGCCGCCCAGAGAGATGACGGCCACATCGGTGGTGCCGCCGCCGATGTCCACGATCATATGTCCGTCGGGCTTGGTGATATCAATGCCCGCGCCAATGGCGGCCGCCACCGGCTCCTCAATGAGAAAGACCCGGCGGGCGCCGGCCTGGATGCCCGCGTCCACCACCGCGCGCTCCTCCACCTCGGTGATGCCGGAGGGCACGCAGATAACCACCCGGGGCTTGAAAAAGCGGAAGGAGGCCGCCTTGCGGATGAACTCCTTGAGCATCCGCTCGGTCATGTCAAAATCAGAGATGACGCCCTCCCGCAGAGGGCGGATCGCCACGATGTTGCCAGGGGTACGCCCCAGCATCTGCTGGGCCTCCGCGCCCACCTTCAGGAGCTTGCCGGTGTCCTTGTCCATGGCAACCACGCTGGGCTCCCGCAGAACGACTCCCTTGCCCTTCACATAGACCAGAATGGAGGCCGTGCCCAGGTCGATTCCGATATCTTTAGAAAACATACGCGCACCTCTATATGCCGTCAGGCATTTCATCATGTTAAGTGTAACCGGGAAATCCGGGGCTTAATCTTCTATATTATAGCTTCAAGTCCGGTCTATTTCAACTTTTTTCGCAAAACTTTATTTGGTTTTAATGATTCCCCTGCAAAAGCGTGCTTTTGCAGGGGCGCTCGAATCGCACTTCAGATCGCCCGGAGTAAATGCGGCCATCCCAAGGTTTTACCATAGGCAAAACGCCTGACGCGGCACCCGTGCTATTTCCCAGGTCTCGCCTGGGCCAACGTGGCGCAGACCACTTCTTTTGCCCCGGCGGTGCGCAGTGTGCGGGCGCATTCAGAGAGGGTGGCCCCTGTGGTGACCACGTCGTCGATGAGGAGGATGCGCTTGCCCTCGGCGAGCTCCCCGTCCACCACCTCGTACGCGCCTAAGACGTTGGCCCGGCGCTGGGCCTCCCCCTTCACCCCGGACTGCGCGTCGGTGTGGCGGCGCTTACGCAGCAGCTCCACCGCCGCCGCGTCCAGCTCCAGCGCGGCGGCCTGGGCCAGGAGAAAGGCCTGGTCGTACCCCCGCTCCCGTTTCCGCTCGTCCGAGAGGGGCGCCCAGGTGATGAGGTCATACTCCCCCTCCAGATGGTCCTTGACACACTGGGCCACCAGGGCGCCGTACAGCCCGGCGTAGCCCTGGCCGCCCTTGAACTTGTAGCGGTGGATGGACGCGCGCACCTCCCCCTGGTAGCGCAGCGGGGAGACGCAGAGCTTATAGAACTCCCCCCTCTGCTCGGCGGCAGAGCCGGTGAGCCAAGGCAGAGATGCCTGGCACTTGGTACACATCCCCCGCTCCCCGCGCCCCAGGAGTTTCCTGCAAAAGGCGCATTTGGGCGGAAAGAGGAGGTCCAGAAGGGCCGACAGCAGTGTGCTCATTTCAGGTCCTCGTCCCGAATGGGACCGTGTTCCTTTTCAAAGTCACGGACGCAGGTGAGGATGAGCTGCAATACCTGCTTACTCATGGAGCGGCCTTCATACGCGGCGACATATCGGAACTTGTCGTGCAGCTCGGCATCCATGCGGATGCTCAGGTGGGTACGGTCACTCATATGCCTTTCCTCCCTTTCCGATGGTAAGCAGAGCATATCGCGTGCAATAATCTTTATTTCACTATCAGTGCATTATTACGGCTTAAAATTTAATAAGTGCGATTACTCCATCCCCGCCAGCCTTGCCCGCAGGCCGGAATAGCGGCGCTGCTGGCGGTTGTTGGCCACCATCTGGGCCACCTTCTCGTCATCCCCCACAAGGATGAAGAGCTCCCGCGCGCGGGTGATGGCGGTATAGAGCACGCCCCGGGCCAGCAGCATGGGAGCGCCGTCGCAGACGGCCAGAATCACCGCCCGGTATTCGCTGCCCTGGGCCTTGTGAACGGTGACGGCGTAGGCGCTCTCCAGCTCTCCCAGCATGTCGGGGGTATACTCTACCAGGCGGCCGTCGAAGTCCACGGCGACCGTCCCCTCCCGGCTGTCCACCCGCTCCACCCGGCCGATGTCACCGTTGAAAATCCCCATGCCGGAGCTCCTGCCGTCCTTGTCTTTCCACATGACGTCGTAGTTGTTGCGCACCTGCATGACCCGGTCCCCCTCCCGGAAGATCTGGTCGCCAAAGCGCCGCTCCTCCCGGCTCTCCGCAGCGGGGTTCACCGCCTCCTGGATCGCCCGGTTGAGGAAGGCCGTTCCGGTGGTATGGCGGCGGGTGGGGGACAGGACCTGGATCTGGTCTGTGGGGATACCCATGTTCTTGGGGAGGCGCTCCCGCACCAGCTCCACGATGGTCTCGGCGGCCCGCTGGGGCTCCTTCCGGCGGAGAAAGAAGAAGTCGGACTTGTTGTTGCGCAGGTCTGGCAGTTCCCCCCGGTTGACGCCGTGGGCGTTCATGACGATGGCGCTCTCGGCGGCCTGGCGGAAAATCTCAGTGAGGCGCACCATGGGGATGCGCCCGCTGCGGAGGAGGTCGGCAAGCAAATTCCCCGGCCCCACCGAGGGGAGCTGGTCCGGGTCCCCCACCAGGATCAGACGGCAGTCCTCCCGCAGGGCGGCCAGCAGGGCCCGCATGAGAGGAACGTCCACCATAGAGGTCTCGTCCACAATGACGGCGTCGACCTTGAGGGGGTCTTCCTCGTCATGGGCGAAGACCAGCCTCCCGGTGGAGGCATCGAATTGAGTCTCCAGCAGGCGGTGGATGGTGATAGCCTCCACCCCGCACAGCTCCCCCAGGCGCTTGGCGGCCCGGCCCGTGGGGGCGGCCAGGGCGGTCTCCAGCCCCATGGCATCAAAAAGCGCCAGCACCCCACGGAGAGAGGTGGTCTTGCCCGTGCCCGGCCCGCCGGTGAGAAGCATGACCTGAGCCCGGGCGGCCAGCTCCACCGCCGCCCTCTGCTGAGACGCGTAGGTGATGCCCTGCTCGGCCTGGATGCCTTTTAGAATACGCTCCATGTCCTGGGGCGGGCACAGCTCGGCCGTACTCATGTCGTGGAGGCGCTGGGCGGTATAGCACTCGGCCTCATAGAGGTCGAAGAGGTAGACCGCCTCCTCCCCCGCCGTGGTCTCCTGTACTACAAGGCCCTGCTCCAGCAGGACCTCCAGCCCCTCCTCCAGGCCCTCCCCCTCCTCCAGGTTGAGAAGCTGGGCGGCGGCTCCCAGGAGCTTGCGCCGGGGGAGAAAGGAGTGGCCGTTATTCAGGTTATGGCTCAGCTCAAAGAGGAGTCCGGCCTCGATGCGCTGGGGAGCATCCCCCTCCATGCCCAGGGAGATCGCCATATCGTCGGCCCGGGAGAAGGGTACGCCCAGCTCCTCGTCCACCAGCAGGTAGGGGTTGTCCCGCAGAGCCTCCAGGCAGTCGTTCCCGTAGCGGCGGTAGAGAGGCATGGCGAGCTGAAGGGGCAGGCCCTGCTCCCCCAGAAACTCCAGCAGGCGGCGCATCCCCATCCGCTGGCGGAATTCCTCCCCCATGGCGAGGGCCCGTTTCCGAGTGATGCCCTGGATCTTTGTGAGGAGCTCCGGCCGCTCCTCCAGGATGGTAAGGGTCTCGGCACCAAACTCCTCCACCAGCTTTTTGGCGGTGGAGGCTCCAATGCCCCGCACCGCACCGGAGGCCAGATAGTCAAAGACCGCCTTCTCCCCAGCGGGCAGACGGCGTTCCAGGTGTTCCGCTTTGAATTGTTCTCCATAGGAGGCGTGGCGCATCCAATTCCCCGCGACGGTGAGGCCCTCGCCGGGGGCGGCGCCGGGCATACAGCCCACCACGGTGACCTCCCCCCGCTCCCCGGCGGACAGCCTGAGCACCGTGTAGCCGTTCTCCTCGTTCTGGTAGATGACGGCCTCCACGGTGCCCTCTATGCACTCCAGCTCTCTGGTCTCCTCCAAGTGCTACGCCCCTCTCTCCGCGCGGCGGGACAGGCCCGCAGCTCATTCGCGTCTGATGCAGCTCTCCAGCTCGCCCAGCTTACACAGGCAAATGCCCGCCTCCCGTTTCAGCAGAGCGGCAGCTATCGCCAGCCCCATCTCATCCAGTCCCTCGTCCAGGATGACGATGGCGGGTTTCGCCAGCCCTCCGGCCCGGAGCCACAGAAGACTGGACACGTCGTGCTCCAGCCGTTCTCCCGCCCCCGCAGCCCGCACCACGGCGAAGACGCCCTCTTCCGCCACCGGGGCCAGCAACCGCCCGAACAGGCCCCAGCACAGAGCCAGCAGCCCTCCCGTGGCCAGCAGGGCAATGATCATCTCAATCAAAATACGCAAACCGCTCACCTCCGCGCCATCCTATGCGGTGAGGGAAAGGGAGGTGAAGGACGCAAAAATCGTCCGTTTTCAGCAAATGGCGTCCCAGCGCTCACTCCAGCGCGTGCTTTAAATACTGCCCCGTATAGGATTCGGCACAGGCCGCAATGTCCTCCGGCGTCCCCGTGCAAACCACGTATCCGCCGCCGTCGCCCGGCTCGCGCCCGGCGGGGAACCCCCTTACTCTCATCTGTCCGGGTGGAGTGAATCCGCCCGGACATCAAGGTTTTGGCCCAGGGCCAAAACGCTTGGGGAGGGCGTCAACGGCGGCCGCTTACTCCAGCGCGTGCTTTAGATACTGCCCCGTATAGGATTCGGCACAGGCCGCAATGTTCTCCGGCGTCCCCGTGCAGACCACGTACCCACCGCCGTCGCCCCCCTCGGGGCCAAGGTCGATGACATGGTCGGCGGTCTTGATGACGTCCAGATTGTGCTCGATGACCAGGACGGTGTTGCCCACGTCCACCAGCTGCTGGAGCACCTCGATGAGCTTATGCACATCGGCGGTATGGAGGCCGGTGGTGGGCTCGTCCAGGATATAGATGGTGCTGCCGGTGCTCCGCTTGGAGAGCTCGGTGGCCAGCTTGACCCGCTGGGCCTCGCCGCCGGAGAGGGTGGTGGAGGGCTGGCCCAGCTTTACGTAGCCCAGGCCCACCTCGCAGAGGGTCTGGAGCTTGTTGTAGAGCCTGGGCAGTTTCTCGAAGAAGGGCAGGGCCTCCTCCACCGTCATGTCCAGCACCTCATAGATATTCTTGCCCTTATAGCGGACCTCCAGGGTCTCCCGGTTGTATCGCTTGCCCTTGCAGACCTCGCAGGGGACGTAGATGTCGGGCAGAAAGTGCATCTCAATTTTCAAAAGGCCATCGCCTGTGCAGGCCTCGCACCGGCCGCCCCGGACGTTGAAGGAGAACCGGCCGGGTCCGTAGCCCCTGGCCTTGGCGTCCTGGGTGGAGGCAAAGAGCTCCCGGATATCGTTGAAGAGCCCGGTATAGGTGGCGGGGTTAGAGCGGGGAGTGCGCCCGATGGGAGACTGGTCGATATCGATGACCTTGTCTAGGAACTCCTCCCCCTCCAGGCCCGCGTGCTTGCCGGGGCGGACCTTCATGCGGTTGAGGTCAGCCCCCAGGCGCTTGAAGATGACCTCGTTCACCAGGCTCGACTTGCCCGAGCCCGATACGCCGGTGACACAGGTGAAGGTGCCCAAGGGGATAGACACGTCCACCTCCCGCAGGTTATTTTCCGCCGCGCCGCGGACCGTGAGGAGCTTGCCGCTCCCCTTCCGCCGCTCACTCGGGACAGGGATCTTCTTCCGGCCCGAGAGATAGTCTCCCGTGATGGAGCCGGGGGTGTTCATGACTTCCTCGGCGGTGCCGGCCGCCACCACTCCGCCGCCGTGGACCCCCGCGCCGGGGCCGATGTCCACGATGTAGTCGGCGGCGCGCATGGTGTCCTCGTCATGCTCCACCACGAGAAGGGTGTTGCCCAGGTCCCGCAGGCGTTTCATGGTGGCGAGGAGCATGTCGTTGTCCCGCTGGTGCAGGCCGATAGAGGGCTCGTCCAGGATGTAGAGCACCCCCATGAGGGAGGAGCCGATCTGGGTGGCCAGGCGGATACGCTGGCTCTCGCCGCCGGACAGAGTCGCCGCCGCCCGGTTAAGGGTCAGGTACTGGAGGCCTACCGAGCGGAGAAAGCCCAGCCGCTCCCGGATCTCCTTCAAAATGCGCTCGGCGATGAGCATCTTCTGGGCGGAGAGCTCCAGCCCGTCGATGAACCCAAGGGCCTGCACCACCGACTTGCGGGTGAAGGCGTCGATATTGATATCCCCCACCGTGACGGCCAGGGATTCCTTCTTAAGCCGCCGCCCGCCGCAGTCGGGGCAGGGGCTCTCGCTCATACACTCCTCCAGCTCCCGGCGCATGGCGTCGGACTGTGTCTCCTTATAGCGGCGCTCCAGGTTGTTGCAGATGCCCTCGAAGGCCTGGTACAGGGTACCCTGGCCCCGCTCCCGGTCGTAGGTGAGCTTGAGTTTTTCCCCCTTGGTGCCATAGAGGATCACATCCACCACCTCGTCGGGCAGGTCCTTGACGGGGGTGTTGAGCTTGAACTTATATTTCTGGGCCAGGGCCTCGAAGTACATCCGGGAGATGGAGTCCCCCTTGATGTTATTCCAGCCCGAGGCGGTGACCGCCCCGTCCAGGAGGGAGAGCTCCCGGTTGGGGATGATGAGGTCGGGGTCGATCTTGAGCTGGCTGCCCAGGCCGGTGCAGGTGGGGCAGGCACCGTAGGGGTTGTTGAAGGAAAACATGCGGGGGGTAAGCTCTTCAATGGAGATGCCGCACTCCTCGCAGGCGTAGTTCTGGGAGAAGAGGATGTCCCTGTCCTCGCCGACGATGTTCACAATGATCAGGCCGCCGGTCAGAGAGGAGGCGGTCTCCACCGAGTCGGTCAGCCGCTGGGCGATGTCGCTCCGGATAACCAGCCGGTCCACCACAATCTCAATGTTATGCTTTTTGTTCTTCTCCAGCTTGATTTCCTCGGTCAGCTCATAGAGGGAGCCGTCCACCCGGGCGCGGATATAGCCCGACTTGCGGGCATCCTCAAAGACCTTCTGGTACTCGCCCTTGCGGGCCCGGACCACGGGGGCCAGGATCTGGATGCGGGTGGCCTCCGGCAGGGCCATGACCTGGTCGATGATCTGGTCGATGGTCTGCTGCATGATCTCCTTGCCGCATTTGGGGCAGTGAGGGGTACCCACCCGGGCCCAGAGGAGGCGGAGGTAGTCGTAGATCTCGGTGACGGTACCCACGGTGGAGCGGGGGTTCTTGGAGGTAGTCTTCTGGTCGATGGAGATGGCGGGCGAGAGGCCGTCGATATAGTCCACGTCTGGTTTTTCCATCTGGCCCAGGAACATACGGGCGTAGGAGCTCAGGCTCTCTACATAGCGGCGCTGCCCCTCGGCGTAGATGGTGTCAAAGGCCAGGGAGGACTTCCCCGAGCCGCTGAGTCCCGTGAGTACCACCAGCTTATCGCGGGGAATCTCCACGTCGATGTTCTTCAGGTTGTTTTCCCGCGCGCCTTTGACATAAATATGGTCTAGCATAGGTTCATTCCTCTTCGTAATAACAATCTTCCGCCCACCGGGCGGGGTTGGTGTCCATGTATTCGTAAATGCGGAGGTAGTCGGACTCGTTGCGGATGATGTGGTCGTGGTAAGAGCGGTGCCATACCGAAGAGCCCCATGATTTGGACACCGCTGCTTTCAAAAAGTGCACCAGTTTCGGAATCGTACGGGCCGATGTCCCCATCGGCCCACCGTCGCTAGGTTCGATTTTCAAAATCAGATGCACATGGTTTGGCATGATGACATACCTGTCCACGTTGGGCATACGGGCGATGGTTTCGTCCACCAGCCGCCCTAAAGCAGTCAGCCGTATGTATGGGCCGATGAGGACATCGGCCCGTACGACGCAGCCCAGCGTGCACATCCTCTTGCGGGTGCATACCGTGACGAAATAATACCCAACCGAGCCATAATCAAACCCCGCAAGGCGCAGGCCCTTCCTCCCCGGCCCATCCATCTCCCTATTTCTCGCCCCGCAGCTTGATGATCTTGTCCCTCAAAATGGCGGCGTACTCAAACTCCAGGAGCTTGCTGGCCTCGCGCATCTCCTTCTCCAGCTTGGCGATGGCCTCCATGCGCTGGAGCTTGGTGAGCTGCTTGGCGTTGAAGTCGAACTCCTTGGCCTCGTCCGCTCCCCTGGAGATCTCAATGAGGTTGCGTACGCTCTTGATGATGGTCTTGGGGACGATGCCGTGGGCCTGGTTGAAGGCGTCCTGGAGCGTTCGCCTCCGCTCGGTCTCGTCCATGGCGGCGCGCATGGAGGGAGTGATCTTGTCCGCGTACATAATGACCAGGCCCTCGGCGTTGCGGGCGGCCCGGCCGATGGTCTGGATGAGGGAGGTCTCGCTGCGGAGGAAACCCTCCTTATCGGCGTCGAGAATGGCCACCAGGCTCACCTCGGGCAGGTCGAGGCCCTCCCGCAGGAGGTTGATGCCCACCAGCACGTCGAAAGTGCCCAGGCGCAGGTCCCGGATGATCTCCTGGCGCTGGATGGTGTCAATGTCGTGGTGCATATAGCGGACCTTGATGCCCGCGTTCTTGAGGTAGGCCGTCAGGTCCTCGGCCATCTTCTTGGTGAGGGTGGTGACCAGCACCCGCTCGCTCCTCGCGGTGCGCTCGTTGATCTCGCCGATGAGGTCGTCGATCTGCCCTTCCACGGGCCGGACCTCCACCTTGGGGTCCAGGAGGCCGGTGGGGCGGATGATCTGCTCCACGATCTGGCCCGACCGGGTGCGCTCATACTCGGCGGGGGTGGCCGAGACGTAGACGACCTGATTGATGCGCCCCTCGAACTCCTCGAACTTGAGGGGGCGGTTATCGAAGGCGCAGGGCAGGCGGAAACCGTAGTCGATGAGGGTTGTCTTGCGGGCGTGGTCGCCGTTGTACATGGCCCGCACCTGGGGCACGCTCACGTGGCTCTCGTCAATGAACATGACGAAGTCCTTGGGGAAGTAGTCGATGAGGGTCATGGGGGCCGAGCCCACCGGGCGGCCCGCGATGACCCGGGAGTAGTTCTCGATGCCCGAGCAGTAGCCCAGCTCCTGCATCATCTCGATGTCGTAGAGGGTACGCTGTTTGATGCGCTGAGCCTCTACCAGCATCTCCCGCTCCTCGAAGTAGGCCACCCGCTCGTCGAGCTCTCGGCGGATCTCCTCAATGGCGGCCACCATCTTGTCCCTGGGGGTGATATAGTGGGTGGCGGGGTAGATGGGCACATGGCTGCGGGTGTTGACGACAGCCCCCGTGACCACGTTGATCTCGGAGATGCGCTCCACCTCGTCGCCAAAGAACTCGATGCGCACCGCCACATCCTTCCAGTAGGCGGGCCAGACCTCCACCGTGTCCCCCCGGACGCGGAACATGTTCCGCTCCCAGGCGATGTCGTTGCGCTCGTAGCGGATCTCCACCAGACGTTTGATGAGGTAGTCCCGCTCCATGCGCATCCCGGGGCGGAGGGAGATCATCATCTTGGCGAAATCCTCGGGCTCGCCCAGGCCGTAGATACAGGAGACCGAGGCCACCACGATCACGTCCCGCCGCTCCAGAAGAGCGCAGGTGGCCGACAGGCGCAGCCGGTCGATCTCGTCGTTGGTGGAGGAGTCCTTCTCGATGAAGGTGTCGGTATGGGGGATATAGGCCTCAGGCTGATAGTAGTCGTAATAGCTGACAAAGTACTCCACCGCGTTATTGGGGAAAAACTCCTTGAACTCGGCGCAGAGCTGAGCGGCCAGGGTCTTGTTGTGGGCCAGCACCAGCGTGGGCCGCTGGATGCGCTCGATGGTCTTTGCCATGGTGAAGGTCTTGCCCGAGCCGGTGACCCCCTTCAGGGTCTGCTCGGTCAGGCCCAGCTCCACGCCGCGGGCCAGGGACTCGATGGCCTCCGGCTGGTCGCCGGCGGGCTGATATTCAGATACAACCTCAAATTTTGGCATGGAGCTCACCTCATCTCGTACAAATATTCTACCAAAACAAGCGTTCTATTGCAAGAGGGATTTCATACTATTTTCATTCTCTTAAGTAACCGCTGTCCCGCATGGAGACCATGTCGCCGTCCACAAAGATCATGTGGTCCGCCAGCACCACGCCCACCTGGCGCAAGAGCTCCCTGAGGTAGAGGGTGGTGGCCCGGTCCTCGTAGGAGGGCAGGGCCAGTCCGGAGACATGGTTGTGGGCCAGAATGACCTGGGCGGCGTTGTGATTGAGGGCCTTTTCCACGATCTGGCGGGCGGCGATCTCGGCGGCGTTCACATTGCCCTCCCCCACCTTGGGGCAGCCCAGCACCTTGCCCTTCCCGTCCATGCAGAGGAGGAAGACCATCTCGCTGCGCGCGCCGTAAAAGCAGGGGCGGAAGATTTGAGCCGCGTCCCGCGCGGAGGTCACCACGTCCTCCACATCGGAGCGCTGGGCGTCATACCGGCGGCCCAGCTCCTTGACCACCCGGAGGAGGGAGACGGCGTGTTCCCCAATGCCGGGGCAGTTCAGCAGAGCCTCGGGCTCCGCGTCCAGCACCCCCGCCAGCGAGCCGAACCGGTCCAGCAGCTCATGGGCGGTGGGGTTTACGTCTCCGCGGGGATTGATGTAGAAGAGGAGCAGCTCTAAGAGCTTATGGTCGGCAAAGGTCTCAGGCCGCGCCAAAAACTCGGCCTTCAGCCGCCCCCGGTGTCCGTCGTGAATACCCATGCGCCGCCCTCTCTCTCCTGCGCCCCCGCTCAGCGGGCGCCGTACGCAGTTAAGTATGCCTCCATGCTGCCCTTCATCTCATCGTCAATGTAGACCCTGCCGTCGATGGGGTTGTTGTGCAGGAAGGCGATGATCTCCCGAACGGTGACGATGGGGTAGACGGCGATGCCGTGCTCCTCCCGCAGCTCGTCCAGCGTGGTCTTGTCCCCTGTGCCCCGCTCCATCCGGTCCACCGACACGATGAGGGCGCACAGGTCCACCTTGGCTACGTGGGTGAAGAGCTTGATGGTCTCCCGCACAGCGGTGCCCGCGGTCACCACGTCCTCCACGATGACCACCCTGTCCCCGTCCTGGGGCTTGTAGCCCACCATGCTGCCCCCCTCGCCGTGGTCCTTGGCCTCCTTGCGGTTAAAGCAGTAGGGCAGGTCCCGGCCATAGCTGCGGTAGAGGGAGGACGCGGCGGCCACCGCCAGGGGGATGCCCTTGTAGGCGGGCCCAAAGAGGCAGTCCACCCCTTGGGGCAGATTCTCCTGAATGCAGGCGGCGTAGTAGTCCCCCAGCTTGGCGGCCTGAGCACCGGTCTTATAGTTGCCGGTGTTGATGAAATAGGGGGTCTTGCGCCCGGATTTGGTGGTGAAATCGCCAAAGGTGAGCACGCCGGAGCGCACCATGAAGGTGATGAATTCCTCTTTATACGTCATGATATGATCCCCTTTTCGTTGTAATCAGTCGAAGTATTATATCACTGCGGGCCAGGTGTTACAAGAGTGAGTTAGAAACGATAAATTTGCAGTTAGCCCCCTATCTTGGGGAATAGCCCAAATTTATCCATTTACATCATTTACATAGGATGGGAAATGCAGTATAATAATGCCAAGGGTTTGACAAACCAAAGGAGGATTCTCCATGAGAAAACGCATCCTGTCCCTGCTCTGTACCCTTGCGCTCGTGTCCGGAATGGCCGTCCCGGTCTCCGCCAACTCCGGTATCCAGGTCCAGCTGAACGGTAAATATCTCACCTTCCCTGACGCCGTGCCCGAGGCGGTCAGTGGCCGTACCTTCCTCCCCTTCCGCACCGTGTTCGAAACCATGGGCGCAGACGTGGACTATGAGAGCGACACCGGCACCGTCGTGGCCGTCAAGGACGGGCGCACCCTGCGCATGGCACTGGGCTCCACGGAAGCTACCGTCACCGAGGACGGCGTGGAGACCGTCATCCCCATGGACGTGGCGGCCTATGCCAAGAATAACCGCACCTACGTTCCCGTCCGTTTTGCCGCCCAGGCCTTTGGCTGCAACGTGGGCTGGGACGGCGAGAACCAGACGGTCATCATTGTGGACCTGGAAAGGCTGGTGGACGACACGCTGGCCGGAGAGGACTTTTCCCTCTATGACCAGTACATTTCCCACCTTCCCGACATTGGCTCCGGCAACCAGAGCGTTTCCGGCAAATTTAACACCTCCATGGGACCCATCCGAATAGACGGCGACATCAGCGGCGTGGAGTCTGCCGACACGGGAGCCATGGAGGTCACCCTGAAGATGGTCATGGACACGAGCGGCCTGGCTGAGCAGCTTGGGCAGACCGCCGCCGACGACATGAAAATGTCCGGCTCCATGCAGGTACGCGGTTCGGGCAGCGCCTATTACATAACCACCTCCGGAAACCTTAGGTCCGTGGGCCTGCCTGACGGCGCGTGGCTGTTCGCTGAGAACGCCGACGTCTTCTCCGACTTCACCGGCGGTATGCCCGGCCTGGACTCTCTGGCCGCGACAAGCAGTTCTCTCCAAGCCTGGAACAGTATGATGAAATTCGAACTGGCGCCCTCTATCATCAACCTGCTCGCCGAAGTATCCCTGAGCGACAGCTCCACCGCTATGGAGACCATCAGCGCGGAGCTCGAAAAACTGGCCGCCCCCTTCCGCGATAGCTCCTTCACCAAAACCGGCACCGGCTACACCGCCGCTCTGTCCCTGGGTAATGGGCCCGCCTCCCTTGCCGTCACGCTGGACCTGATCTGCTCGGGCGGCAAGGTCACCGGCTATAAGACCACTATGAAAAACCTCTCCGTTGTTGACGAGTACGGCACTACCCCAATGGATCTCACTACTAACTATACCTCAGGCGGCAAAGTAGAGTATTTGTCCCGGCAGAAAAACGACGACGGCTCTGAATACACATCTAATTTCTCTCTCCAGGTCTCCGCCTCCTCCAGGGCGCCCCAGACCAAGCCCCCCGCCGGGGCAACCATCCTCACCATTGAGGATCTCGCCGCTGAAAGCGCCCCCTTTACCTCCGCGAAGATCTCAAATGTCAACGAAGCTGAGGCCCTGGTTAAAGGCACGCTGGACGCCTATTACACCGGCAACTGCGACAGTAACTTCCTGCGCCTCACCGGTCTGACCATACAGGAGGTCAAGTCCCTGTACGAGTATAACGTGGACGCGGAATATGATTACCTCTGTTACCAGTTTCAAATCATGGACGAATACCTCACCGCCGCCAACCGCGCCAAGCTCAAGAGTATTCTGACCAGCGCTTACTCCCAGGCCGGATACAGCGTGGCCGCCACCGCCCTCTCAGGGGGCGAATACTCCGTGCGGGTGGACCTCACGCCCTGCGCCCTTTTTAAGCAGGTCAACGACCGGGATATGGAGGGTTATATAGATCGTTTCACCTCCTCTTACGGCATCACGGAAGAGATGGCCAACGCCATGACAGATGCTGAGCAGGAGGCCTTCTATACCAAGTACGAAAACGAGTGGGCCGCCGGAATCATCAAGCTCTGCCAGGACCGCCTGAGCGCGGGGGAATTCCAGGGTAAGCCTGTATCCAAGCTGGTGCTGCTCTCTCCCAGCGGCACCAGAGGGCTCTACTTTATCTCGGACGAGGACTTTTCTATGATCGGCACTCTTATGCTCTCTTACTGACACGTGAACATTTTTGTTCCCATCCATTTACAGGGGGGCTGTAAGGCTGTATAATGTTTTCACAGGCTTTCCAAAAATAAAGGAGGTCCTCCCGTGAGAAAACGTATCCTGTCTCTGCTCTGCACCCTCGCACTCATGGCCGGAATGGTCGTTCCGGCTCATGCCGTCTCCGGTATCCAGGTCCAGTTGGATGGTAAGTATCTCACCTTTTCCGACGCAGCCCCCGAGGCGGTCAGCGGACGCACGTTCCTCCCCTTCCGCACCGTGTTCGAGGCCATGGGTGCCAAAGTGGACTATGAGAGCGAAACCAGCACGGTAGTGGCCGTCAAGGACGGGCGCACCCTGCGCATGGCGCTGGGCTCCACCGAAGCCACAGTCACCGAGGACGGCATTGAAACCGTCATTCCTATGGACGTTGCGGCATACGCCCAAAATAACCGCACCTATATTCCCGTCCGTTTTGCCGCCCAGGCCTTTGGCTGCAATGTGGGCTGGGACGCTGAGAACCAGACTGTCGTGCTGGTTGATACCGAAAAGCTGATCGACAGCGCCATGGCGGGCCATAGCTACACTATGCTGAGCAAGCTGGCCGCCTACGGCGAGAAGTATAACACCGGCAACTGGGCACTCAACGGCAAGATCGGTATGGACGCCACCGCCCTGGGCAGCCCGGTTCTCACTGCCGACTGCGATGTCGACGGCATCATCTCCAACGGCACCTCCATTCAAGCCAGCATCGGCATAGATATGGATATGACCGGGCTGTACACCCTTCTGGCTGGCATGGGCCTGGACGTTTCCGCCATGTCCCCTAACGAGATGGTGGTCAACATGGACATGGACGTACGCAGTGACATGAGCACCGGCAAACTATACTACCTGATGGACGGCATGTCCGATTCCATCCCCGAGCTGCCCGTCGGCGTCTGGCTCCTCATGGATCTCAACGAGGTTCTGAAGGAATCAGGCCTTGAGATGGACTTTGCCACTCTGCTGAAGAACTCCAAGAGCATGGACTACACCAAGCTCATGTCCACTCTCCTCTCCTCCGTGCCGGTAGAAAGCAGCGCCACTTCTTACTCCAAGCTGGCTGCCGATATTCAGGAGCTGGCCGCGGCATTCTCCGACGAGAACTTCAAGAAGGTCTCCAGCGGATACACCAACACCTTCACCAAGACGGTTGATGGCGTCGCCATCAACCTTGGACTCAATCTCAGCACCAACGCCAAGGGGGAGGTCACCGGCTACGAGGAGACGTTTGGTCTCTCTTTGGATGTTAAGAGCCTCCTTGCCGGGCTTGAGGACCAGTCTGTTCAGGATTCGCTTGACCAGTTCTCCGCGCTCGGCCTGAACGCGGACACCCTGACCGTCAGCCTGAAGGCCGCCGCCGACGAAACAGGCGTCACCACCACCCAGGGTTCCCTGGCGCTGGGCAATCTCTTTACCCTCGGTATGGACGGAAGCGTCAAATACGCCTCCACCACCAAGATCCCAGAGACCACGCCACCAGCCGGAGCCACCGTGGTCAACTGGTCAGACCTCATGGCGGGTCTGGAATCCTAAATCATTCGAAAAATCCGCCGACTTTCCTGAGAAAGCCGGCGGATTTATTTTTACCACTTCACTGTTGCGAAATAATCCTCCGGGGTCTCGGCGCGGCGGATCTGCTCCACAGTGCCGTCCTCCTTCAGCAGCAGCTCGGCCGAGCGGAGGCGGCCGTTGTAGTTATACCCCATGGCAAAGCCGTGGGCCCCCGTGTCGTGGATGACCAGCAGGTCTCCCCGCTCAATCTCGGGGAGCATACGGTCCACTGCGAACTTGTCGTTGTTCTCGCAGAGGGAGCCGGTCACGTCGTACTTATGGTCGTGGGAGGCGCTCTCCTTCCCCATCACGGTGATGTGGTGGTAGGCCCCGTACATGGCGGGCCGCATGAGGTTGGCGGCGCAGGCGTCCACCCCCACGTACTCCTTGTAGGTGTGCTTGAAGTGGAGGACCCGGGTGGCGAGACAGCCGTAAGGCCCCAGCATGAAACGGCCCAGCTCGGCGTAGATGGCCACGTCTCCCATCCCCGCGGGAACCAGTACCTTCTCATACTGCGCCCGTACCCCCGCGCCGATGGCGGCGATATCGTTTGCGCTTTGCTCGGGGCGGTAGGGGATGCCCACGCCGCCCGAGAGGTTGATGAAGGCGATCTCACAGCCGGTCTCCCGCTGGAGTTCCACCGCCGTCTCGAAGAGGATCCCGGCCAGCGCTGGGTAGTACTCGTTGGAGAGGGTGTTGGACGCGAGGAAGGCGTGGATGCCAAAGCGCTTGGCCCCCATGCCCTTCAGCTTGCGAAAGCCCTCGGTGAGCTGGCTGCGGGTAAAGCCGTATTTGGCGTCCCCGGGGTTATCCATGACCTGAAAGCCCTCTTCGCTCTCTCCGATGGCGAAGGAGCCGCCGGGGTTATAGCGGCAGGAGATGGTCTCCGGAATGTAGCCGATGGTATCCTTCAGAAAGTCGATATGGGTGAAGTCGTCCAGGTTGATGACGGCCCCCAGTTGATCGGCCAGCACGAACTCCTCGGCGGGGGTGTCGTTGGAGGAGAACATGATCTCCTCCCCCGCCACACCGCACCGCTGGGCCAGCATCAGCTCGGTGAGGGAGGAGCAGTCCAGACCGCAGCCCTCCTCGTGGAGGAGCTCTAAGATAGCGGGGGTGGGGGTGGCCTTCACGGCGAAGTATTCCCGGAACCCAGGGTTCCAGGCGAAGGCGGCCTTGAGCCGCCGGGCGTTGTCGCGGATGCCCTTCTCGTCGTAGAGGTGGAAAGGCGTGGGGTACTGGGCGGCGATGGCCTCCAGCTGTTCTTTTGTGACAAAGGGCGTTTTCATAGGATTCCCCCGTTTCATCGAAGTATGTCTTATCATATAAGATATGGGGCGGTTTTGTCAAATGGGTTATGGTTTCTTCGGGCATTTTTATTGTGGTCCGCAAAGCGCGTTAGCACTCCATTGTCTAGAGTGCTAATATTTACAATTTCGTCATAAATTATAGCGGATTTGTTTACAAATGTGACCTATACTAAAGCCAGAAAAACAAAACAGGGGCCCAGGGTCCCGGAAAAGGAGCGATCATTATGTTTGGCATGTTACCCTTTGAGCGCAGCAACGACAACTTCTTCGACCTGTTTGACAACTTCGAGCGCAGATTCTTCGGCAATTCCCTCCCCTCGGTCAGCGCCTTCCGCACCGACATCAAGGACGCGGGCGACAAGTACGTTCTGGAGGCTGAGCTTCCCGGTTTCAGCAAGGAGGATATCAAGCTGGACCTGAAGGACGGCGTCCTCACCATCTCCGCCGAGCACAGCGAGGACAATGAGGAGAAGGACGAGGCGGGCCGCTATCTCCGCCGGGAGCGCCGCTATGGCTCCTTCAGCCGCAGCTTTGACGTGAGCGGCATCGACGAGGAGGGCATCTCCGCCGCCTACAAC
>DATMXU010000074.1:0-9202 GCA_035562355.1 Pseudoflavonifractor sp.
ATATTAGTATGGTGCATTATTTGGAAACGCGGAGTGCATTTTGTGACGCCGCAGAACGAAGAAAAGGGATGATATCGGGAGGAGCAAACGCAATACGGAATCACGTGGAAACCTCATAAAAAACTGGAGGCAACAAGATGAAAAGGTATATGAAAAATATACTGGCGTTAATCCTGGCTGTGGCGCTGCTCACGGGCATGGTTCCTGCCTATGCGGCTGTGGATACGCAGACGACAGGCGGCGGACTGATCTCGGAGACGGGGATAGCGGGGGACTTTCCCCTTGTGGCGGACGGGAAAGCAGCCACGATCTGGATCGATATGGCGGAAAGTGCGCCGGTACAGCGGGTGGTCAATGATTTTAAGGACGACATCAAGAGGGTCACCGGCCAGACGCCCTCTATCAGCAAGGATATCACCCTGCCGGCTGGTCCCGTGGTCCTAGTGGGCACTCTGGACAACAGTGCCCAGATCAAGGCACTGATCGAAACGGGCA
Source organism: Pseudoflavonifractor sp. (assembly GCA_035562355.1). GTDB lineage: Bacteria > Bacillota > Clostridia > Oscillospirales > Oscillospiraceae > Pseudoflavonifractor. The sequence continues at coordinate 496 of DATMXU010000074.1, forward strand.
AAATCACCTCGGCAGAGGTGGACGCCATTAGGGGAAAGTGGGAGGCCTATTTCATCAAGGTGGTAGATCCCAATACCCTCGCCGTAGTTGGCTCGGACCCCCGCGGCGCGGTCTTCGGGGTCTATGAGCTCTCTGAGCAGATGGGCGTGTCCCCCTGGTATTACTTCGCAGATGTGCCCGTTCAGACCAAGACCAGCGTGTACGTCAAGGCGGGCGTCTCCCTCACCGACAAGCCTGACGTGCAGTATCGGGGCATCTTCATCAACGATGAGGAAAAGCTCAGCCGCTGGGTCACCGACGTGTTCAACCCCACCGAGGGGGGCAGCGGCGTCATGGGCCCCAAAATCTACGCCAAGATCTTCGAACTGATCCTCCGGCTGAAGGGCAACTACATCTGGGCGGCTATGCACGTCAATTCCATTAATAACATAGCAGGCAACATCGACCTGTTGCATGAGTATGGTATTGTGCTGGGTTCCAGCCACTGCGACATACTCCTGCGCACCAACGTCCATGAATGGGAGAACTGGAAGAGTGCCAACAGCAAGTATTCCGGCGCGGCCTACGACTATACGGTGAGCAAGGACGCGGTGCTTCAGTATTGGCGTGAGAACGTGATTCGCCATAAGGACACGGAGGCTCAGTGGACCTTGGGCATGCGCGGCGCCCATGACGAGCCCTTCAATACCGCCAATATCAAGAAGGCTGAGTTTGACTATCTGTTGTACGGCGAGGATAAACTGCCGGGAACGGCAGACGACGTGGGGGATACGGAGGACAACCGCAAGGCCCTCCTGATGAACGAGATCATTGCCGAGCAGCAGAAAATTCTTCTGGAAGAGTTGGGGCAGGATAAGTACGACAAGTCCTTCCAGGCGCTGGTTCCCTACAAAGAAGTGCTGCCCATTTATAACAATGAAAACTTCGATCTGCCCGAAAACGTGACCATCATCTGGTGTGACGACAACCACGGCATGGTGCGCCGTACACCCAACGAGGCTGAGCGCGAGCGCGCCGGCGGCGGCGGACTCTACTACCATACCTCCTATTGGGCACCCAAGGACCAGAGCTATCTCTGGATGAGCTCCATCCCCCTGAGCGTCATGGGTGAGGAGCTCAATAAATGCTGGGAGACCGGCATCCGGAAGTCCTGGACACTGAACGTGGGCGACATCAAGCCCATCGAGGGTGAAATGGATTATTTCATCCGCTGCGGCTGGGATGTGGAAAAGTACACCGGAGCCTCCAAAGAATTCTCCGCCGAGTGGATGCAGCGCAACTTCGGCGCGGCTATGGACGAGGCTACCCGCGACGAGGTCGCCGATATTCTCAGCACGTTCTACCAGCATACCAATGTCCGCAAGGTAGACCATATGCGGCTGGACATCTTCGAGCAGAGCAACTACAACGAGTGGGATAAACGCATGGCAGTCTATCAGGACCTCTATGACCGTGCCAACGCGGTGGCCGCTGGGCTCAACGATGCGCAGAAACTGGGATTCTATGAGCTAGTGCAGTGTAAGATCAACTGGGCCTACCTGACCAACAAGGCCTTCTACTATGCGGAGAAGAGCAATCTGGCATATGACCAGGGCCGTATGGCCTCTGCCGACGCATTCTCCAAGCTGTCCATTGCCGTGGAGCTGGAGCGCAAGGCTGAGATTGCCAAGTACGGCACTATGAACGGCGGGAAGTGGAAGGGCTTTATCGATCCGGAGAACTATGCGCCCCCTGTGACCACCCAGTTTCCCGCCACCAATCCGGCTCTGGTGCTGGGAGACGCGGCCATGGGCGTGGTCGTCCAGGGCGAGGCTCTGCCCCAGGAGAACTCCAGGCTGGCCTTCTCTCCCTATAACCAGGAAGGCAAGTTCATTGATGTCTTCAACATGGGCTCCGGCAGCGTCGCTTGGACGGCCATTGCCGACCAGCCTTGGGTGAAACTCTCGGCCACCTCCGGCACCGTCAACGACGAGATTCGCCTTTGGGTCACCATCGACGGCATTGAGGCCCACAAGGGCGGCACGGCCACCATCACCATCACCGGCGGCGACGTGACCAAGATGGTGACGGTCCAGGTCGAGAGTCCGGCCCTGGCCCTCAGCGAGATTGATGGCTATGCCGAGGCCGACGGCTACGTCTCTATGCAGGCCGAGCACTACACGGAGAAGAAAGACGCGGGTCAAAAGGCATGGCAGCTCATTGAGGACGCGGGCCGTGGCTTTGACGGAGACATGATGCGTACCTACGACCCCGGGCTAGGTATGGTGGATGGAAATAACATCAACGCCGGCACCTCTCCCTCTCTGGAGTACAAATTTTACCTCACCTCCTCCGGTACGTTCCCGATGGAGGTCTACCGCCTGCCCACCATGAACGCCGCGCCCGGCGGCCAGATCCGTTTCGCCGTGTCGGTGGACGGGGGAGACCCCATTCTGGTCTCCTCCACCGCGACCGACGAGGGCACCACCAGCCAGCAGAATGCCCAATGGGCTGAGAACCTCTATCGTCAGATCGAGAAGCACGTGGTGATGTTGCCCGAGCTGAGCAGCGGGGCGCATACCCTCAAGCTGTGGATGGTGGACAACCTGATTGCCATCGACAAGATGGTCATCTACACCAACGCGACGAAGGATACCATCCCGCCCAGCGCCCTGGGCCCCGACGAGAGCTATCACAGCGTACATAACAAAATCTTCACCGCCAGCGTCCCTACCATGGTGCGGACGAGTACTCCCATCGAGCCCAAGGACATCCCAGCCACCTGGGGTAGCGGTGCCTTCCTGGAGCAGGATGGCGTGGTGGCTCTGGAGGCCGAATATGCCATGGAGAATGTGCTCGCGTCCAAGGACGAGATTACAAGCGACATGAACGCCTATACTGTGTCCAAGTGGGCTGAGGCCGCAAAGGTGGCGGGCAAGACCCCCAACGCCTGGCGGCTCACCCAGTCGGACACAGGCCTGGCCATGCGCCTGCCCGACCTGAACGCGCAGTGGACCGAGGGTCCGGAATTTCCCCCCTATAGCCCCGAGCTAACCTATAAAATCAATTTCTCCAATACCGGCACCTATAAGGTCTGGGTCCGCTGGCGGTATGTGGACGACGGGTCCGACTCTATCCGCGGCGGACTGAACAATGTCTATACCGGCAGTTTCTCCACCGCCGCCCACTACAGCAACAATCTGGATGAAAAGTGGCACTGGAAGGAGCTGGGGACCGTTGCCGTCACCCAGGCGGGGGTGCAGCCCTTCAGCATGTGGATGCGTGAGGACGGGCTGTATCTCGACCGCATCTACCTCACCAAGGGCAGCGAGACACCCAGCGACGGTACTTGGCAGGTCTCTTTCCGGGGCGGCGCCACAGAAACCGATATCTTGGTGCGGAACCTGAAGGCAAAAAAAGAGGAAATCAACAAAGCATCCTATCCCGTAGGCAATGGTGTGGGTCTGTACAGCAAGAGCGCTTACGACACCATGATGGGCAAGATCAAGGAAGCTGAGAGCCTGGCCGCCTCCGGGAACGTCACCGGAGAGCTGGCAGCCGCTGCCCTCAAGGCGATTGACGACGCCAGAGAGGCGCTGGGCAAAACGCTGAACCTCACAGGGCAGGGCGTGACCTATAACGCCTTCCGGGATTTTGAGCATGACACGGCCGGTAAGTTGCCTTATGGGTTCACGGTGGAGGCCCTGACCAATGGCGCGACGGCGGCCATTCTGGAGGAGAACGGGAATAAGTTCCTGCGGACGACCTCCTCCGCCGCCGGTAACAGTGCGGCCAATCTTTTCCTGCCCTTTGCGGGCGAAGTGGTAAACACTGCGAGCCAACGCGTCGTGGTGGAGTTCCGCACCCGTTTCCAGGCGGGCTGTTGGTATGCCAACGCCGCCATGCTCCGTAACAACGACCCCGGCACCAGTTATTCCATGGTGGTGGCGTATGATAACGGTTCAGGGCTGACCAATCACGGCCTTTTCGTGCAGGATGGCACAGTCAAAAAGAATGTTTTGACATTCACGGACAACACTTGGTATTCGGTTAAAATGGTCGGGGACTGGGGCACCAAGAAATATACGGTCTATGTGGATGGCGTTGCCGTGGCAACGAACTTTACTTTCCGCGACAGCACCAAGGGCAGCAAGCTGATCGGGCACTTCTTTGGGGTGGACAACAAGCCCAACGGTGTCCTGGACATGGACGACTTCCGCGTCAGTGTGATTGACGCCACTACCGTGACCCCTATCAGCGGTACTGTCGCCATCGGCGGAACAGCCCAATGGGGGCAGACCCTGACCGCCGACGTCAGCGGCGTGCCCGAGGCCGCCCGGCCCACGCTGCAGTATGTCTGGGCCCGTGAGGACGGCGTTCAGGTGGGTACCGGGAGCACCTACATGCCCACCCGGGATGACGTGGGCAAGACCCTCACTCTCACCATCCATGGCACTGGGGCCTACATCGGCAGCATGAGCGCGGCGGCAACGGATGCTGTGGCCGATGCCGACAACACTTATGGAGACGAACTCAAGACCTTTGTGGACGGCGAGCGGGCGAAAGTCGACAAACTCTCCATCCCAGTGGGCAACGGCGTGGGCTGCTACGGTTTCACGCAGTACGCGGCCCTTATTGATGCGCTGGACGCCGCCGAGGCTCTCTCTGCCGCCGCGCCGACCGAGACGGCGGCCAATGCGGCAAAGGACGCTGTAACGGCTGCTTGGATGGCACTGGATGCCAGCCTGAAGATGACGGACGACGGCGTGACATACAATGCGTATCGTGATTTTGAGGGCGACGCGCTGGGCAAGCTGCCCTATGGGTTTGAGGTCGAGGCGCTCTCCTCCGGTGCGAAGGCCTTCGTGCAGATAGAGGATGGAAACCGTTTCCTCCGCATGAGCACCGGCTCTGACGGCACCAACAAGGCAAACCTCTATCTGCCCTATGTGGGTGATACGGCTACCGCCGCCGGTCAGCGGACGGTAGTGGAGTATAAAGTGCGCTTTACCGGCGGATATCAGTACGCCAACGCCGCCATGATTCGACACGACGGTACCAACAAGGAATATGCCATGGCGGTGGCCTTCGACAACGGCACAAGTAAGAAGGATAATAATCTCAAGGTAAATGATACCGGGACCAGTAAAAAAACCGTCATGAAGTTCGTCGACGGGCAGTGGTATTCCATCAAGATGGTCGGCGACTGGGCCAGCAAGAAGTACACCGTCTTTGTGGACGGTGAGCAGGTGGGCTACGACAACGGAGCCGGGCAGATAATCAAGGAATTCAACTTCCGCAACACCGCCGGTACTAAGATGATGGGTCAGCGCTTTGGCATTGACGGTACTAACAATAATTATGCCAACGGTATGCTCGACTACGACGACGTGAGAGTCTATGTCGCCTCCCCCACGGATATCCTCTCGGTCAACCCCGTGGCGGACAAGAAGGTTGCCCCCGGTACTGCCGCGTCCGCAGTAGGCCTGCCCGAGACGGTAGCCGTCACTCTGGGCGACGGCAGCACCAAAGAACTGGGCGTGGCCTGGGCCAGCGCCGACTATAATGCCAACGCCGCCGGGACTTATATCTTTACCGGTACCCTGACTCTGGCTGACGGCACGACCAATACCAAGAACCTCGCCGCCACCGCCAAGGTGACCGTCTCTAAGATCAAGGTTGCCACCGTGGGAGACAGTATCACTTATGGCTCCAACGGCAGCGGCGGCGCCGTAGCCGAGGCGGAGAAGTACCCCTCCCAGCTGCAGACGTTACTAGGCAACAACTACGAGGTAAAGAATTTCGGAGTTAGCGGCGCCACCATGATCAATGAGGGTACCGACAGCGGCGGGGCTAAGAAGGGTTATATCCAGCAGGCCAAGTACACCGAGAGCTTAGACTTCCAGCCCGACATTGTGGTCATCATGCTGGGTACCAACGACTCCAAGGCACTCAACTGGGACGGCCATAAGGCCGAGTACGTGGATGATGCCCTGGCGCTGATCCAGAGTTACGAGAATTTGCCCTCCCATCCCACTGTCTATGTCGCCACCTCGCCCACGGTGGTAGAGGGCTCCAACAGCTACGGTATCCAGGTCGATGTAGTGCATAACGAGATCGTCCCCCTCCAGAAACAGATTGCATTGAGTAAGGACGGCGGCTTTATCGACGTGCACGAGGCCACCAAGGACGCAACAACGGCCCAGTTCCCCGACCGTGTGCACGGGAATAAGGACGGCTACCAGCTGATCGCCGACGCGGTCCACGGCGCGCTCACCGCCGCCGTCATGCCCAAGGCGGCCCCTATCACAACGGTTGAGGAGACCACGGCCACCGTGGCCGCGGGCGGCCAGCCTCTCCTGCCCGGCTTTGTCGCGGTGACCTATGCGGACGGGAAGACCGGCGTTGCGGCCGTGACCTGGAACCTGAGCGGGCTCTCCTTTGATACGGCCGGTACTACCATCGACGTGCCCGGCACGCTGAAGGGGCTGAGTACCACAGCCGCCGCCAAGGTAACGGTCACGAACGAGCAGCACGCAAGGCTGCAGGCGGCGGTGGACGCCAAGCGCGCCGAGCTGAATACGCTCTCCTACCCCCTGGGCAGCGGCGTGGGCTGCTACAGTCAGACCGCCTATGACGCCCTGCTCCAGGCATTGAGCAGCGCCGAGGCGCTGGCGGGTGAGGACGAGATAACGACGGAGCAGGCTGACACGGCGCTGGCGGCCATTACCGCTGCCGAGACGGCCCTGAACAACTCCTTCAATCTGACGGACGGCAGCATCACCTACAACGCCTACCGGGATTTCTCCAATGATACGGTGGGCAAGCTGCCCTATGGCATTGAGGCCACCAAAGTCACCAATGGCGGTGCGGCCCAGATCGCGGAGGAGGACGGGAACAAGTTCCTCCGTCTCACCACCGGCTCCAGTAAGGGGTACGCCAATATGTTCCTGCCCTATGTGGGCGAGGTGACCGCCAGCGCCGACCAGAGGGTGGTGATCGAGTACTCGGCCCGCTTTAATTCCGAGCTCCAGTATGCCAACGCCTGTCAGCCCAGGGATGAGAAGGGCGGCTTGGCCATGTCGGTGGCCTTTGAAAACGCGGCCAGCGCCGCCCAGATCAAGGTGAACGACGGGAGTACGAAGAAAAACGTGAAAGCGTTCAGCTACAGTACCTGGTATGACTTCAAAGTCGTGGCTGACATGAAAAAGGAGACCTACACCGTCTATATGGATGATGCCGTCATTGCGGAGAATTTTACCTTCCGCACAAAGGGCGGGGAATACTTGACCGGACACATCTTCGGCATTGACAATTTTGCCAACGGCCAGGTGGACTTTGATGACATCAAGGTCAGTGTGGCGGACGTCTCCGGTGCATCCGATGAGATCACCGGCAATATCTCCATCACCGGCAATGCCGTATACGGCGAGACCCTTACCGCTGATGTGAGCAGGGTGATCCCGGCGGCGGCCCAGAATGGTCTGGCCTACGCCTGGATTCGTGACGGTCAGACTGTGAGCACAACCAACAGCTACAAGCTGGGTGAGAATGATATCGGCTTTACCATCACGCTGACGGTCAGCGGTACCGACGGTTACACCGGCGCGTTGACTTCCGTGACCAGCCCCGTGCAGAAGGCGAGTCAGGCCGCTCCCGAGGGACTGGCCGGCCAGAAACCCACAGGTGAAGAGGTAGATGACGGCAGGATCCTTGGTCTCGACAGCGAAAAGACCTATGAGTACAAGGACGTTTCTGACGAGGGCGATCAGTGGACGGCGCTGACCGGGGAGACCGAGCTGGCTGCCGGCACCTATCAGGTGCGCTATGCTGGGACAGCGACACACAACCCCGGTACTCCCGTAGTCGTGGAAATCCTGCCGTACGACGCGCCCGAAAAGGCGCCGACTCCCACCACGGCAAGATTCGATGTGGTTACCATGACCCTGAGCGGTGTGGACGCGACCATGGAGTATTCGGTGGACGGTGGCCAGAACTGGACGCCCATCACCGAGGAGAGCGTGGACCTGTCCGACGCCGACCTGACCGCGGAAGACTCTATTCTGGTGCGCGTTGCGGTCAGCGAGGAGTACAGCGCGTCCGACCCGCAGACCATCACGCTGACCCAGGCGGCCAGGCCCACCGGGCTGAACAGTAAGGCACCCACGTCTGAGGACGGCGAAGATGGAAAAATTCTCGGATTAGCCGCTGAGGTTGCCTATGAGTACCGTGAAGAGGGCCAGGGCGACTGGAAACCTCTGACCGGGGCCACCGGGCTGGCTGCCGGAACCTATCAGGTCCGCGTGGCGGCGAAGGGTACGGCCTTTGCCTCGGAGGCCCTCAGCGTCAACGTGCCCGCCTATGTACCTACCACTCCGAACGATTCCGGCGACTCCGCTATCAAGACCACCACACGGAATAATGAGGACGGCAGCACGACCAGGACCGTCACCAATCTGAGGACCGGCACTGTCACCGAGACCACCACCTGGCCCAATGGTGATAGGAGGGTGGTTAAGACCGAGAAGAGCGGTACCGTGACCGAGACGGTGACCAAGTCCGATGGCGGCAGGAGCGAGACGGTAATCAAGCCCGACGGGAGCCTTACTGCTGTTACGACCGACGCCCGGGGCGTCAAGGTCGAGCGGGCCACCACCCCAGACGGGGAGACCACGGCAAAGATCACCCTGCCCAGTGACGTGTCCAGGGCCCGTATCACCCTTCCTGT
>DATMXU010000075.1:0-17512 GCA_035562355.1 Pseudoflavonifractor sp.
CCAACATGGCAATCGAAGCGGGGGCCAAAAACGGCATCTTCCCCGTGGACGCCGCCACCCGCGCCTATCTGGACGGCAGGGTGGGCCGGGTGTGGGAGGGCGTGGAGCCCGATGCCGACGCGCAGTACGAGAGGGAAGTGGTCATCGACCTGGATGCCCTCAAGCCCACTGTGGCCCTGCCCCATCTGCCCTCCAACACCCGCACCGTGGACCAGGTGGCGGGTACTCCCATCCAGCAGGTGGTCATCGGCTCTTGCACCAACGGGCGGCTGGAGGACCTGCGCCAGGCCGCCGAGGTGCTGGCTGGCCGCAAGGTTGCCAAGGGGGTGCGCTGCATCGTGTTCCCCGCCACCCAGCAGATTTATCTGGACGCCATGAAGGCAGGCTATGTGGAGACCTTTATTGAGGCAGGCTGCGCCGTCTCCACGCCGACTTGCGGGCCATGTCTCGGCGGGCACATGGGCGTCCTCTCGGATGGGGAGCGGGCCATCTCCACCACCAACCGCAACTTTGTGGGCCGCATGGGCCCCGTCAGCTCCGAAATCATCCTGGCAAACCCCGCCGTGGCGGCGGCTTCAGCCGTCACCGGCGTTGTGACCGACCCGGCGACCCTATAAGGAGGCGACTAACATGTCTAAAGTTTATAAATACGGCGACAACGTGGATACCGACGTCATCATCCCCGCCCGCCACCTCAATAACCCGGATCCCAAGGCCCTGGCCGCCCACTGCATGGAGGACATTGACGCCACCTTCGCGTCCACAGTTCAGCCCGGTGATGTCGTGGTGGGGGGCGCCAATTTCGGCTGCGGCTCCTCCCGTGAGCACGCGCCCCTGGCGCTCAAGTCCTGCGGCGTGACATGCGTTATTGCCGCCTCCTTCGCCCGTATCTTTTACCGCAACTCCATTAATATCGGTTTCCCCATTTTGGAGTGTTCGGAGGCCTCGGCCGAGATTCAGGCGGGGGATGCCGTCAGCGTGGACTTCGCCGCCGGGACCATCACCGACGCGACCACAGGCAAGACCTATCAGGCCGCGCCCTTCCCGGAGTTTATCAGCGGCATCATCGAAAACGGTGGGCTGTTGAGCTCGCTGAAGGCCCGCGGGGTGGCGAAGTGACGGTGGAGAGCAGCCTGCTCCTGCGCCGGCCTGCAGAGGCGGACGAGGAGCAGGTATTGGCCTATCGCCGATCCTTCCTGGAGCGGGGCGACAGTCTGGATGGTACGGCCAATCTGCGCGCCGTGGCCACCTACGCGGACTGGCTCTCCGCCCTCCGGGACAACGAGTCCCAGGAGACGGTACGGCCCGGCCTTGTGGACGCGACCACCTTCCTGGCCGTCAGCCGCTCCGACGGGCGTCTGGTCGGCATGATCGACGTCCGTCACCGGCTCAACGCATATTTAGAGCAGTTTGGCGGCCATATCGGGTACAGCGTTTTGCCCTCAGAGCGGAGGAAGGGCTACGCGGCCGAGATGCTCCGCCTGGCGCTGGAGTGGTGCCGTGATTATGGGATGGAGCGGGTGCTGGTCACCTGCGACAGCGAGAACATCGCGTCGGAGCGCACCATCCTCTCAAACGGCGGCGTGCTGGAAAACAGGGTGCCCGAGGGCGAGGGACAGACCTGCCGCTACTGGATTTCATTGTGATAAGAGAGGTCGTTTGATATGGACTATAAGATCGCGCTCATCAAGGGTGACGGCATCGGCCCCGAGGTGGTGGACGAGGCCGTGGGCGTTCTGGAGGCCGTGGGAAGAAAGTTCGGCCATACCTTCGAGTATGTGGACGTTCTTCTGGGCGGCTGCGCCACCGACGCGGTGGGGAAGAGCTACCCCGACGGCACAGCCGAGAAGTGCAGGGCCTGCGATGCCGTGCTCCTGGGCGCGGTGGGCGGCCCCAGGTGGGGCTCCGACAAGCCCGCCGAGCAGCGGCCCGAGACCGCGCTCCTCGCCATCCGCAAGGATTTGGGCCTCTATGCCAATCTCCGGCCCGCCGCCCTGCGCCCCGCCATGGCCGACGCCTGCCCCCTGAGACGAGAGACTGCCGGGAAGGGCATCGACCTCATGATGGTGCGGGAGCTGACGGGCGGCGTCTACTTCGGCAAACGGGATAGGTACGATACCCCCGACCGGGGCGTGGAGTGCACCGACCTGATGGCCTACTCCGAGCTGGAGATCGAGCGCATCGGCCGCCGGGCCTTTGAGCTGGCGCGGCTGCGCCGCAAAAAGGTCTCCTCCGTGGACAAGGCAAACGTGCTGGAGACCTCCCGCCTCTGGCGCTCGGTCATGCACCGTCTGGCCGAAGAGTACCCCGACGTGGACTATGAGGATGTGCTGGTGGACAACTGCGCCATGCAGCTGGTGAGGGACCCGTCCCAGTTCGACGTGGTGGTCACCGAGAATATGTTCGGCGACATTCTCTCGGACGAGGCCAGCATGGTCACCGGCTCCATCGGCCTGCTGCCCTCGGCCTCGATCGGTGACTCCGCACCCGGCCTCTATGAGCCCATCCATGGCTCGGCCCCCGACATTGCGGGACAGGACAGGGCGAATCCCATCGCCGCCATCCTCTCAGTGGCGATGATGCTGCGCTACTCCTTCCAGCTCTTTGCCGAGGCCGATGCCGTGGAGCGCGCGGTGGACGCGGTGCTGGCCGAGGGCTGGCGCACGGCGGACATCGCCGGGCCGGGCGCCGACTCCATCGGAACAAAGCGGATGGGTGAGCTGATTTGCGAGAAAATCTGAGTTTCCCGGAGGGTTTATGAAAACGATAGGACTGCTGGGCGGCATGAGCTGGGAGAGCACCGTGACCTATTACCAGCTCATCAATACCGCCGTCAAGGAGCGGCTGGGCGGTTTCCACTCCGCCAGGTGCCTGCTGCACAGCGTGGATTTCGCCGAGATCGAGGCCTGTCAGGCCCGGGGTGACTGGGGCCGGGCGGGGGAGCTGCTGGGAGAGGCCGCCGCAGGGCTGGAGCGGGCGGGGGCCGACTTCCTGCTCATCTGCACCAATACCATGCACAAGGTAGCACCCCAGATCGCGGAGCATCTCTCCATCCCTATTCTGCACATTGCCGAGGCCACCGCCGACGAACTGGAGGAGCGCGGCATCCGCACGGTCGGCCTCCTGGGCACCAAGTACACCATGCAGCAGGACTTCTATAAGGACAAGCTCCTGGAGCGCGGTCTCCAGGTCCTGGTCCCAGGGGAGGAGGAGATGGAGCTCGTGAACTCCGTTATCTTCGACGAGCTCTGCAAGGGCGTCGTCTCGGAGACCTCGAAGGCCGCGTACCTGAGCATCATAGCGCGCCTTGCTGAGCATGGCGCTCAAGGCGTCATCCTGGGATGTACTGAAATCGGGCTTTTGGTCTCCCAGGAGGACACATCCGTGCCCCTGTTCGACACCGCGTATATCCACGCCTCCCGGGCCGCCGCGCTGGCGCTGGAGATATAACATAACAAGGCCGCTGAATGTATACAGCGGCCTTGTTATTTGACGCTTTTTGTGGTAAAATCCCAATTGACACAGGGGAAGGGAAGTGGGAAAATTGGTGCTGGCAATCGATATTGGAAATTCGGCCACCACGGTGGGCCTCTTTACGACGGATGGCGCGCTCCGTTTCCGCTCCACCCTTGAGACGAGGCGGGGCGCCACCAGGGACCAGTGCGCCATCGATATTTCCCAGGTTTTCGGACTCTATGGGGCGGACCCCAAGGCCGTCACCGGGTCCATTATCTCCAGCGTGGTGCCCCCGGCCACTGCGGCCATCTGCGGGGCGGCGGAATTTTTGACCGGGAAGGCTCCCATGCTCATGGGCCCCGGGGTCAAGACCGGCCTGAACATCCGCTCGGATATCCACACCCAGATGGGGAGCGATATCGTGGCCTGCTCAGTGGCCGCCATCGCCAAGTACCCCGGCCCCATTATTCTGGTGGATATGGGCACCGCCATCGCCATGTCGGTGCTGGTGGGCAACACCTATGAGGGCTGCGTCCTCCTGCCCGGCGTCACCGTGGCGCTGGAGGCCCTCTCCGACCAGGCCGCCGAGCTGCCCCATATCTCCATCGAGCCGCCCCCCTCTATCCTGGGCCGCAATACGGTGGACGCCATGCGCGCCGGTGTGATCTACGGCAATGCCAGCACCATCGACGGCATGATCGAGCGGCTGGAGCAAGCCTCCGCCCCCGCCGCCACGGTGGTGGGCACCGGCACCGCCGGAGCGGAAATCTTACAGTACTGCAAGCGCAAAATCATCTACGACGCCGACCTGCTCCTGAACGGGCTCTATCTGATTTACAAGAAGAGCACCGAATCCCGGATGAGGAAGGCATAATAATACCGTGCCCATTGCGGCGCTCAGGCATAGGCTCAACGCCGCGGGTAAATATTTGCCCTGCACCCTCAGGAAGAGGGGCGGGAGCAGGAGGTTTTTTTATGGCAAAAACGCACAAAACCCAGCGGATGACGGGATTGGCACTCTTTACGGCCATCATCGTCGTTCTGCAGCTCACGGCCACCTTTGTACACTTCGGTCCCTTTTCCATTACGCTGGCGCTGACGCCCATTATCGTCGGTGCGGCAATTTATGGTCTGGGCGCTGGAGCCTACTTGGGCGGCGTGTTTGGCGCGGTGGTTCTCATCGCTTGTGTCCTGGGCTGGGACCCCGGCGGAGCCATCCTCTGGACTGCACAGCCCTTTCTGACCGCGCTGATTTGCTTTGTAAAGGGCATACTGGCCGGTTGGGCGGCGGGGGCCGTCTACCGTATCTTCGCAAAAAAGAATATGACCGCAGGCGCGATACTGGCGGGCATTGTGAGCCCTGTTGTCAATACCGGTCTCTTTTTGCTCGCTCTGTACTTCCTCTTTTATGATATCCTGGCGTCTTGGGCCACAGCCTTTGGCGCTGATATCGCCACCTATATCCTCACCGGGCTGGTGGGCGTCAACTTTGCCCTCGAGCTCTGCGTCAACTTGATTTTGAGTTCTGTCATTGTACGCATCATCAAAGCAAGGGTGGGCAATACCGCAGCCAGGTAAAAGAGAAACCATTTTTGGAGGAGAAACCTGATGAAGAACCTGTCCCAGATCGCGTCCGCAGTCCAGGCGTCCACCACCATGGCCATCGACTCCCTCTATAAGCAGATGAAGGCCGACGGCGTGGACGTGATCGGTTTTGGGGCGGGTGAGCCCGATTTCGCCACCCCAGACGAGATCAAGGTGGCAGGCATCTCCGCCATTGAGCGCAACCGAACCAAGTACACCCCCGCCCATGGCATGCTGGAGCTGCGCCGGGCCGTGTGTGGCCGCCTGAAGGCCGACCGGGGGCTGGAGTACAGGCCCAGCCAGATCGTGGTGGGCAGCGGGGCCAAGCACGCGGTCTACACCGCTCTCCGGGCGATCATAAACCCCGGAGACGAGGTCCTGCTCCCCGCGCCCTACTGGGTGAGCTATATCGAGCTCATTCGGATGATGGGCGGCGTCCCCGTGGTGCTGACGGCCGGCGAGGAAAACGGTTTCAAGCTCTCCACGTCGCAGCTGGAAGCCGCGGTCACGCCCAGGACCAAGGCTATGATCCTCAATAACCCCTCCAACCCCACCGGCATGATGTACGATAGGGAGGAGCTCCAGGCCATCGCCGACCTGTGCGTGAAACACGACCTCTATGTGGTGGCCGACGAGATTTACTGCGGCCTTGTGTACGACGGGCGGCCCTTTACCAGCTTTGCCACGCTGGGGGAGGAGATCAAGGCGCGCACCATTTTGGTCAACGGCGTCTCCAAGTCCTACGCGATGACGGGCTGGCGCATTGGCTACGCCTGCGCCAATGACGAGATCTCCCAGGTCATGGCAAATTACATCAGCCACTCCGCCGGGTCCCCCAGCACCATCTCCCAGGAGGCGGCCCTGGCCGCCCTCACCGGTCCCCAGGAGAAAATCGAGGTCATGCGCGCCGCCTTTGAGGAGCGCCGCAATTACATCGTGGAGCGGATGAACGCCATCCCCGGCGTGAGCTGTATCAAGCCCGAGGGCGCGTTCTACGTGATGATGAACCTGAAGGAGCTCTTTGGGAAGACCCTCCACGGCGTGAGGATTGACTCGGCAGACGACTTTGCCGACGTGTTTTTGAAGAAGGGTCTGGTCGCCGTGGTGCCGGGTACCGGCTTTGGCGCGCCCGGCTTTATCCGCTGGTCCTATGCCTGCTCCATGGAGAATATCGGAGAGGGCATGGACCGGCTGGAGCGATTTTTGGCGGAATGAGGTGTGAGGATATGAGTGAGCACAGAAGTTATGAGAGCCCACTGTCCTCCCGCTACGCCAGCGACGAGATGCAGTATATTTTCTCGCCCGACAAGAAGTTTTCCACCTGGCGGCGGCTCTGGGTGGCCCTGGCCCGTGCCGAGATGGAGCTGGGTCTGCCCATTGCCCAGGAACAGATTGACGAGATGGAGGCCCACCTCACCGCCATCGACTACGACTCCGCCGCCCGCTGGGAGTCGAAACTGCGCCACGATGTGATGGCCCATATCCACGCCTGGGGCGAGGTATGCCCCAAGGCCATGCCCATCATCCACCTGGGTGCCACAAGCTGCTACGTGGGGGACAATACCGACCTCATTCTCATGCGCGAGGGGCTGGAGCTGATACGGGAGGAGCTGGTGCGGGTTATTGCCGCGCTGGCCTCTTTCTCTGATAAGTACAAGGCCTTGCCGACACTTGGATTTACCCACTTTCAGCCCGCGCAACTGGTGACGGTGGGGAAGAGGGCCACCCTCTGGCTCAACGAGCTGCTCATGGACCTGGGCGAGGTGGAGTACCGCATCGGTACCCTGAAACTCCTCGGCTCCAAGGGCACCACCGGCACCCAGGCCAGTTTCCTGGAGCTCTTTGCGGGAGACCATGAAAAGGTCCGGAGGCTGGACGAGAAGATTGCAAAGGAAATGGGCTTTACAGATGTTGTCTCCGTGTCGGGGCAGACCTATTCCCGCAAGCTGGACGCCGGCGTGCTGGCGACCTTGTCGGGCATCGCCCAGTCGGCCAGTAAATTCGCGAACGACCTGCGTCTCCTGTGCCACCTCAAGGAGGTAGAGGAGCCCTTCGAGAAGAGCCAGATCGGCTCTTCCGCCATGCCCTATAAGCGCAACCCCATGCGGTGCGAGCGCATCTGCGCCCTGGCGCGCTATGTGATGAACGATGCGCTCAACGGCGCGGCCACCGCCTCGGTCCAGTGGTTTGAGCGCACGCTGGACGACTCGGCCAATAAGCGCCTCTCCATCCCGGAGGCCTTTTTGGCGGTGGACGCCATTTTGGGTATCTATGCCAATGTCGCCTCCGGTATGGTGGTACACGAGAAGGTCATTGAGCGCCACATATTGGAGGAGCTGCCCTTCATGGCCACCGAAAATATCATGATGGACGCGGTGAAACGGGGCGGCAACCGGCAGGAGCTGCACGAGCGCATTCGCGTGCTCTCCCAGGAGGCCGGGAATAATGTAAAGGAAAAGGGCCTTACCAATAATCTGTTGGATCTGATCGCCGCCGATCCACTGTTCGGCATGACGCGGGAGGAGCTCACCGCCCATCTGGAGCCGTCGCGCTACATTGGCCGCTGTGTGGAGCAGGTAGAGGAGTTTTTGGCGCAGGACGTCGCCCCCGTGCTGGACAAATACGCCGGCGCGCTGGAGCGTAAAAATACAGACCTGAAGGTCTGAGGAGGTCATTGTCGTGGAAGAGGGAAAGAAGAAAATCCGCCGGATTGGTGTGCTCACCAGCGGCGGCGATGCGCCGGGCATGAACGCGGCGGTCCGCGCCGTGGTGCGCACTGCGATCCATTTGGGTATTGAGTGCGTGGGTATCCGGCGCGGGTTCCACGGCCTGATCAACGGCGACGTGGTGAAGATGGACTTTGACAGTGTGAGCGGCCTGCTCCGGCGGGGCGGCACCGTACTCTATACCGCCCGGAGTGAGGAGTTCCGGAGCGGCCCGGGGCAGGATAAGGCGGTGGCCACCTGCAAGCTGCTGGGACTGGACGGCATCGTGGGCATCGGCGGCGACGGTACCTTCCGCGGCCTGCTGGAGCTCTCCAAGCAGGGCGTATCGGTCATCGGCGTCCCCGGTACCATTGATAACGACATTGCCTGCTCCACCTATACCATTGGCTTTGACACCGCCTGCAACACCGCCATCGAGTCGGTGGATAAGCTGCGTGACACCATGCAGTCCCATGAGCGCTGCTCGGTGGTGGAGGTCATGGGCCGCCACGCGGGCCATCTGGCCCTGTCTGTGGGCGTGGCTACCGGCGCCACCTGCGTGCTGGTTCCCGAGGCCGAGATCGACTTTGAGAACGACGTCATTGAGCCCATCCGCCGGGCCCGCCTGGATGGGCACACCCATTTCGGCATCATCGTGGCTGAGGGCGTGGGCAGTGCCTATGACGTGGCCCAGAAGATCCACGACGCCACCAGCCTCGACACCCGCGTGACTGTCTTGGGCCATGTCCAGCGCGGCGGCGCGCCCACCTCACGGGACCGCATCGCGGCCACCTACATGGGCTATGAGGCGGTGCGTCTCCTCTCCGAGGGCTTTACCAACCGGGTGGTCTGCGTCCAGGGGGAGACCTACGTGGACTACGACATCTCCGAGGGCCTCAAGATGAAAAAGGGTCTCGACGAGCAGACCTATACCGTTATGCAGGTTCTCTCCGGCGGATAAAGTATATTCACCGAAAACAGAGCACCGGTATCGTTCAGGTACCGGTGCTCTGTTTTTAATGTAAAAGAAAGCCCCCGGTCTTATCGGACCGGGGGCTTTTGCCTTATTTACATCTCGGTGGTGAGCACCTTTTTCAGCTTGGCGAACCGGGGGAGATTGTTCTCCTTGGGCACGTTCAACTCGCCTTGGATGAGGGGGAGGACATAGTCGATGAAGGGCTGCTCGACGCCGTTGCCCGCCTTGTTGATCCACTCGCGGGGGACCTTCTTCTCGATGTTGGCGCAGATATCCAAGGGTTTGAGGACATACTGACACTCATACTTGCCGCCGTCGCGGGTACAGTCGAAGGCGACCATCTTGTCGGTCTCGCCGGCTGCAGCGGCCTCGACAGCGGTTTTACCGGCGTTGAACGCCTCCTCGATGTCACGGGCAGAGGCGACGTGGGAGCCGCAGCGCTGGAGCAGGGAGAGCTCGATGCCGCGGACCTTGGCGCCGGTTTTGCTCTTCACGATCTCGGCTAGCATGGTGGCCAGGCCGCCCAGCTGGGCGTGGCCGAATCCGTCGGTAGCGGAGGTGGACGCCTCGGACACGAAACGCCCGTCGGCGTAGTGGATGCCCTCGGACACAGCCACCATGCACTTGCCGGTCTTGTTGTAGATGGCGGTCACATCAGTCAGGAACTGGTCCATGTCGAAGTCCACCTCGGGGAGGTAGATGAGGTCGGGACCATATCCCGCCCAGGTGGCCAGGGCGGCCGAGCCGGCCAGCCAGCCGGCGTGGCGGCCCATGATCTCGATAACGGTCACCATGCCGGTGTCGTACACGTGGGCGTCCCGGTGGACCTCCATGCAGGTGGTGGCGATGAACTTGGCGGCGGAGGAGAACCCGGGGCAGTGGTCGGTGCCGTTGAGGTCGTTGTCGATGGTCTTGGGCACGCCCATGACGCGGCACTCGTAGCCCACCTTCTGCATATACTTGGAGATCTTGTTGCAGGTATCCATCGAGTCGTTGCCGCCGTTATAAAAGAAATAGCGCACGTCGTATTTCTTGAAGATCTCAAGAATACGCTTATAGTCGGTATCGTCCTTATCGGGGTCGGCCAGCTTATACCGGCAGGAGCCCAGGGCGGAGGAGGGGGTGTATCTCAGAAGGTCCAGCTCCGCGCGGTCCTCCCGGGACATATCGTAGAGCCTGTCCTCCAGGACGCCCTTGATGCCGTGGGCCGCGCCCAGCACACGGGTGATATTGGCATTGTCAAGGCCTGTGGCGATGACGCCCAGCGCGCTGGAGTTGATGACGGCGGTGGGGCCGCCGGACTGACCGATAATCAGTGCGCCCTTCAATTCGCTCATAACTGAAATCTTCCTCTCGTTTTTTGGTCTGATTTGAGAGTTTACTTCTGGATAAATCTCAAATATACTAAAATATTGTAGCACGTCCTATTGCATTTATCAACCAAAACTGATAGAATTACGGTGCAAATTTGAAAGGAGCTGTTAATATGCCTCTCGTAACTTCTGCCGAAATGTTTAAGAAGGCTTATTCCGGCGGGTATGCCATCGGTGCGTTCAACGTCAACAATATGGAAATTGTGCAGGGCATCACCGAAGCCGCCAAGGAGGTCAATTCCCCCCTGATCCTCCAGGTGTCCAAGGGCGCCCGCGCTTATGCTAATCACACCTACCTCATCAAGCTGGTGGAGGCCGCCGTCATTGAGACCGGCCTGCCCCTCGTCCTCCATCTGGACCATGGCGACAGCTTTGAGACCTGCAAGAGCTGCATCGACGGCGGCTTTACCTCCGTCATGATCGACGCATCCTCCAAGCCATTTTCCGAGAACATCGAGATCACCCGCAAGGTGGTCGAGTACGCCCACGACCACGGCGTGGTGGTCGAGGCCGAGCTGGGTGCTCTGGCCGGCGTAGAGGACGAGGTTCAGGTCTCCGCAGAGGAGTCCCACTACACCCGCCCTGAGGAAGTAGAGGAGTTCGTCTCCAAGACCGGGTGCGACTCCTTGGCCATTGCCATCGGCACCAGCCACGGCGCCTATAAGTTCAAGCCCGGCACCAATCCCCAGCTCCGTTTCGACATTCTGGAAGAGGTCTCCAAGCGTCTGCCCGGGTTCCCCATCGTGCTCCACGGCGCCTCCTCCGTGCCCCAGGACTTCGTCAAGATGATCAACGACAACGGCGGCAATATGCCCGGCGCCATTGGCGTGCCCGAGGATCAGCTGCGTCAGGCTGCCCGCAGCGCCGTCTGCAAGATCAACATTGACTCTGATCTGCGCCTTGCCATGACCGGCACCATCCGTCAGTTCTTTGCCCAGCACCCTGACAAGTTTGACCCCCGCGAGTACCTCAAGCCCGCCCGCGAGAACATCAAGCAGCTCGTCAAGCACAAGCTGGTCGACGTTTTGGGCAGCGACAACAAGGCCTGAGTAAACTTATAAAAGGGGAGAGGCCCTCGAAGGAGGGCCTCTCCCCTTTTATAAGGAAATCGTACATTTGTTCTTGACAAACCGAAGCGCGCTTTTTATAATGGCGTTAGAACAAACAGGGAGGGGAACGGTATGTCGCGGGATATGGAAAAAACGGTGGGCAATTTGATCGACCATCAGAAGATCTCCTACATCGGCTCGGTGGATGGGGATGGCGTTCCCAATATCAAAGCGTTTAACGCGCCGAGGAGACGGGAGGGGATCAAGACCTTCTATTTTTCGACCAACACCTCCAGCCGCCATGTGGCGCAGTTCCTGGCTGAGCCTAAGGCCAGCCTCTATTTCTGTGACCGGCGTTTTTTCCGCGGTGTTCTGCTGCGCGGCGTTATGGAGATCCTGGAGGACGTGGATAGCAAGGAGATGCTTTGGCAGATCGGGGATACCATGTACTACCGTGAGGGAGTGACCGACCCGGACTACTGTGTTCTGCGCTTTACCGCCACAGACGGAAGGATGTATGGCAACTTCAAGTCTGAGGACTTCACCATTGAGTAGTGAGGGGATGGGGCAATACCTGGCGGATTTCGGGATTTTAGCCTGTAATGAGAACCCATGGCTGCCCGGTCTTGACGTGCTGGGCTTTACCTGGGCGGACGCGGTGGCCCTCATTGACCGGCAGGAGGTCTTTGTAAGCAAAGCTTGGCGCAGGCGGACGGCCTACCTGTCGCCGGAGGTGTATTTTCTCTTTAAGGAGTGCCGGACCTATCAGCCTATGCCCACAGATGCCGCCGCACTCTATGACATTCTGCTGTCGGCCCCTATGGAGAGCGCCGACCTGAAACGGTTGGTCCCGCTGGAGAAAAGGGCCTATGATAAGGCCCTTGAGTTTCTGCTGGAGCAGTGCTATGTGACGGTACTGCGCAACGGCACATGGAAGACCTCTCACTGGTCGTCCTATGTCTACGGTTCCGCCGGGACCTGGGAGGCCCTGGCGCACAGGCCTGCTCCCAACGCCGACCCCAAAGCTGCGCTTACCGCGATTCTGAGGAGGACCATGCCGGAGCGGGAGGTCGCAAAGCTTTTGGAGCATGCATAGGATGACACAGTCACAGGAAAGGACTTGATGGCTGTGCTCCCCGATCGTCTGCCCTACGTCGTCCCCTATAACCGCGCCGCGGCGGTGGCCTACGCCCACAGGTGGGCTTACCGGCGCAATCCCGCCTACTACGACTACGAGAAATTGGGCGGCGACTGCACCAATTTTGCCTCCCAATGCCTATATGCCGGTACCGGGATTATGAACTACACGCCGAACTATGGCTGGTATTACATCAATGCCAACAGGAAAGCGCCTGCTTGGACGGGCGTGGAGTATTTCCGCAACTTTATGACCAGAGATAAGGTGAGTCCAGGGCCCGTCGGTAGGCTCTCCGACATGGACGGCGTGGAGCCGGGGGACTTTGTCCAGTTGCGGTTCCAGGGGCGTGAGGTATTCAGTCATACGCCTATCATTGTGGAGATAGGGGAGCCCCGTACCCTGAATACCATTTTGGTGGCGGCGCACTCCTACGACGCCGACTACCGGCCACTGAGCAGCTATACCATAGAGGAACTGCGGTTTCTGCATATTTTGGGCGCGTATCCGCCCAACACCTCGCAGTGGTAGAAAAGCCCCGCCCATGGCCCTGAACCAGGGTGGGCGGGGCATAAATTTGAGTCAAGTTACGTTTTGTGCGCATTTTTTCCGGAAACGTCCATAATGGGAGTCATTGGGACACAACAGGCTACGTGACGGTCACAATTACGACGTTTGAAGTTACAGGGGCGGCATTCGGCGCGCTTACCACGCAATAGAAGTAGTACGTGCCTGCCATCAGGTCTGTCGGGATAGCAAAGCTCGGGTCTGTCGCGCCGTCAACGTCTACCCAAACGGTGTTGGAAGTCGAGCGCCACTGATAACTCAACGCCGCGGTCGGCGTAACGGATGCCGTAACCTCCAGACTGCCGCTGATGCCGCCCTCCGCGACTGTGGTGATTGCCGCCGGCTGGGTGCCAATGGTGATCCGCGACGGCAGGAAGAAGTTATTATAAGTAGTGCCGGGTGTAATTGCAACATGGTTGCGCTCTCTCAATTCGGAGGCCGTCAGAAAGTCAACGCCCCTGCTCCGGAGCTCATGCGCAATTTCAGGAAGGGCTTGCTTTGTGCTGGTTTGGTGGTCCTGCTGATCGTGGTGTACATAGATCTGACCGTTTCTTATGCTGTTATTCGCATTTGTCTGGGTGAGGTATCTGTTAATGATATAGGACACTGAATTGGCAATGTCCCAGTCGTTCGTGTCAAAACCCCACAAATTGGACAGGCCGAGGTTACCCGCTGCCGCCACAATAGCAGCGTTTTGGTCATTATACGGGAAACGGATCCATGTCGGATTTTTGCCGGTCAATTCATTGATATAATTCTGATTTTTTGTAAAGTCGGTCATCATCACAGTTGGGTCGGCATTGGTCCAACGCTCATGCTGCCACGTGTGATTGCCAATTTCATGGCCCTCGTTCTTTAACCGATCGAATGCTCTTTCATACTCCGGATTCTTGTTCCTCTTTTCAATATTGTTGCCAATTACAAAAAAGGTAGCCTTGACGCCGATGTCATCCAGAACATCCAACAGGTCGTTTGTATTTGGGCTGAGGGTATCGTCAAAAGTGAGCGCAACAAATTGGGTGGGATCCGGATAGGGCACAACCGGGGTGGTCGCCGGGAATGTTTTGGTAATTACACCCGAGTTGGCGGCGTGGGTGGTCCCCGATCCCGTGACGCTCGACCCTGTTCCCGTGCGGGTGTAGATGGAGAACCAGTTTGCCGCTACGCCCTCCAGCGTCCAGCCGGGGTTTGGCGTCAATGTCACAGTTGCTGTATATACGGTGTCGGGCTGGAAGGTAGCATGATTGGGGCTCCATTCCACCGTTCCGGTGTACTGGCTTGAGGTGGTGATGGAGGTTACGGGCGTATTTCCTGTCCTCGGGGGGATGATGTCCCTGATATTGCGCCTGTTGATTGTAGCGGGGGTGGAGATGACGCCGCTGCCTTCAAGGTAGACCTTCTTGATTTTTATGATTTGACCGCCATCAGCTAATGCGCCTACGCCTCTCAATCTCTCAAGATCCCAGTTTCCAGCGCTGAAGCCGATATTGATGCCGGGCGCCACAACAGTGCTGGTCCCTTTTAGCATTCTTATTATATTGGTGTGGGTCAAGCTGTCAAACGCCGCGTCCTGATCGATACGAAAACGCAGTACGCCGCGGAACCATCCGGTAGGGGCGTCTTCCAGCTCCATAACGACAGCGTCGTAGCCCTTCATGTCGACGAGGTGTTCAAACACAAATCTAAACGGTATGTTTTTGCTGGTGGGACCGGTAATGCCGTTATAAAGGCTTATCATACCATCTTCTTCTGTCACCGTGGACGTGCCGCCGGGGGTGTGGACCGTTATCTCGCCCAGTTCAGCTGCCCATTTCCCATTCTCGAACAGTACCGGGAGTTCTGGCGGTGCGACAGGCTCCGATATGGTCACGGCAATCACGTCTGTGGTTTTGGAGGGTGCATTCGACGCGCCCACTTTGCAGTAGAAATAGTATGCGCCTTCCGTGAGGAGGGGCGGCACCGTACAGGTCGCGCTCGTTGCGCCATCGATGGCGGTCCAGACGGTGGGGAGGGCCGCTGTGGTGATGTACCACTGATAGGTCAGCGCCACGCCCTGTGCGGCCGTCGCCACAAGGGTAAGGCTGCCACTTATACTGCCCTCCGCAAGGGTGCCAGCGGCGGGCGCTACCGGCTGGGTTCCTATGGTGATGATTTGCGGTCTGGAGCTGTTCTGGAAGAAGTTGTTGTAGTTGACGCCGGGGTTGGCTGTGAAGTCCATATGCGCGCGCAGTTCGTTGATCGTCATGAAACCGACGCCTCTGCTGCGGAGCTCATGATAATACTCCGGAATCGCCTCAACCGTGTTGGTCTGGCCAGGCTGGTCGTGGCATACATAAATCTGGCCGTCCCTTATACTGTTATTGCCGGTTGCGGTGACCACGGTATTGACCAGTCGGGAAACGGAGTTGGGGAAGTCCCAGTCGTTCGTGGCGAGACCGCGCAGATTCGATAGGCCAAAGGTACCGGCTACCCGTAGGGACATGGTTCCGTGGCTGGCATATGGGATACGGCTCCAGCGCGGAGCGACTCCGGTCAACGCAAAGATATAGTCCTGATTCTTCTGGAAGTTCTCCGCCGTCACACTTTCGTCGGCAGTGTTGTCATAGCGCTCATGCTGCCACAGGTGTGTTTCAATTTCATGGCCCCCGGTAATCAGCTTGTCGAGCGCCCTCTGGCAGAGTGGGTTTGTCTCCGCCTTTTCGAGGTTGTTGCCGTTTGCAAAGAAGGTACCCTTGATGCCATACCGGTCTAGCACATCCACCAGAGCTTCTGTATCCGATAGGTACACATCGTCAAAGGTCAGCGCGACAAACTGGGTGGGGTCTGGGTAGGGCAGAACTGCCCTGGTTGCCGGGAAGGTGTGGGTGAGTACACCCGAGCCGGCCTCGTGGGTTACCTGCACAGCGCCTCCGGTGGGGTAATAAAGCCTGAACCAGTTTGCCGGTACGCCATCCAGGGTCCAGCCGGGTTTCGGCGTCACTGTTATGGTCGCCGTGTACACCGTGTTGGGCTGGAAGGTATCATGATTGGGGCTCCATTCCACCGTTGCGCTGTACTGGCTTGAGGTGGTGATGGCGGTGACGGGGGTGTTCCCCGTCCGTGGGGGGATGATGTCCATAAGATTCTGGGCGTCGGTGCTGATGGTGGTGTCCGGGAATTCACCGTCGCCTTCGAGATAGATCCTCTTGATTCTTACGGTTTCACCGTAGGCGGGCAATCCGCCGACGCCCCTTAATCTCTCGAGGTCCCAGTTACCGGCGGACATGCCGACCATGCCGCCATTGTTGACGTTGGTCCCGCTCGCCATTCTGATCACATTGGTGTGGTCCTCGCCGGCCCAGCAGGCATCCTGATCGATACGGAAACGCAGTATAGCGCCGAACCATCCGGTGGGAGCGTCTTCCAGCTCCATAATGACGGCGTCATAGCCCCTCATATCGACGAGTTTTTCAAATACGAATCTGAATGCCACGTTTTTACTTGTCGGGATATCATTGGTTATACGGATCAAGCCGTTTTCATAGGCCCATGTGGAGGCGCCGCCGGGAGTGTGGACCGTTATTTTACCCAGCTCTGGCGCCCATTGCCCATGCTCGAACAATACCGGAAGAGCACTCATGGGAGGGGCCGTTATTGTTACAGTCACCACATTTGAAGTCACAGGAGCTGCATCCGGCGCACTTACTACGCAGTAGTAGTAATATGTACCTTCCGTCAAGTCTGCCGGGATCGTAAAGCTTGGACTTGTTGCTCCGCCAATGGCTGTACCGCCACTGGAGGAAGAGCTTGTGTTAGAGTACCACTGATAGGTCGGCGCCGCGCCCCGCGAAACCGTTGCCGCAATAGTAAGGCTGCCGCTTATATTGCCCTGAATAAGGGTTTCGGCGGGGGGAGCTGTCGGTTGGGTGCCTATGGTAATGGAGGCTGAATTATCATAATCATTGTGTACGGGGGGCGATTGGGGATTTACATGCTCTTTTTCACCCGCATCAATGATCCGAGCCAGAATTGAAAAAGTTTCGGCCCGCGTAATGTTGTTCGATGCCCGGAATGTATGATCCGGGTATCCCTTGATCAACTCGTTCTCTGCCATGGCGATGATGCTTTCAACGCTCCAATTGGGGAAGGATGCGCTGTCGCTGAAAGTGCTTGCTGTGGATACAGCCTCCAATTCCAATACCCTGAAAAGAATTACCGCAGCTTCGGCGCGGCTGATTAATTTGTCGGGATTGGCATTACCGCTGTTATCGCCCCCAATATATCCTTCACGTTTGGCAATCGCAAAATCGTCGTAGTACCATGTACCGGGTTTAACGTCAGGAAAATTTGAGTCGCCTTTTTGTGTAAACTCGAAGGCTCTGTTAATGATCGCAGCAAACTCCGCCCGCATGATGTTCTTGTCCGGGTTGATGTTGCCATTACTGTCACCTCGAACAATATTTTTTTCTCTCAATAGGTTGATCTCGTTGGCTGCCCAATGACCAGAGACATCTTCGGCCAATGCGCTGATTGGCCCGGTCACCGTGATTAAAAAACAGCAAGCGATGACGAGTGATACAAACCTCCTTAAATGCAATAAAGTGTATTTCATAATATCTCCTCCTTAGTTTTCGTCTTATTTTTAAATGGCACCTCCAAAGCCATTTGGTTACAATAGGCTACAATAT
>DATMXU010000076.1:0-31596 GCA_035562355.1 Pseudoflavonifractor sp.
ATTGTAAACGGTCTTCATACTATAAAAATTTTTTCTTTTAATTCAACTTCTATACGCATCTCAGAATCTGACAAGCAATCCCCCTACTATCGCGCCTTACCACACGGTATACTCCGGGCTATTATGTTTATACCGGCCATGGTGTGTCAAGATTTATGAAATAGCTTGTTTCTTGCCGTATGGCAGTGGGCAATTTCCCATTCTTCGCATGATATAAAGCAGCTTTAACAGTTTTCCCGGGCGGGCTCATCAGGTCAGGTAGAGAGGCTGGACGGAGGGGTAAAGGTGAGTTTTGTTAAAAACGTAAAGATGGAGACAAGCTTGGTGCCTTGGGCGGGGTTGCCCCCGTAGGTGGATGGTGTTGCGGAGGGCGTTTACTCATGATACTATGATTATACCGAAAAGTGTGGAGGATTGCGAAGATGAAGAAGGTACAAATCGAAATCTGCTGCGGCTCTGCTCAGGACGCGCTGGAGGCGTGGCGCGGCGGTGCGGACCGGGTGGAGCTCTGCTCGGCTCTGGTGCTGGGCGGGCTTACGCCCAGCCTGGGGCAGATGCAGGTGGCGAAAGCGGCCGGAGGGAAAGTGATGGCCATAGTGCGCCCCCGGGAGGGGGGCTTTTGCTACAGCGAGACCGAGTTTGCTACCATGCTGGCCGATGCGTCCGCTTTTGTGGAGGCGGGGGCGGACGGGGTGGTTTTCGGCGTGCTCCATGAGGACGGGACGGTGGACGAGGGGCGGTGCCGGGCCATGATGGAGGTGATCGGAGACAGGGAAACGGTATTTCACCGGGCTATTGACGTGACCCCCGACTGGCACGCCGCTCTGGATAGCCTTATGGCCCTTGGTGTTACCCGTGTCCTTACCAGCGGACAGGCCCCCGACGCCATTGCCGGAGCGGAGACGGTGCGTGCCATGAGACAGTATGCAAGGGGGCGGCTTCAGGTCCTGCCCGGCGGGGGAATCCGCCTCCACAACGCGGTGGAGGTGCTGAAACAGACCGGGTGCGCTCAGCTCCACCTCTCGCTCAAAAAACTATGCCGGGACGGCTCCGCCGCCGCGCGGCCCGAGATCCGTTTTGGCGCAGTACCCTGCGAGGACGAGACCTGCTATTCCATGGCGGACAGGGAGGCGATCGCCTCCCTGCGGGCCATGGTGGATGGAGATGCAGCTTGTATCTGAAAAATCTGCCTTTGGCAAATGGCCTGCCTACTAAAGGCTTTCCCGTATGTTCCCCTTTAGAGCACAGCTCCTATAAGCTTGCATTAGGACAGGATTTGCGCCAGAGAGGCAGAACGACAAAACAAAGAGTTAGAGCTATAATCTGAATCCGGGTATCAGTCCCAGGAAAAAGCGCCTGCAGCCACAGGTGCTTTTTTATTGCATGGAGTCTTCAGGCAAAGAAGGGAGGGCCGCCCATTGTGGGCGGCCCTCTCTTCCCTTATGTCAGCGCAGTACTTTTTCGATGAAACGGGTCAGAATCACGGAGACCTCAGCCCGGGTGGCCTTGCCCTGGGGATCGATGCGCCCGCCCGGCTTGCCGGTGAGAAGTCCCGCCTTGAGGCAGACCTCCACCGCGTCTGTAGCCCAGCCGCTGACAGAGTCGGCGTCGGTGAAGTCACCGGGCGTTTCGCTCAGCTCCAGGGTCAGCCCTGCATGGTCCAGGTAGCGGACGAGCAGCGTACAGAGCTGTTCCCTTGTCAAAAGAGCCTCAGGGGCCAAGTCGCGGCCATTGCCCTGGAGAATCCCCTGTTCGACTGCCCAGACCAGGGAAACGCCATACCAGGGCTGCCCCGCGGGGGAGGCGGCGTCTACGCCATCCAGTCGGGCCAGGATTGTAGCCAGCATAGCGCGGGTCATGGGCGTCTCAGGAGCGAAGGAGCCGTTAGGTGTGCCGTTGATCACGTCCCGGACGGCGAGGAAGGAGACGGATTCCGCCGCCCAATTGGCCTGGGGCACGTCGCGGAAGGTAACTGTCCTACTCTCCAAGGTGAGGACCGCGTCGCCGGGAATGAGCGCGGTGACGGTTCTATTCGATGCCAGCGAGAAGGGCAGGGGGCGCTTTGTCCCGTCCGGGAGCAGCTGTACGGCCACGTTCCCCTCAGGAGCGTCCAGGACGGCCTTTATTGCTGCGCTCAGCCCGGTGGAGATGGTCAGGGTTCCATCCGCCTGTCGGGCGGCAGTAACGGTGAGAGGGCCCTCATGGCTGTCCAGGCTGCCGCTGGGGAGGGTGATGCTTGCACCCGGGAACTGGAAGATCAAGGTGCGTCCGGCCAGGGTCGTGGCCGCACCGGCGGACAGTGTGACCGAGACCTGCGCCGCCTCGCTTCGCACCTTGGGTACAATGATGAGGGCCGCGGCGTCACGCTTTTTCGCGGCGGAGAGGAGGCGGGACGCGTCGGAGGCGGTAAGGTGCGCGCGCGCCATGCCGCCGGAAGTCTGCGCAATGGGGGCGATGGAGACCGCCGCGCCGCCGCCGGGGGCCGTCACAGCCGTGATTGGGAGCGGTGTGGAATAAGCCAGGGTTTCCACAGTGACTGTGCATTGGGCGGACGCACCGCCTGCCGAGGCGGTGATGGTCGCGGTGCCGTTCGATACCGCCGTGACTAGGCCGTCACTGCTGACGGTGGCGACCGCCTCGTCGCTGGAGGCCCAGGTGATGGCCGCGCTCCCCGCCGGGGACAGCTCCGCGGTGAGCTGGAGGGTGTTTTCCCCGTTGACGTAGAGGGTGGCCTCGGTGGGCGTCAAAGTGATGGAGGGGGGCGCAGCCTCAGCCACGGTGAGCGCGCCCACGGTGGCGTTCAGGGGCAGGGCCATGGGGGAGTTATCCTTCACGATACCGGTCACATCGGGCAGCAGGCCTGCCATGTAGCGCACCTTGCCCTCACCCGTTATGGGGGCCTCCAGGGTCAAAGTGATAGTATGCGCGTCCTTTTGCCGGGCCGAGGCAATTGCCACAGGTGTACCGCCGTCGGTAACGGTAAAGCCGGTGATGTCCTCAGCGGGCGTAAAGTCGCCGCCGCCTGTGTGGGCCAGAGTCACGTCAATCACCGCGCGGCTCTGGTCGGCAAAGTGGACGCCGGCGATGGAGGGACCGGTGTAGTAGTCCGCCTTGCCGGGTATATCGTCGTAGTACCAGAAGATAGCGTTGGCGACGCGCCGGCCGATGACGCTCTGACTGGCGGTGGTATAGTGGAGGTTATCGCTGTTGCGACCCAGGTCCAGCTCCACGGCGGCCAGGATCACGCCGTTTGCCGGGTCGTTGGCCCGCATCTGCGCGGCGCGGATGCCGTCCATGTAAGGGGCCCGGTCGCCGTCCCAGCTACCGGCCTTCGCGGGGCCGAGCTGGCAGTAGAGGAAGGGGACGTCCCAGCCCAGGTCGGTGCGATAGTTGGAGACGAGGGTGCTCAGGGCCGCGAGGTACTCCTCCTCACCTGTGCCTGCGGACACGTCGTGCTCGCCCTGGTTCATCAGGATGAACTCCACCCCCCCGGCGGCCTGGGCCCGGTAGAGGGAATTGCCGTACAGGTTGGAGCGGTCGGTGGGGTTGCCCTCGGTGCGGTCCAGCCAGCGGGGATAGTCGGCACAGTCGCACACCAGGCCCGCGCCCCCCTTAGCCGCGGGGATGATGCCCACGGGGAGGCCGTATTCGGCGATGAGGGCGTTGGCCAGGGCGGGGACCATGGAGTTTCCGGTGGTGCCATCGGATGAGATGGGCGTGGTATCCCCTCTGTCGTAGGGGTCCTCCAGGTGGGTCCAGTGCTCGTTCATGAAGTTGGAGGCCAGATCGTGGGCGGGTATGGCCTCGCCCTGGCCGATGCCAACCATGTTGGACTGGCCGATGCACAGGATGTTGATGCCCACGCCCCAGCGATTACTCTCCGCTCCGGTTAATTTCACGCCGCCGCTGTCGTAGGCAGCGAGCTGGGTTTTGTACCAGCCGCCCTGGGGTACGGTGAGCGCGGTGGAGAAACTGCCGTCGGCCTCCAGCGGGATATCGCGCCAGTCGAGGAGGACGTCGCTCTCGTCCGCCCAGGAGACCACGCGGGCCTTCAGCGAGGCCGTGTCCGAAACGGTTCCGGCCAGGGTGACGGAAGCCGTCCCGGTCTTCACGTCGCGCTGGTAGACCTGCCGGTCTACCATGGAGGAGAAGGTGATGGAGGGGCCGCTGCGGGTGGCCCAGATGAGATCGTCCACCTTGGCGGGGACGCCATAGCTGCGCACTCCCACCGTGCCCTTGGTCTGAAGGATGGGGGCCTGGATGGCGGTGTCATAGAGCAGGACATTGTCGACCCATACCTTCAGGGCGTTGCCCCGAAGCTCGGCCTTCATGCAGGTGATGCGGTTCCCCGTGAGGGTGTAAGGGACGGTAATGCTGCGCTGTGCGCTGCCGCCCACCATCTCCAGAAGGTTGAGGCCG
Organism: Pseudoflavonifractor sp.; assembly: GCA_035562355.1. GTDB lineage: Bacteria > Bacillota > Clostridia > Oscillospirales > Oscillospiraceae > Pseudoflavonifractor. Next base: position 4,420 of record DATMXU010000076.1, read on the forward strand.
GTCTTTGTAAAGCGCAGATGTACATAGCTCTGATCGTTCTGGGCCCTGAGCACCAGCCCCGCGCCGCCCGAGCCAGTGAGAGCCTCCATGGTGAAGTGGGCGGTGAGCAGGCCGTCGGTGAAGGCTCCCGTATCCTTCACCAGAGCCAGCACCGATACGTTGGTGTCAGCCGGGGTAAGGGTGAGCTGCTCGCCGCCGATGGCCGCCGTCCCGCCGGTGACCGTCAGCCGGTCAAGCTGGGCGGCACTGTTGAGGTTCAGGGTCAGCTTTGGCAGATAGATAGCCGAGACGTCGGGCGCTGTGGGGGCCGTCCCCTTCTCCTGGGAGAAGAGCCAGCCGAGGTAGAGCTCGGGCTGCTCGAAGAGCCGCCGCTGGACATAGTGGTCGTCCCCCGGGTACTCGAGATATGTGACGCTGGCGCTGCCCGCCGCCTGAAGGGCGGCCACCATCTCGCGGGAGCCGCTGACGGGCACCGTGGGATCGGCGGCGCCGTGGAGGACCAGAAGGGGAAGGTCCTTGATGGCCTCCGTCCGGGCCAGGCTGCCCGCGCCGCACATGGGCACCGCCGCCGCGAAGGTCTCGGGATGGCGGGTGATGAGATCCCAGGTGCCGTACCCGCCGAAGGACTGACCCATGAGATACACGCGGCTTTCGTCCACCTGATAGGCCTCCTTCAGCTCGCCGATCAGGCCCATGAGGAGCTTTGCGCTGTTGGACTCGGCCACGCTGTCCGCGTAGCTCCCATTTGCCCAGTCCACGTTGACCCACTTGTCGCTCTCGGGGAGCTGGGGCACGACGAGAATGCAGGGATAGTCCGGGTTATCAATGAGGGGCGTGATGAGAGGAGAGAGGTTGGCGAGCTGCTTGACGTTGTCGGTTCCGCGGCTGCCCGCGCCGTTGAGGTAGATGAGCAGGGGCAGGTCCTCTGCCTGGCCGTGCTCGTAGCTGGCCGGGATATAGAGACGGTAGTTGAGGCCCTTTGCCTGGATGGCGGTATCGGTGTAGACCTTTTGATACATCTCGTCCATGGAGTGGATCTTGGGGCTGGTCTGGCCGGGCTCCACGCCGGGGTCGGGGTCTTCGCCGCTGACCAAGGTGAATCGCAGCGACACCGGCACCAGCGCGCCGCCGTCGGAAGAGACAAAGGTAAAGCTGTGGGGGCCGCTTCCCTCCAGGGGGACCTGGCCCAGGGGGAGGTCGTGGTAAGCTCCGTTTTTGGCCGGGTCATCGAAATCGGTCTCTATACCCACGGCCTTGCCGTCCACCTGGAAGGACCAAACGCCGTATGCCCATGACCCTCCGTAATATTTGGTGTACAGGGTGACGCTGTAGGTCCCGGCAGGCAGCGCGCTCAGCTGGAAGGTGACCGTATTGCCCGCCTGGTTGCCGGTCAGCTTTAGCCGGTCTCCTCCATAAGAGGGGGTCAGCGTGTCGTTGGTGTTGGCGGCGATCGCCGTGGTAACGCCGCTGGTGGTATACTGATTCTCCCGGTAGAGGGTCAGCAGGTCATAGGAGGTGTCGGCTGTCACAGTGACGGGGGCGCTGCCGGCGACCGTCTTCCCCTCCACCACGGCGGTGGCCGTGACCGTTGCCTTCCCGCCCGCCAGAGCCGTCAGAACGCCCTCGGGGGTCACCCGGAGGATGCCGCTCGGTTCTGTGGAGAAGACGGCCTGGGGCAGGGGATCGGTCACCACGCTGCCATCGGAGTAGACCACGCCCGTGACCTGGGCCGCCCCTGCCGGTCCAAAGACCGACAGGGTGGCGGGAACGCTGAGCCGCAGGCTCTGCGGCCCGGCGGCCGATACAGTGACGGTGCAGCTCGCCTTGACGGACGGGTTCGAGACCGAGGCGGCGGTGATTACGGCCGAGCCCGCCGCGACGGCCCTGACCAGCCCGTCGGCGGTGACGGTCGCCGCGGTGGGGGCGCTGGACGTGAAGCTTACCCGTTTGTCGGTGGCGTCTTCCGGCGTGACGCCGGCGGTCAGACGGAGTGTCTCACCCAGCGAGAGGGAGAGGCTGCTCTCGCTCAGCGTGACGCCCGTGACAGGGGTGCCCGTGAAGTCGGTGACCGTCACGTCGACCGACTGGCGGAAGAGCCCGCTGCCGTAGGACAGGGTAACGTAGGGCGCGTTGGGCAAAGTGCAGACGCCCTCGAATACCGCGCTGTCGACGCCTGTCTCCGTCACCATAACTTCCGTCCTCTCTCCGGTGAGGGGATTGGTCACCACTACATTCCCGGTTTCTGCTTTTGTCGTGTCCATGTTGAGGGGGGCCCGGAGGGAGATCGTGATACCCGTCCCCGCGGCGCCGGCGGCCGGCGCGCTGAGGGAGACGGCATCGGCGGCGGCATAGGCCAGCGAGGCGTTCCACGCGGTGTTGTAGGCCACCCAGCCCTCGGTATAGCCGGTGTTATAGTTCTGGGGGGCGTAAGGGTAGCAGGCCTCGGGCGCGTTGGCGTCGATGACCGCCGTATGCTCACCCAAAAGTCCGTTGCCCCCCTTATACTGCATGTACCAGCCCAGGTCAGCCCCCTCAAAGTCCCGGGTGAAGTGGTAGAAGGCCGCCCGGCCCGTGGGGTTGCGGCCGAAGAGGTCGTCTATGGCGGCCACGCCCAGCTCGGTCAGGCGCTCCTTTGTGCCCGCGTCGTCCAGGACCCGGGCCGCGGCGTAGGTGACGGCCTGCAGGCCCGCCTGGTTGCCCGGCTCGTTCTTGGGCGCGCCGCCGCTGAGGTATTCGCTCTGCCTGTCGGCATTGGCATAGGCCGCGCCCGTCCAGTAGTCCTGCAGCAGCGCCTGCCCTTCCAGACCGGGATTGTGGAAGGTGTACGCGCCGTCCCCCGCCGCCAGGCTCACCGCCATGCGGATGTCCCACTGGTTATTGGAGCGCGCGATGGTCTTCTCCGCCCAGCTCTCCAGGGCCGCTTTCAGACCGGCGGGGGCCTGGTCGGGGTACAGCTCCAGGAAATAGGCCAGGGCGGGCACGGTGATGTATTCGCTCATGCGCTGCCCCTTGTTGTAGAAGGGGTCGTTGATGTCGATGCCGGTAATGGTGTAATTGCAGTTCTCATAAGCCGCGTCGAAAAACCGCTGGGCCACCTCATCTCCCAGTCCGTCCCGCTTGGCAACCTCATACATGAGCAGGTTGGGTACGATGGAGTGGCCGGGGGGCTGGGAGCCCTTGAGCCCGCCGAAGACGGTCTGGACGCTGTAGAGGTTGTGGTTGGTGCCGTTGACGCCGTACCACTGCACGTTGCATTCGTTTGTCCCCCAGACCGAGATGGTGTAGTCCCGGATGGCCTCATAGGTCTCCTCCAGCACATACTGGCTGATCTCGGGGTAGAGATACAGGTAGTAAGCCAATTGCTCCTTGGTGAGCATATGGAGCTGTTTCCCCTCGGTATGGCCCCAGTCGTAGTACCGCAGGGCGGCGAACTGAATGAGCCAGACCAGGTCGGGTTCGTCCTGGGCTCGCAGCTCCGGGTACTCGCAGGTGGCGGCCTCCGGGATGCCATAGGGCAGGTTCTTGTAGAGGGAGGGGTTTGCCATGTACTGGAGCACCATGCCGTTGAGCTCGAAGGAGAACTGGTGGCTGTCCCGCCAGCCGATGCCCGCCACGCCGACCTTGAAGGTGTCCGAGCGGGTCTCGCCCATGAAGGCCAGGGCGTTTTTCACGCTGCGGCGCTGGATGAGGTCGGTGCCGATGGTGAAGTCATAGGACTGGGCGGGGCCGCAGGTGATGTAAAAGTCTGTGTCGGCCGTCGTCTCCAGGGAGGAAAAGTCGGCAATGCCGCCCATCACCTGGCCCGAGAAAGCCGCCTGCCCGGTGGTTTTGTTGAAGACCTTGAAAAACATACCGTTGGCCGCGTTGGGTACGCTGGCCCGCTTGGGCTTGCCGTTATCATAGCCGATCTGGTTGACCAGCACGGCGATCTCGTCTGAGCCGCCGCCGCCGGGCGTGTAGACCGGGTCGGCGCCGGCGGACGTCCCGGTCAGCTGGATGGAGTCGGCATAGGCCGTCCCCGGCCCCATCGGGGACATGGAGATGCTCAGGGCGGTCCCGGCCGTGGCGGAGACGGTACAGAGCTTTGTCCAGCCGGAGGGCTTTCCGTTGGGGTTGAGCGATACCTTCCAGTTGCCGTTCAGGCTGCTGATATCAAAGCTGAGCGGGGCCAGGGTCACGCCGTTTGCCGCCTCCGGGATCCAGTAGTACACGCCAAAGTTCCCGGTGGACGGGGGATAGTTGGACCAGGCGACAGTGGCGGAGAGCTCTGTTGTGACGTGGAGGCCGCTGCCATCCGAGCCATTGGGGCTGGCCGCGGTGGTCCAGGCTCCGGTGCTCTGGAAGAAACTGTCCTCATCGTGCCAGACGGTGCTCTCATGACCCGGGTCGCTCGTCTCCATAAAGCGCACGTCGGCCACGCGGCTGTGTGGCCCCGCGGTGGTGACGGTGAGCCTGAAGTACTCGTCGCCCGTGCCGCTGAAGTAGAAGGCGCCCACCGTGTTCCAGCCGTTGGCCGTCATGGCGGTCGGCTGTACGCTGGCATCCTCCTGTTTTGTGTGGACTGTGCCTGTCATCTTCATGACACTCTGTTCCTGGGCAATGTTCCAGAAGGCCACCTCGTACCAGCCGGGGGCCAGCCCCGAGGGCATGAACTGGACGTATTGGCCCACGGTTCCGGAGTAGACCGAGGGGCTGTCCTTGGTGGAGCCGGTGAGGGAGCTGGGGCTCCATCCATCCGATTTGGTGACGCCCGCGCTGTTGAGTGTCATGAGGCAGACGGCGGGTCCGGCATCGGCCGGCTCAAAGGCGGGGGCCGATTCCCCCTGCGCCGGCGGCGGGACCACGCCCTCATATACCGTGAGGTTATCAAAGAGGGCCTTGCTGTTATAGGCCCGCAGGCCGAGCTGGCCATCCGCGGCGGCGGCGGTATACGCGGCGGTCTGTTGCCCGTCCATATAGCAGACGATCTGCTTGCCGTCCACCGTCACGCGCAGGCGGTGTGCGCCGTTAGGCGCACCTATCAGCGTGGTGTTTGCGATCGGTTCGCGTGCCGTGCCGTCTTCCCACTGCCGGAGCTGGACAGTGCTCTTAGAGCCGTTGTCGATGCGGTAGTGATAAAAGTTTTGATCGTCGATGTGGAAAAAAGTGAGCCCGCCGCTGTATCCGGCCGTATTTGGCAGAGACTCCAGCTGCATATCCAGGACGACGGTATATGCGTCGGGGAGATCCCCACTTGCCGAGGGCAGGGCGGCCAACAGCTGGGAGCTCGCGCTGCTGACGCCCTGGAGTGCGGAGCCGCTCTTGAGGGGCATCAGCGACCAGCCCTCCGCGCCTGAGAGCTCGGCGGGCAGCGCGGAGAAGTCGGCCTGATAGAGGGCGGTCGGTCCGGGCTCAGGCTCCCCGGCGGGGACCAGCCGGAAGAAGTCAAATACGCCGCTACGGGTCAAGCTCTCCGCAAGGCCGGCTGGGCTCTTTGGCAGGGCGGTGGCCCGCAATTTGAAGGGGACTGTCCCCAGGCTGGCCGTTCCGATCTTGTGCTCCCGGTAGACGCCTTCGGCACCCGAGCGGAAGAGGTCCACGGGTGAGCCAAGCGCTGTGCCGTCCAGCGAAAACTGGAAGGCGGTCCGGTCTCGATTGTCTTTTGTGGTCACATAGATATCATAGGTCCCGGCAGCGGGGGCCGTCAGCGTAAACTCTGCCCAATCGCTCTCGGGGCTCGCCGGGGTTTGAACAAAAAAGAATTTTCCGCCGCTGCACTCGACATCGACCGTATTCCGTGTCTCCTTGATTCCCCACGCGCCCGAGGTGGTGGGCGAGGCGTTCTCCGCCTCGATGATGGCCCCGTCGCCGTTGGCTGCGCCTGCCGGGAGCATTCCCAGCAGCAGGGCCACCGTCAGCAGCGCCGCCAAGGTTCGCTTTGCCTGTCTCATTGCCTCTCTCCTTTCAATGGGGCGGAGCCGCGCCCGAGGTGACTTCGGACGCGGCGCTCCGCCAAGTCTATTGGGTTTGTGATTCGACCATGACGTGCACAAAGCGCATGAGCATGGCGGCGACCTCTGCGCGGCTGGCGCTGTCCTGGGGGGCCAGTCTTCCGTCGGGCTTGCCGCTGAGGATGCCGGTCTCCACGGCCCAGGCCATGGCGTCGGCTGCCCAGGCGCTCACCTCGCCGGCGTCGCTGTGGGTAGGTGCGGCGTGCGTAGTCTCCTGTATGCCCGCGTAGCGGTAGAGCATGGCGGAGAGCTGTTCACGGGAGACGGCGGCGTTTAGCTGGGAGCCGTCTGAAATGCCGGCCTCCAGGGCCCAGTCGGCGGCCGCCGAGTACCAAGTCGCGCCTCCCGTACCGTTCCTCTGCCCGTCCAGACGGTAGAGCACGGTCAGCAGCATGGCCCGGTCCATGGGCAGATCGGGTGCAAAGGTCTCGGTCCCGGTCCCCTGGAAGAGCTCCCGCGCCGTGACGAAACGGATGCTGTCGCCATACCAGGCGGAGGAGGGCGCGTCGAGGAAACTGCGGCCTCTGTCCTCAATGCGGACGGTCAGGCCGCGCTCCGCCATCAGCCGGACGCCGGTTTCGGTGACGAGGGAGAGGGGGAGGACCCGCTCTTCCCCGTCGGCGCCCACGGCCACGGCCACCATGCCGGGGGTGGGCCGGGCCACGGGGATGGTGACGGAGGCCCTGGTCATCCCCGCGGGGAGGGTGATCTTGGCAGTAACAGTCCCGTCGGGCGAGGCGGTGGTCTCGGTCATGACCCTGTCGGGGCTGGTCTGCGTGGTGACGACGGTGCCGTCCTTCTGCGTTACCTCCACGGTCCTGGAGCCGTCCGGCCTGCGGGTGGTCACCGTGACGGTGCCGGTCCGAGTGTTGGTCACCGTGGTGATCACGGTGCCGTCGGGCTCGGTCCGGGTGGTGGTTTTGATCCCGGTATCCGTCACCGGACCGGCCGGGGGCTGGGCTGCAAGGCCCGCAATCGCGGCGGAGAGCTCTTCAAACGCCTGATCCACCGTTGCCTGTACAGCGGCGTCATCGTCCAGGACCGCCTGTGCGGCGGTGCGCTTGGCGGCGAAGACGGCATAGCTCTCGGCGGTGTAGTCTCCCTCCGCATAGTCAGCGCAGGCGCCCACCAGCGCCTGGAGGGCGGTCTTATCCGCCTGTGGGGGGACCAGCCGGAAGACGAGGAGGTCGTCCAGCTCGGCCCGGGCGGAGTAGGCGCGGTATCCCACCTTGCCGCCGCCCGTACCCAGCTCCGCCGCGGTCAAGGTGGTCATGAGCACGCCGTCCAGATAGAAACGGACGGTGTCTCCGTCGTCCGATACCCGAATGTGATAGGTATCGTTCCACTCCCCGGAGAGGGCCGTGCTGTACAGGGAGGCTGCCTTTCCGTCTTGCCATCGGTATACCTGGAACGATGGCTTGGAGGAGGTCTTGCTCATGTCGATCCGGGCGTGGCAGAAGTTTTCGTCGTTTTGATACCGGAAGATAAGGCCCGCGCTGATACCGGACCCCATCCGCGTATTGTCGGCGATCCGAACCCGGCTCTCCACAGTGTAGCCGCTCCAGTCGGCCTGCCCGGCGGTGACGATGGGGGCTTCGTCCGCCTTGAAGACGTCCATGACCAGCGCGCCGCCCGTTACGGCCATGCTGCCGCTCTTGCCGCTCAGGGCATAACGGCCCTCGACCTCCTCGGAGAAGTCGTCGCTGAGCAGGACCTCCGTCTGGAAGAAGGAGAGGGCGACCTGCCGCTCGGCCAGTTTATGTTCTCCGTCCAGCACGGACACCCGGAAGGTGTAGCTCCGAGCGGGCGCGGCTTCGTCCACCGTGACCGGGAAACGGTAGGCCGCGCTCTGCCCGGGCTCCACCTGGAAGGACAACTCCTCCGGGACAGAGAGCCCGGCGGGCAGGTCCTCCACCTTCACGGTCAGCGTCTTTGCGGTGGAATAGGTGCTGGAGGCCGAAATCTCCACCTGGCCCCGGTTGTCGAAACAGTTGAGCGCCAAGCTGGCGGTACCCACCGAGGCCACGACCATCTCCTGTGCCCCGCTGCCCGACGAGGTGCGGGCAGCTACCGGCGCGGAGAAGGCCGACTGGGTATCCCCGTTATGGGAGGCGACGGCAAAGTAGTAGTCGCGCTCCGGGTCCAGACCCGGGACGGTGAGCTGCGCCACCTCGGCGCGGTGAACGAACAGGCTTTGCTCCAGCGTGTCGGGGGAGGTGCCATACCGAACGGTATAGCCCGTGGCCTTCCAGGCCGGGTCGATGGTGAGGCTGACGGTGTGCTTGCCCGCCGCCGCGCCCCTTACCACGGGCACGGTACGGGCCTCCCCGGCCCGCTCCACAGTGACGGCAACCTCTTGGCTCCAGGCGCTGGGCACGCCGCCGGTGAGGCTGCGCAGCCGGTAGTAATAGGTCTGCCCGCCGGTGAGGCCGGAGAGTTTGACACCGCCCTCGGTGCCGAATGAGGCGGTATGGGGATAGCTGCCGCTGGAGGTGCCGTACTTCAGCTCATAGGTGTCGTTTTGGGCCTTGACGGAATAGCCCACGAAGAAGGCGCCCTCTACCGGCTCGGTATGCCAGACGATGGGGGGAAGGGCATTGTAAGCGCCGTCCAGCTCGACCCGGACAGGAGCGGAGGCCGGCCCCGTGCCTATGGCGTTGCCGGCGGCTGCGGTGAAGGAATAGGTCCCGCCCGCGGTCAGCCCCGTGAAGTCCGCGTAGCGGTTCATCTGGGAGTTGACGGTGGCGGTCGTCCCGTCTTCCGCGGTGGCGGTGACGATGTAGCGCTCGGCGTTGGGCGCCGCCTCGAAGAGCACCCGGGCGTCGGTCCCGGCGGTGATGACGTCGGTGACGACGGGCGCGGCGGAGGGGGCAAGGAGGTATTGGAAGGTCTCGGCCACCTCATAGCCAAGAGAATCCACCACTGTGGCGCGGACCGCGCCGACCCCGCCGGACGGGATGCCCGTCAGCACGGCGGAGACGATATGCACGCTGCCGTCGGGCTGCAGATCGGGCAGCTCCTCCAGCCCTGAGGCGAAGATTGCCCCCGCCCGGTCCAGGGCCTCCCACTTGACCAGAGCACCCCGGAGGGGATAGGCGGGCAGGTCCTCCGCCAGGTCCTTGATCTGGGTCTCGATCAGGGCCAGAGCCGTGGCACCCTCGGTCCCGGTGTCGCCCGAGACCGTGACGGTGAGGCGTTTCACCGGCGAGGAGGCCTTGCGCAGTGCCTCAAAGCCGATCTTCTTGTCGCCCCAGACGGTGGTGACGCCCCATACCCGGTTCTGACCCAGGGGGGTGCCGCCGTAGTTGGAGCGGTAGTCGTTGAGGGTCCAGATGGCCGCCCCGAAGACATAGGGCAGGTCTTCCCACGCGTCTAGGATGGCCTGGGGACGGATGACCGCCTTGTCGGGCACTTCGGAGGTCTGGCCGTTACCGTACTCAGAGATGAAGATGGCCTTTTCGGGATAGGTGTTGTGGACCCGCAGGACATTGTCCCGGAACCCGCCGTAGAAGTTGCAGCAGATAAAATCAGAGTAGTAGACCGAATCGCCCTGGGGGTTGTTCGGGTCGTTGGGGTTCTGGGCCGAGAGACTCACCTCGGTCACCATACGGGAGGGGTCGAGGTCCTTGATGAACGGGACCATGTACTGTGCGTAGTCCTTGGTGGCCTGGTTTCCGCCGTGCATCTCGTTGCCGATGGACCAGGCGAAGATGGCCGGGTGGTTGAAGTCCCGCTCGATCATCTCCCGGTACCAGCTCTCCGACTTGTAGGCGCCGTCGCCGTTCTTGCCCGGAGGGCCGCCCCAGACATTGCTCTCGCAGATGAGAAGGAACCCCACCTCGTCGCAGTAGTTTAGCAGATTCTTCGACATGGGGATATGGCTGAGCCGGGCGCAGTTCATGCCCATGGACTTCATGTAGTCGACGTCACGCATGATGACATAGTCCGGCTCGGTCTGCCCGTTGACCCGGTCGTCCCAGACCCGGTCCGCGCCCGTCAGACGGACCTGCTCGCCGTTTATATAGAATTTGGTGTCCCTGATTTCAATCTTGCGGATGCCGATGTTGTCCTGAACGTGGTGGACGGGGGCGTCCCCGTCGTACAGCCAGGTCTCCACGGTGTAGAGGTTGGGGTCGTCGAAGTGCCAGAGCTTTACATCCTCCAGCTCTACGGTGGCGGTAAACCGCTGATCGGGATTTTCGGAGAAGGGAAGGACGGTGACGGGAGTGCTCACCTCGCCCGCGGGAGTCCCGGTTGCCCTGTCGTAGACCCGGCTGACTACAGTGTACGCCTTATTTACGGAGGCCTGGTTGTCGATCCTGTACTCGATGGAGAGGTGCGCCGTGCCGTTTTCCAGGTCGGGCGTGGAGATGATATGCTGCCACTCCAGCCTGGAGGGGTTGTTCACCCGCAGCAGCGCGCCGCCCGAGATGCCGCCCCACTTCCACCAGGCGCCCACGCTGTAGGTGTTATCCACCAAAATGGCGATGGTGTTCTCCTGGCCGCCAAAGTTGAGAAACTGGTCCACACGGAGCTGGAAGGTGGTATACCCGCCGCTGTGGGTCCCGGCGGGCTGGCCGTTGACCCAGACCTTGCAGTCGTGGTAGACCGCCGTCAGGTCCAGATAGACGGGGTACCCGGCATATTCTTCCGGCACCTGGAAGGTGCGGTGATACCAGGCCTGGCCCGTGTAGTTGGCGTATGCGTTCTCAAGGTCCCAATTGCCGGGGACCGTGAGGGTGTCCCAGTCGGCCGTATCGGTCAGCCTGTACCACTCGGCCCGCTCGCCGCTGCGCGCGCTGTCGGTTTTGAACTGCCAGGGGCCGTTGAGGGAGAGGACCGCCTCACCCTCCGCCTCCGCCAGAAGGGGGAGGGTGTTGAGATCCTTTACCGTCTGAAACGCCAGAATCAACGGTTCCTCCGCCAGGGCGTTGCCCAGCACGTCGCGCACGTTGCTGACCGCCACGTGGTAGGTGGTGTTGGCGGACAGGACCGCCTTCGGCGTGAGGATAACGGTGCGGCCTGAAGGATCTCCGCCGGAGAGGGCCGCCGTGGCCTCTACCGGGTCGCCGCCGCACAGGAGCCTGATCGTCTCATCGCTCACGGTGTCCGCCCGTATGGGCGCGTCAAAGAGGAGTGCTATAGGCTCGTCGGTGCCTACGTTCACGGTCTTCTGTAGTCGCCCCGTCAGCGGCCGGGCGGGCACATTCACCGTAAAGGAGACGCTTGCCGGAGTGCCTTCCACTCCCTTATAGCTGTAAGGCGTGGCGGTGACGGTGTAGGCTCCGTTGGTCAGGAAAAGCGCATGGGAAAAGCTCCCGTCAGGTTCCGGCGTGAGGGAGACGGGGTCTCCGCCGCTTATCTTCAGCTCCACCCGGCTCGTAACCTCGTTCGCCGTGCCCGTCACGGTCAGAGGCATTCCGGTCACCGCCTGGTCCGCCGTGGGAGCGCTCAAGGTGGCCTGGGGCGACGGGAGCTCGTAAACGGTCAAATCGTCGAAGGCGGTGGTGCAGTCGTAGGTGCGAAACCCCACGGTGCCCGCCGGGATAGGGTTGGCGGCATCCTCATAGCTGAGGATCAGGCTGCCGTCGATATAGCAGCGGAAGTAGTTTCCCTGCGCGATTACCGTCATCACATAGTCCCGGTCCTTCTCCCAGGGAAAGGGGGCCTTTGTCAGCACTGTGCTGCCGCCGCTCCACCTGCGCAGCTCCACGCCGCCCGCCGATGTGTCCAGCCGAAGATGATAGTACTGCGTGGAACTCACATAGCGGAACACGATGCCGGCGCTGGCGCCTTTCGCAGCCGCGTTGAAACCCGCCGAGCTGGTGTTCATCACCGCGCTCACCGCATAGTTACTTTCACTTAAGCTGCCTGCGGCGATCAGCTGGCCGCCGTGGTCCGGACTGGCGCCCACCAGGCGGTGTCCCTCCCCGGACGGAAGGACCGCGTAGTTTGCGTTTGTGGTCCAGCCGCTCAGCGGGGTCTCGCCCTCAAAGTCGTTTTCGTAAATCACTTCTTCCAGTGAGAGGGGGGTGGAAGATTCCTCCGCGGCCGCTGCGGGAGGCCCGCCGGACGCAAACCAGGAAAATGACAGACACAGTGCCAGGAACGCGCTTAGAAGCCGCCTCAATGCAGTGTTCATGTTAATCTCCTTTCGTTACCGGGTGAAAATGGGTGCAAAAACCCCCTGCAAATACTGAAGACGCAGATGTATCCCGTTTTCAGCCTTTGCAGGGGGATTTCTCTCGTTCTTATCCCTTTACCGCGCCGGCCGTGAGGCCCTGGATAAAGTAGCGCTGGAGGAAGACGAAGATGATGGTGACCGGGACGGCAGAGACGATGGAGGCCGCCATCATATAGCCCCAGTTGGTGGACGCCTCGCCCAGGAAGGTCATCACGAGGCCCGAGGCCAGCGTGCGCCGGGCGCTGTCGGTGACCAGCGTCATGGAGTAGAGAAGGTCGTTCCAGCTCCAGACAAAGCCGTAGATGGCGATGGAGATCATGCCGGGGACGGCCATGGGGAAGACGATCCGCGTCATGATACGCCAGTGGCCCGCGCCGTCAATTTTGGCGCTCTCGATGAGGGAGTCGGGGATGTTGTCGAAATAGCTCTTCAGGGTCCAGGTGCCCACCGGCAGTGTGAAGACCACGTAGCTGATGAGGAGGGCCCAGTAGCTCCCCAACAGGCCCAGCCTGTTCATCAGCGTATAGATGGACAGGAGCAGAATGGCCTGGGGGAAGGCCTGGCTCATCATGAAGAGGCCCATGACGAGCTTGCGGCCCCGGTACCGGAATTTGGAGAAACTGTAGCCCGCGAAGGCGCAGACCACAGTGGCCATAAAGCTGGAGCCGAAGGAGACGATGAGGCTGTTTTTGAGGTAGCCCATGATCTTCGCGTCGGTGACGATGTGGACGATGTTGTCCATGGTAAGGGGGCCGGTGAAAAAGTAGCTGCTGAAGGTCTCTGCCGTGGGCTTGAGGGCCGTGTTGACCATCCACAGGAGGGGGAAGAAGACGAAAAACCCGATGACGACGAGGCAGACCCAGAAGAAGACGCGAAATGCTGTGGTTTTTTGAAACATCTCTCTTTCTCCCTCCTCAGTCCGACTCGTTGACTCTGCGCAGGTAGATAAAGCTGAAACTTGCCAGCAGCACGGCCCAGATGGTGCCCACGGTGGCCGCCTTGCCCATGTTCCAGTTCTTGAACGCGGTGGTGTACACCTCGATGGACAGCGTGGTGGTGGACCGCGCGGGGCCGCCCTGGGCCATGGTCCAGGGGAGGTCGAAGTGCTGGAGGTTGCCGATGAGCCCCAGGATGAAGACCAGAATGGCGGTCTGTTTCATGCCGGGCAAAATCACATTCCAGAAGGTCTCCAGGTTGTTGGCCCCGTCGATGTGGGCGGCCTCCACCTGCTCGAGGGATACGCTCTGCAGCCCGCCCAGGAGGAAGGCCATGTACCATGGCAGCATCTGCCAGGTCCGGGCAATGACCACGCATAGAAGGGCGGTACCCGTCTGCCCCAGCCAGGGGATGCCGGTCTCCAGAATGCCCAGGGACTTGAGGATGCCGTTGAGGATGCCATACTGGCCGTTGAAGATCCAGCTCCACAAAAAGCCGATGGCGGTGCCCGGGATAATCCAGTTGACCAGCGTGACACCCCGCAGGAACTCCGCGCCCCGGAACCCCTGGTTGAGCACGATGGCCCACAGAAGGCCCAGGGTGAAGGGGAGGACCGTGCTGCCCAGGACGAAGAAGAGGGTGGTGACGAGGGTCTTGACGAAGTAGGGGTCTTTGAAGACCTTGGCGTAGTTCGTCAAACCCACCAGCTCGTACTCCGGCGAGAGCATGGAGCGGTTGGTAAAGCTCATGAGGATAGCGTCGATAAAGGGGTAGAGGATGATGGCGGCGAACACGGCCAAACCGGGCACCACCAGCAGAAAGCCCACCTGAGCGTTGGTGAGTTTGCCGCCGTTTTTAAGTCTGTTCATGGGATACCTCCGTGAAGATAGGCGAGGCTGCCGTCTAAAGACTCCGCCGGGCAACCGCCGAAAGAGCGCGGCGGCTGCCCGGCAGGCAGGGTGCTGTGGGCTTACAGGGCGCCCAGGCGGGCGGCCATGTCGGACACGGCCTGTTCAGCCGTCTTCTGGCCCAGAAGGGCAAACTGGAGCTCCTCGGTGAGGATGGTCTTGATCTCGCCGGCGTTGGCTAGGCGGGCGGTCTCCTCCAGGCGGGCGGTGGCGGTGGACTGGATAAAGCCGCGCAGGTACGCGTCGCTCTTTACCTCGTCCAGGCCGGCGGCGCTCTTGGTCACGGGGGGCATGCCGTTATTCTTGAAGTAGTCCAGGGCAACCTCGTCGCTCACCAGGGTCTGGGCGAGCTCGGCGGCCTGGGCCTGGTGCTCGGAGTTCTTAAAGGTCACCAGCATGTGGCCCCACATGGTGGACTGGGGCTTGTCGCCCGCGTTCAGGACAGGGCGCAGCATGGCGGAGCAGACGTTGACGACCTCGTCGGGATCCACGCCGTTGTTTACGGCCTGGCCCTTGGCCACCACGGCGTCGTCATAGAAGGCGACCTTGCCCTGGGCGAAGAGCTGGCGGGCCTCGCCGCGGCCGGTATCCATAGCGATGAGACCCTTCTGCTGAAGGCTCTGGTACCATTTCACGCAGGCGACGGCGGCCTCGCTGTCGATGGCCACGCTGCCGTCCTCGTTGAAGATGGCGCCGCCGAAGGTCCACAGCCAGGGCATGAAGTCGCCCGCGCAGGTAGCGTCCTTGGTGGAGACGCCATAGGGGACCACATCGGGATTTTTGGCCTTGATGTCGGCCAGGCACTGCTCGAACTCGGCGACGGTGGCGGGCACGGTATCCCAGCCCGCGGCGGCCAGGATCTCGGGGTTATAGACCATGGAGATGGAGGCCATGCTCCAGGGCATACCCAGCTGCTTGCCGTCCACGTTGCCCACGTCCAAGGCGGACTGCTCGAAGGTGGCCTTCATGAAGTCCTCGCCCAAAATCTCGTTCCAGTCGGCCAGCACGCCTGCCTGGGCGATGGTGTTGAAGATGCCGATGTCGGCCTGGGCAAGATCAAGCTGCTCGCCGCCCTGGGTGCGGATGAGAAGCTGCTGGGCGGTGTCGGCCCAGGTCCAGCCCACCCAGGTCACGCTGTTGCCGCTCTGGCTCTCATAGGTCTCCATCATGCGCTGGAAGATGGCCTTGCTGGCCTCCTCCTCGCCCGACCAGCCGGCCCAGACGAGGTCCACAGGGGCGGCGGAGGGCTCAGTGGAGGCGGAGACTGAGGGCGAGGCGGAGGGGGAGCCGGCAGGAGGCGTGGAGGACCCGGTGCCGGGGTTGGTGCAGGAGGCCAGCAGGGAAACCGAGAGGGAGAGGCCGAGGAGCGCTGCAAGGAGTTTCTTTGTTTTCATGTGAGTTCATCCTTTCTTCGTCGAATCAAATTTTGGCTGCCACTATTTCAAACACCCTGGCATAGGGACTGCCATGGGTGGCCGTGACGGTGAGGCGGAGGGCGGTGGCCGCGGCGGGCTGTTCCAGGATGACGGGGTAGCGCCGCCGCCAGTTTTTCTCCTCGGTGTGGACGGTGCTCCACTGTCCGGCCTCGTCCCTCAGCTCCAGGGTGAAGGTGCGGACCAGCTCGGGCGGCATGCCGGGTCGAGGGGTGAAGACGTGGCTCTCGGCCCACTTTTCCGCCCGTGAGCTGGGGATCTCCTTGGAGAGGTCGGGGTCAAAGGTCAGGGTGACCTGCGTCAGGGTCTGCGTATTCTCCCACTTCAGTTCCACTACCGCCGGGAGCCGGTCTGAGATCCAGACATTGGGCCCGCCGTAGGGCCGGTTGCAGCCGTTTGTGAGGGCGGAGGGGGCATAGAGGAGGCTGTAGTCCCCGCGAATGCAGGGATAGGCGTAGTCCGAGCCATCCCGCCGTCCGCAGAGGAACCCGGTGCGCTGCTCGGCCTCGGTGCGAAGGGAGACGGTGCAGTCTTCCCCGCAGACGAAGGTGAGGAAACATTCCGCGTCGATCTGGGGAAGGGGGAAGTCCGCCCAGTGCTCTCCCGCCGCCACCGAGAGCTCGACGTCGCCCATGGGCGACCCCGGCAGGAGCCGGGAGGGGAGGGGGGAAACATACCATGCGCCCTTCAGCGCCGCCGCCACCGGGGCGTTGAGGAGGACCTCGGCCCGGCCCTGTCCGGCCCGGACCGGGAAGGTGAAGAACCGGTCTTTCAGAAGAAGCAGCTCCCCGGTAGGCTTGCCGCAGGCGCCGTCAAAGGTCCCGCTGACTGTGAGAGCTGCGCTGGGGGCCAGATCCGCGCTGTCCTTCACCAAGGTGCCGGGGAGAAACGCGTCGTTCCGGCGCAGTCCCAGCTGGATTTCGGCCGCGGCGGCCTCGTCTATCCGGTCGGTGCCCACGCCTGTCTTGACACACCATGCGGCCAGCTGGCCCGCCGCCTGACCCGAGAGGGCGCAGGTGTTCATGATGCGGGTGGAGGCAAAGGCCACGTGGGTGGTGCCGATGTTGCGCCCGGCGAAGAGGAGGTTGGGCACCGTGCTGTTGTAGAGGGTGCGCAGGGGCACCTGGTAAGGGCTCACGGGGATCTGGATGCAGCTGTCTTCCATGCTCTTGACTCCGTCGGAGGGGTGGAAGTCGATGTACCAGCCGCCGTAGAAGGCCCCGTCGTAAAAGATATGGGGGGTCTCCACGTCGCGCTGGGACAGGACATAGTCGGTAATCATCCGACGGGTCTCCCGCTTGCCGGGGTAGTTGCCCACCCACTCCAGCGTGTAGTTGTCGGCATTAAATTTGCCGCTGTTCTTGATGTAGTTCCAGATGCCCATGATGAGCTTTTTCAGCCGGAGGGTCACCTCCTGCATCTCGCCCAGGGCGCCGTTCAGGTGCCCGCCGTACTCCACCCACCAGTAGTCGCTGCCGCCGTAGTCCTCACTGACGATGCGGGCGCCGTTATTGAGGAGGGACTCCATGTAGTCCATATCGTAGGCGTAGTCGGGAGGGATGAACTCCACCCTGTGGTCGGCCTTTTTCACGTAGAAGAGAAGGCTGCTGCCCTGGGTGGCAGCCTCCGGCTCCAAGGGGGCCAGGCTCTCGCCGTACTCGCTCCGGCTCTCTTTGCCCAGGTGGAAGGGGACGCCCGCCGCTACGCCCAAGGTGCCGTCCCCCGTGCAGTCGATGAACATGTCTCCTGTGATGCGGTAGTACCCGTCCCCAAGCAGGTTCCGGCCAAAGACGGCGGACACTCTGCCGTTTTCCAGCTCTACGCGGTCCGCATAGGTGTTGAGGCAGAGCTCCAACAGGGGTTCTTTCAAAACCAGATCCAGCAGAACCTCGTCCCAGAGGACGGGGTTGCCGTCGGGGTTGGTGTAGAGGTTCCTCATCTTGAAGTCGCCCCACACGCCCATCTCCTCGGCAAAGAGATTGCCCGCGCCGGTGGCGCCCCGGGTCCATACCCGTATCTCACTGCTGGAGTTACCCCCCAGTACCGCCCGGCTCTGTACCAGCACCGTCCTGGCTCCGCCCCGGGCGGCGGCCACGGCGGCGCACACACCTGCCGGCCCTCCGCCCACGACCACCACCTGGCCGTGCTTTTCCTGTACCATCCCTAATCTCTCCCAGCTCTATGCATGATTGTGCTATTGCCATTTGGCACAGCAAAAAGATGCGGAATCATTTGCTATGCAAATAGCTAAAATGAATCGCAGCAACTGGGAAATTTCTCGTCAAAACCCCCAGATGAGTCTATCATAGCAAGCATTATCTTGTCACGCATTAAAAACCTTGTTCAACTTCTGGATTATTCTGCACAAAGATTGACAGAGAAGATAAAACAGATTAAGGTAGGAGAGGGGGGAAGAATATGAAGGATTTCGGCAAGATTTGCGCTTATTTGGAGCTGATGAAACGCAAATACGGACTCCATGTCTGCATCAAGGACTTTTGTGGGTTTATTCCCATCAATAAGGAGCTGGACGTGGCCCTCCAGCCCTACCTTGCCCACACCAACCCCTACTGTATGTATATCAAGCATGACCGGGACAGGTACTACACATGCCTCTCCCTCATCCGGCGCATGTACCACAAGTGCGAGGAGACGCGTGAGCCCTTCTTCGGCATGTGCCACGCGGGGTTGGGGGAGTACGTGGTCTCCATCGGAGACGAAAAAATGCTGCTGGGGTGCATCAACATCGGATTTTTCCAGACCCGGGTACGCACCGCCGAAAGGCTGCTCGAGCGCACCTGCTCCAAGAGTCAGATCCTAGACGTAAACATGGCGAAGGAGCTGTACCGCCAGAGCATCTCCACCTCCACCGTGGATGTGGAGGATATGCTCGCCCATATGGAGGTGCTGGCCGAATACCTCCTGCACACCTATAAACGCATGCAGGATACCCACGCCAAGGTCACCGGCGATAAGCTGCGCAGCCAGTCCAACGAGGACAATATCATCACCCATGCCATCGAGTACATCAAGTGTAATTACGCCTCCAGAATCGCGCTGGGGGAGCTGGCGGCCTTCTGCCACTGCAGCGAGAGCTACCTGAGCCGCATCTTCAAAAAGCGCACGGGAGTAAACCTGAACGTCTATATCAACAAAGTGCGGGTGGAGCACGCGAAAAACCTCCTCTCCCTTACCGGGGACACGGTGGCCGAGATCGCCGCCCGGGTGGGCTTTGACGACCCCAACTACTTCTCCCGGGTCTTCTCCGCCCTCTATGGCAACCCGCCCACCGAGTACCGCCGCCGGTTCCATGGCAGCGTAAAACTGGAGGAGGTCGAGCTCCTGGGGGACAAGCCCCTGGCTTTTTAGCGGTCTTGTGTGGTAGAATAACCGTTGTAAAAAGGAGGGCGCGCCATGGCAGAGAGCATCCCGATGAAGATCATAGCCCGTATCCGCACCGACTTTCCCACTAAATTCGGCATTCCCCGGCAGAGCGGCCTGGTGGAGGCCCTGCGGGGGACCGTGGTATTCGAGCCGGAATACCGCAGCCCTGAGGCCCTGCGGGGCATTGAGGGCTTTTCCCACCTGTGGCTGGTGTGGCAGTTTTCCGAGGCGGTGCGGGATACCTGGTCTCCCACCGTGCGCCCGCCCCGCCTGGGCGGGAACGAGCGCCTGGGGGTCTTCGCCACCCGCTCCCCCTTCCGGCCCAACGCTATCGGCCTCTCCTGCGTCAGGCTGGAGGGGGTGGACCTGCGCACCAGGGAGGGTCCCGTCCTCCACGTGGGCGGTGCCGACCTGATGGACGGTACGCCCATTTTCGATCTAAAGCCCTACCTGCCCTACGTCGACAGCCACCCCGAGGCGTTGGGGGGCTTTGCCGCCGGCAGGCCGGAAAACCTCCTGACCGTGGACTTTCCGCCCGAGCTGCTCTCGGCTGTTCCGGAGGCGCTGCGGGAGGGGCTGATCGGCGTCCTCTCCTGCGACCCCCGCCCCTCCTACCAGAGTGATCCGGAGCGGGTGTACGGCCTGGATTTCGGCGGGTACAACGTCAAATTCACCGTGGCAGACGGAAGACTTGCCGTCCGCTCCGCCGTGCCGCTGTAGGGACATGAAACGTGTCCACCTTTTGGGAACTGCCAGGGCTCCCTTCCGCCTCAAGGGCCGCCGTTTATGGCGGCCCTTGTTTTACCATTCCCCTTGCCATCCCCACGCCACTGGGGTACAATGACTGGGAAAACAACCCGATTTGAAAGGAGCCGTCTATGAACGAGATCATCCAGAGCCTGTATGACCGCAAATCCGTGCGGGCTTTTACCGACGCGCCCGTCCCCTCCGAGATCAAACAGGCCGTCCTGGAGGCGGCCGTACAGGCCCCCAGCGCGGGCTGCCAGCAGCTCTATACCATTTTGGATATCACCGACCAGGCCCTCAAGGACCGCCTGGCCGACACCTGCGACCACCAGCCCTTTATCGCCAAGGCGCCGGTGGTGCTGATTTTCTGCGCCGACTGTCGCAAGTGGTACGACGCGTACCTGGCGGCGGGCTGCGCGCCGCGCGCCCCTGGCGCAGGGGACCTGCTCCTGGCTGTGGACGACGCCCTGATTGCCGCCCAGAACGCCGTGGTAACGGCTGAGAGCCTGGGGCTTGGCTCCTGCTATATCGGGGATATCATGGAGCTCTGCGAGGAACACCGCAGCCTCTTAACTCTGCCCCGGTGGGTTTTTCCGGCGGCCATGCTGGTGATGGGCTACCCCACCCGGCAGCAGCGGGACCGGCCCAAGCCGGAGCGGTTCGAGCTCACCCACATCGTCCACGAAAACGGGTATCGCGTCATGGAGGAGGCAGAGCTGCGGGAGATGTTCGCGCGGCGCACCGGCGGCAGGGACTTCGACGACTGGATACAGGCCTTTTGTAACCGAAAGTACAACTCCGATTTTGCCCGGGAAATGACGCGGTCCGTGGAGGAGTACCTGCGGGATTTTAAGGGGGACATGAAATGATCCATATCTATTGCGGCGACGGGAAGGGGAAGACCACCTGCGCCTTTGGCCTGGCCCTCCGGGCGGCGGGCCGTGGACGGGGCGTGGTGGTTGCCCAGTTTTTGAAGACGGGGGACAGCGGCGAGCGCCTGGCCCTCCAAAGGGTGGAGGGTGTGGAGCTGCTGCCCCTGCCCGAGAGAATGAAGTTTACCTTTGCCATGGACGAGGGGGAGAAACAGGAGGCCGTGGGGCGCTGCCTCGCCCTTTTAGAGGGCGTGGAGCGGGCGCTGGAGGCGGGGAAGGAGCTTGCGGTCCTGGACGAGTGCTGCGCCGCCGTCTCCACCGGGCTGCTGCCGCTGGAGCGGGTGACCGCCCTGCTGGACCGCTGGGGGGGCGAGCGGGAGATCGTCCTCACGGGCCGGGACCCGGACCCGGAGCTCACGGGCCGGGCCGACTATATCACGGAGATGAAAAAGCTCCGCCACCCCTTCGATAAGGGGCTCCCCGCCCGTTTAGGCGTGGAGTGGTGACCGGCGATAAGGTGCAAAAGTAGGATACCGTCCAAAAATCTTCTCAAAAGCCACTGAGAAAACCGATAAGTCCTTGAAAAAACCGATAAGAATGGTATAATAGAGAACACGTCTACCTTAAGGAGGAAGTAAATAGATGGCACATAAATATGTCTACCTGTTTTCCGAGGGAAATGGCTCTATGAAGGAGCTGCTGGGCGGCAAGGGCGCCAACCTGGCTGAGATGTGCAGCCTTGGTATGCCCGTCCCTCAGGGGTTCACGGTCTCTACCGAGGCCTGCACCCAGTATTATAATGACGGCCGCGCCATCAACGCCGACATTGAACATGAGATCATGGAGTATCTCGGCAAGCTGGAGGAGATCACCGGCAAAAAGTTCGGCGATCCCAAGAACCCCCTGCTGGTCTCGGTTCGCTCCGGCGCCCGGGCCTCCATGCCCGGCATGATGGACACCATCCTCAACCTGGGCCTCAACGATGCCGTGGTGGAGGGCTTTGCCGAGATCACCCAGAACCCCCGGTTCGCCTATGACTCCTACCGCCGGTTTATCCAGATGTTCTCCGACGTGGTGATGGAGCTCTCTAAGAAACGCTTTGAGGAGATCATCGACGCCAAGAAGGAGGAGCGCGGCATCAAGCTGGATACCGAGCTTACCACCGAAGATCTGCAGGACCTGGTGGCCCGGTTTAAGAAGTTTTATAAGGATGAGAAGGGCGTGGAGTTCCCCACCGATCCCAAGATTCAGCTCATGGAGGCCGTCAAGGCCGTGTTCCGCTCCTGGGATAACCCCCGTGCCAACGTCTACCGCCGCATGAACGAGATCCCCTACGACTGGGGTACCGCCGTCAACGTGCAGTCCATGGTCTTCGGCAACTCGGGCGACCGCTCGGGCACCGGCGTGGCCTTCACCCGCAACCCGGCCACCGGCGAGCGGGTCCTTTTCGGCGAGTATCTCATCAACGCCCAGGGTGAGGATGTGGTGGCCGGCGTGCGCACCCCCAACCCCATCTCCCACCTCGCCGAGGACATGCCCGAGGTGTATAAGCAGTTCGCTGAGACGGCGGACCGCCTGGAGAAACACTATCGCGATATGCAGGACATGGAGTTTACCATCGAGGATGGCAAGCTCTATATGCTCCAGACCCGTAATGGAAAGCGCACCGCCGCCGCCGCCCTGAAGATTGCCGTGGATTTGGTGGACGAGGGTATGATCGACGAGAAGGAGGCCGTCCTCCGGGTCGAGCCCAAGCAGCTCGACGCCCTGCTCCACCCCCAGTTCGACCCCGCCGCCCTGAAGAAGGCCCAGATCATCGGCAAGGGCCTGGCCGCCTCCCCCGGCGCCGCCAGCGGCAAGGTGGTCTTTACCGCCGAGGATGCCAAGGAGTGGCATAACCGGGGCGAAAAGGTGGTCCTGGTCCGCCTGGAGACCAGCCCTGAGGATATCGAGGGCATGCAGGTCGCCCAGGGCATCCTCACCGTCCGCGGCGGCATGACCAGCCACGCCGCCGTTGTGGCCCGCGGCATGGGCACCTGCTGCGTCTCCGGCTGCGGCGACATTGCGGTGGACTATGCCAAGGCCCAGTTTACCCTTGGCGGCAAGGTGTACAAGGAGGGCGACTGGATCTCCATCGACGGCTCCACCGGCAATATCTATGGCGAGGCGGTCGCCACCGTGCCCGCCGACGTGGGCTCCGGCGACTTTGGCCGTCTGATGGGCTGGGCTGATAAGTACCGCCAGCTCGAGGTCTACGCCAACGCCGACACCCCCAAGGACGCCGCCCAGGCCCGCTCCTTCGGCGCCCAGGGCATCGGCCTGACCCGCACCGAGCACATGTTCTTCGAGGAGAGCCGCATCAAGGCTATGCGTGAGATGATCCTCTCGGATAACACCGAGGACCGCAAGAAGGCCCTGGCCAAGATCATGCCCTATCAGCAGGGCGACTTCGAGGGGCTTTATGAGGCCATGGAGGGCTGCCCCGTGGTCATCCGCTACCTCGACCCCCCTCTGCATGAGTTCCTGCCCACCAAGGAGGAGGACATCAAGGCCCTGGCCGAGGATATGGGTATCACCGTGGAAAAGGTCCACCATGTCATCGAGTCGCTCCACGAGTTCAACCCCATGATGGGCCACCGCGGCTGCCGTCTGGCCGTCTCCTACCCCGAGATCGCCGAGATGCAGACCACCGCCGTCATCAACGCCGCCATCAACGTCACCAAGCGCGGCAAGTACCACATCGAGCCCCAGATCATGATCCCCCTGGTGGGCGAGGTCAAGGAGCTCAAGTACGTCAAGGACGTGGTAGTGGCCACTGCCGACAAGCTCATCGCCGAGTCCGGCATCGACCTCAAGTATGAGGTGGGCACCATGATCGAGATCCCCCGCGCCGCCCTCACCGCCGATGAGATCGCCACCGAGGCCGAGTTCTTCTCCTTCGGCACCAACGACCTCACCCAGATGACCTTCGGGTTCTCCCGTGACGACGCAGGCAAGTTCCTCGACTATTACTACGGCAACAAGATCTACGAGAGCGACCCCTTCGCCCACCTGGACCAGAACGGCGTGGGTAAGCTGGTGGAGATGGCCGTCCAGAAGGGCAAGGCCACCCGGCCCAGCATCCACCTGGGCATCTGCGGCGAGCACGGCGGCGACCCCACCAGCGTGGAGTTTTGCCACAAGGTTGGCCTGAACTACGTCTCCTGCTCCCCCTTCCGCGTGCCCATCGCCCGTCTTGCAGCCGCACAGGCCGCTATTAAAGCACCCAGGGAGCAGAAATAATCCTGCGAGCTTACTGAAAACTTTAAACTTGCGGTAAAATAGACAACGAGCGCACTGCCTAAAACAGTGCGCTCGTTGTTTGTTGCTTAAATATAAGGTTTCCACCGCCAAATCACTCCACTGATTCCGGCGAAAACGGAAATCCATGCCGTAGCTCTCGCGGAACTTTTGGGTATCTTCAAAGTTGATGGCAAATGTCAGGACAGAATAGGTGGAAACTTTCATTAAGTTGCATTGTCGTCTCCGTTCGCAGCGTCAAAATTCAGTTTCCAGCGGTAAGTATATTGCTCTGATGGCGTAATGGTTTCGACAAGCTCCTGAATTAAACCTTCCGAAACTTTGGCCTGCGAGAGGTCACTATTTGCGCCATCACTGTTTTGAATGATTGGAATTGGCCGCTATAATCACAGACCGTGTCAGCCTCCAAGGTGCCTAGCTGCTTGAGAAACTGTTCCATCTCGGCAGTGGCGGCCTTCCGCAGAGGCTGGTATTCCTCTTTGGAAATCTCCCCATCGGTACGCATGACGCTATAATTCTCCATTCGGGATTGTATCTTATAAATTTGGGTTTCTATTACCTGGCTGAGGGCTCTGCTATTTTTCAGGCGGCTACACTGTGACAGCACGCCACAGGCCGGGAGCACAGATCCCTGCATGTTGAGTAGAGGCTCGGCCATAGAAAACCATTTTACGATTGTGAAAGTGATCTGGTTTGACGGTACAAAATTGCATTTGTGTACCGGTCATAATTCACATCTCCTTTGTGTAGTGTTACAAAACAGCCGCGCCGTGGTGTATTTGCCATGCAGCCCCGGCGATGGGGATATTGCAGGCCGCCCTTGGCAGGGTTGTCATAACTCCGCGCCGCCGTTCTGAACGTGCGCCGTCCCCTCAAATCTGTGGGAGGTTGTGAGAAAGTTTTCATTATCCCCGCACTGTCATCGCGCCCGCTGTGCCATTACCGGGTCTAAGGCTTGCGTAAATCGCTCAGATAGCGTTACGTTCACATCCTGGCTATCCAGCTTGGTGGCACGCCTTATACCGCTATTGCGCGGGTTTAAAGAACTCTGGGTACGTGTGCCTTAAATATATAGCGTCAATTTTGTAGCGCGAGAGATGGGTATCTACCAAAGCCATTGCCTGGGCCACATTTTTTTTGCGGACAGCCTGGGCAATTGCGATATGATCATCTATTGATTTGTTTCCGTTCACCATTCCGGCCTGCGCAGCTAGCATCCGTACCCGGTCAAAATGTGAGGTCATGGTGTTCATAAGCTGATACGTCAGAACTTTATTGCACATGGTATAGTAAGCTTTATGATATTCGTTGTCTAACTCTATAATTCGGTCATCCAGTCCGTGTTTCATACAAAATACCTGCAGGTTCAGGTTTTCTTCGATCTGTGAAAAGTCAAGCTCCTCCGTCCGCGCACAGAGCAGCTTTATAATAGCCGTATCTAAAACGAAACGCAGGAATTGGGATTCCTCTACTAAATCGTCATCGATCAGTGCTACACGGCTCCCGCATTGCGGTATAATTTCTACGATTTTACTCTTGCTAAGCTCCATCAATGCTTCGCGTACTGGAGTACGAGACAATTTTATGGCCCGAGAAATTTCCTGTTCGCTCATCATACTGCCCGGTACCAATTCTAAATTTACAATATTATACATCAGCGTCCTCAGAGCATAATCTCGCGCGGACTCTTTAGTAATCCTCTCCAGAATCTGCAAATTACTCACCTCTTTAAACAGAATAAATATCTTTTTCGTCATTTTTTGGTAATTATCTACTTCTTCAGGAAAAACGGCATTGTGGCTAAAATGGATATTTCCGCTGGTGCAGAAATACCCACTTGCTTGTTGTGACAATGCCCCCAATCCCCCTAAACAGCTCCGTGCCGAAACTGGCTGCACGTTCGTTGTTCAACTAACAAATGTGTAGGGTCGCCCTCGCACCGTTAAGATAGAACTTGACTGCCTATTCCATACTCGTATCGATGTGTCTGAGTGCCGTTTCAATCTCTGTGAGCTTTTTGCTGTCTAGGTCATAGATCAGACGGAAACAGAGAAAGGTTGCCAACGCCCCAATCAAAGGCAGCAGTGCCGCAAAATTCTTGATGGCAAGACCATAAGCAGGACTCCACGTCGCGGCATCGTCCAACTTAAGACCAGGAATAGTTAGAATGATGGCAAAAGGAACTATGGATTGACCGATACCCTGCCCTATCTTGCGTACCATCGAGTAGGTGGCGTAAATTGAGCCCTCCTCACGCATCCCGGACTGATACTCCATGGAGACAATGCAGTCTGAAACTAACGCCCATCCGACCATCGTGTAAAACACGTTTCCAATAGAGGCGAGGGTCATAAGGCTGATAAAAAGCACGGGGCTAATATTCGGCACTACTAGAATAAGCATGTAGGCAACCACACACAAAAGCATCGGCCAAGTACAGAGTGCCTTTTTACCGAATTTCTCGACTAGTGGCCTGACTAGCGGCGCGGCAATAATTGTAATTACTGTACTGACTGTGGAATAGCTCGCCAATGAACCGTCACCGAAATACATTTGAAATACCAGCGCATTGGTACTGGCGTTGGACATGATAAAAATCGTTTGCATCAGCGCTGCGATAGCGACGGCAAGCATGGAGCGATTCGTGAAAAAGCGTATAAGAGTGTTAAAATAATTGAGCGTTAGCCGTGGCCTGTTTGGGTGTGTGATGCGCTCGGTGCACAGGCGATAGAGCAGCTGAAAGCTAATTAGTGCGATGACACCCATCACTACTGCCACAATCCACAATAACTGCCCCTGAAAAATGCTTTTCTCCGCACCACATACAGCCAC
Organism: Pseudoflavonifractor sp.; assembly: GCA_035562355.1. Lineage (GTDB taxonomy): Bacteria > Bacillota > Clostridia > Oscillospirales > Oscillospiraceae > Pseudoflavonifractor. The sequence continues at coordinate 31,006 of DATMXU010000076.1, forward strand.
TTTCTTATAGAGTATCTGCGGCAGGAAAATGCTGATGGGTAGCGCTGCCACAATACTACCGAAACTGCGCCAAGTAGACAGTTGGCTGCGCTCCCCAGGAGATGCGGTAATAGTTGCATTCATCGATCCATAGGGGACGTTGACCACGGTGTACAAGATATCCCATATCAAATAGCCGATAATGCATGCCAAAATACGGATATGGTATGGCCATGACCGCGTATCTAGAAACAGAAGACATGCACTAAATGCCAGCGGGAAACTACCCCAAAAAATCCATGGACGAAACTTGTCACCACTCTTGGGGGTAAGCCTGTCGGAAATCGCACCAATCATCGGATCATTTATGGCATCCCAAATCTTTGCGAATAGGATGATGAATCCATAATGTACAAGGCTAATACCAATGAACTGTGTATAAAAGAGCATCATGTAGTTTGAAATCAAGGCAAAGCTCATATTGCAACCGAAATCGCCCATCAAATAGCCGAAACAATCGCGCAAACCAAAAGGCCGTGACGCTGGGGACAGTGCCTTAGATGCTTTCATAGAAATGCCCCCATCATGTAGTGTTGCGGAGCTACCTATTAA
>DATMXU010000077.1:0-4398 GCA_035562355.1 Pseudoflavonifractor sp.
CCCTCGGTTTTCATCAGTGAAAACCGAGGGTTCCAGCCTGACAAAGAAGTCCCGCGGGACTTCTTTGTCAGGCTGGAACCCTCGGTTTTCACTGATGAAAACCGAGGGTTTTAATGATCTGGGCTGACGGACGAGTCCGTCGGCTTTTTGATTGAGCGTTCCCCTTGCGGGGAGAGCGCCTCCGGCGGCAGGGGGGAAGTCCTCTAGGCCTCGAATCCCTTTCCGTCGTTCCAGGCCCAATCCCGGATCTCGGGCATATCCTCGCCATAGGTGGTGATGTACTGCTGGTGCTCCACCAGCTTGTCCCGCATGAGCTGGATGAGGAAAGCCCCCCGGTTTCCGAGCTGGGGCAGACGCTTTACCGTGTCGATGACAAGGTGGTAGCGGTCGATGTCGTTCTGTACCCGCATGTCGAAGGGGGTGGTGATGGTGCCCTCCTCCTTGTAGCCCCGGACGTGGAGGAGCTTGTTGCGGCGGCGGTAGGTCAGCTCGTGTACCAGCGTGGGGTAGCCGTGGAAACAGAAGATGATGGGCTTGTCGGTGGTGAAGTAGGCGTCAAAGTCCTCGTCGGTGAGGCCGTGGGGGTGCTCGGTGTGGGGCTGGAGTTTCATCAGGTCCACCACGTTGATGACCCGGATGTGCAGCTCCGGCAGGTACTTGCGCAGGATGGTCACGGCCGCCAGGGTCTCCAGGGTGGGGGTGTCGCCGCAGCAGGCCATGACCACGTCGGGCTCGTCGCTCTGGTCGTTGGAGGCCCACTGCCAGATGCCGATGCCCTGGGTGCAGTGCTTCACCGCCTGATCCATGGTGAGCCACTGGGGCCTGGGGTGCTTGGACGCGATGATGACATTTACATAATTCCGGCTGCGGATACAGCCGTCGAAGGTGGCCAGCAGGCAGTTTGCGTCCGGGGGGAGGTAGAGGCGCACCACGTCGGCCTTTTTGTTTGCCACATGGTCGAGAAAGCCGGGGTCCTGGTGGGTAAAGCCGTTGTGGTCCTGCTGCCACACGTTGGAGGCCAGCACGTAGTTGAGGGAGGCGATATCCTGCCGCCAGGGGAGCTGCCGGGCCACCTTGAGCCACTTGGCGTGCTGGGAGAACATGGAGTCGATGATGCGGATGAAGGCCTCGTAGCTCACGAAGACCCCGTGCCGCCCGGTGAGGAGGTAACCCTCCAGCCAGCCCTGGCACATATGCTCGGAGAGCATGGCGTCCATCACCCGGCCCTCCGGATCGAGGCCCGTGTCGCCGGGGAGCAGGTCGCTGTTCCACCGGCGGCCCGTGGCCGAGAAGACGGCGTCGAGCCCGTTGGCAAGGGCCTCGTCCGGGGCGAAGAGGCGGAAATTCCTTGCCTCGGCATTGAGCTTCACCACGTCCCGCAGGTACTTGCCCAGCTCTCCCATATCCTCGCCGCTCCGCGCCCCGGGGGCGGGGACCCCCAGCGCGTAGGCGCGGAAGTCGGGCAGGCGCAGGTCCCGCAGCAGCCCGCCGCCGTTGGCGTGGGAGTTGGCGGCCATGCGCCGCGCTCCCGTGGGGGCCAGCTCCTGCAGCTCGGCCTTCAGCCTGCCCCGGGCGTCGAAGAGCTCCTCCGGCCGGTAGGAGCGCAGCCACTCCTCCAGCTCCCGCAGGTGCTCCGGGCGGGAGGCGCTGACCGACAGGGGGATGCGGTGGGACCGGGCGGAGCCCTCCACGGCCTGGCCGTCCACCGTCTTCGGCCCCGTCCACCCCTTGGGGGAGCGGAAGATGACCATGGGCCACCGGGGCCGGGTGTGGTCGCCCTGGGTACGGGCGTGCTCCTGGATGCGGCTGATCTCCCGCACCGCCCAGTCCAGGGCGGCGGCCATGGTCTGGTGGGCCTGGGCGGTGTCGTCCTCATCCACGAAACGGGGCTCCCATCCGCAGCCCTTGAAGAACATCTCCACCTCCTCCCTCGTAATGCGCCCAAAGACGGAGGGGTTGGCGCTCTTGTAGCCGTTTAAGAGGAAGATGGGCAGCACCGCGCCGTCGGAGATGGGGCTGAGGAACTTGTTGGACTGCCACGCGGTGGCGAGGGGGGCGCACTCGGCCTCCCCGTCCCCCACCACGCAGGCGGCGATGAGATCGGGGCTGTCCATCACCGCGCCGAAGGCGTGGGCGAGGGAGTACCCCAGCTCGCCGCCCTCGTTGATGGAGCCGGGGGTCTGGGGCCCGGCGTGGCTCGTGATGCCGCCGGGGAAGGCGTACTGCCGGAAGAGCTTTTTCAGCCCCTCCTCGTCCTGCCCCACGTTGGGGTAGACCTCGCTGTAGGTGCCCTCCAGATACGCCTGGGCGACCACCGCCTCGGCCCCGTGGCCCGGCCCGGCCACGTAGATCATGTTCAGGTCGTTTCTGGTGATGACCCGGTTTAAATGGGTGTAGATAAAATTCTGCCCCGGGGCGGTGCCCCAGTGGCCCAGCGTCACCCGCTTGAGGTGCTCCGCCCTCAGGGGCTCGCGCAGGAGGGGATTGTCCAGCAGATAGAGCTGGCCCACCGAGAGATAGTTGGAGGCGCGCCAGTAGGCGTCCATTTTGTGCAGCTGCTCCTGGTCCAGCGGGCCCCGCCTGGACATGCGCGCCGCCGCTTTAAGCACCGGCTTAATTTCGCCGTTTGCCGTCTTAGCCATGAGAACTTCCTCCTTACAGGGTCTTATTCTCTCTATTATCGCGAATTAGAGGCCGGAAGTCAAGCGTAACGGAGGAATTAAGGACGAAAAACAGGACGCGCCCCGGGGCGCGTCCTGTTTACTGAATCATTCACGGAACGTTTATCTCCGGCCTGTTGGACCGGTTGTCCAGCCGTACCTTGAAGATATATTTATCCCCCCGCACGACGGAGCGGGTGTACTCCACCAGCACGTCCTCCTCGTAGCCGTACCGCTCCAGCAGCATACAGGGGATGGGGTGGGTCACGCTCAGCAGCTCCTTCTCGCGGGGGGAGGGGAGGATGGGCTGCAGGGTCTCCACGGCGTGGTCCATGCGGAGGTTGTACTTGGTGCGCAGATACTCGTACAGAGAGGCGTTGGGCAGGACCGCGGCGTTGATCTTGTGGAAACGGCTCTGGGGCAGGTAGGTGTACTCCAGCATCAGAGGCGCCGAGGCGGAGCAGCGCAGGCGCACCAGCAGGTGGATGGCACAGCCCTTGGGGCAGCCCATCTTCTGGGCCAGCCGGTCGCCGGCCGAGATGAGCTGGTAGTCGACGATGGTGCAGCCGAAGTCGGTGCCCCGGTTTTTCAGCTCGTCGGTAAAGGAGTAGAAATTGAGGAGCTGCTGCTCGATGACCTGCGATTTTACAAAGGTGCCGCTGCCCTGTATGGTGTGGATGAGGCCGTTCTTGTGCAGCTCCCGCAGGGCGCTGCGGACCGTGGACCGGCTCACGTGATAGTGCTCACAGAGGTCCCGTTCCGGCGGGAGGGGAGTCTCGGAGTCGTATGTGCCCTGCTTGATGCGGGAGAAGAGGTCGTCGTAGATGTCCATATAGAGCGGTCTGTTCGGCACGGGCATTCACCATCCCAATCATAGATTCGGCAGACGGAGGAGGGACGTGTGTCGTTCGCCTTCCCATCATACCATAAGACGGAGGCTTTGTGATATTTTTTTGTAGAAAAGTCGTATCAATTTGAAAATGGTATCAACATGGATAAAATACATATGATAAATTGGGCCATATTTATAGGGCCTATTGAATGCACATGGAAACCATGCTACAATACGCTGTAGAACCATTCATGATTTGTTCATAATTTAGGATCGAATAAGGAGGAATTCCTATGGCGGAACCGAACATTTTGTTGACGAGGATCGACAACCGGCTGATCCACGGGCAGGTAGGCGTCACCTGGACCATGACGATAGGCGCGAACCTCCTGGTGGTGGCCGACGACGAGGCGGCTGGGGACAAGCTCCAGCAGGAGCTCATGAGCATGACCGCCGAGTCCTCGGGTGCGGGGGTGCGCTTTTTTACCCTGCAAAAGACCATCGACGTGATCCATAAGGCGGCCCCCAGCCAGAAGATCTTTCTCGTCTGCCGCACTCCCGCGGCGGTGCGGACGCTGATCGAGGGCGGCGTGCCCGTCAAGGAGGTCAACGTGGGCAACATGCACTTTTCAAACGGCAAGCGCCCCATCAGCAAGAAGGTCTATGTGGACGACAGGGATATGGAGGACCTTCTGTTCATCAAGAGCAAGGTCGAAAAGCTCTATATCCAAGACGTGCCGGGCGACTTTAAAGAGGACGTAAAATAACGCGGTTTGGACCGCCGGAGTGTGACCGGCGTTTCAAAATATAGTAAGGAGGAGATCTTGTGGAGATTACCCTGATCCAAGGCATACTACTCACGATCATGGCGATCATCGTAGGCGTTGATTTCTGGTTGGAGGCCTT
>DATMXU010000078.1:0-7679 GCA_035562355.1 Pseudoflavonifractor sp.
GTGGAAGGGGCAGCCCCGGAACCCGTCGGTGCGCAGCGGCCGTTCCCCCCGGAGGGGGGCGCTCTTCCGCTCCCCGGCGGCAAAGTCGGGCATGGCGGAGAACAGCGCCCTCGTGTACGGGTGGAGCGGGTTTTCAAACAGCCGCTCGGTGGGGGCCTCCTCCATCAGGGAGCCTAAGTACATGGTCCCGATGCGCTGAGACAGGTAGCGCACCACCCCGATGTCGTGGGAGATGAAGAGGAGGCTCAGCCCCATCTCCCGCTGTAACTCCTTGAGCATGTTGAGGATCTGGGCCTGGATGGACACGTCCAGGGCGGACACCGGCTCGTCGCACACGACGAGCTTGGGCGCCGTGATGATGGCCCTGGCGATGCCCAGGCGCTGGACCTGACCGCCCGACAGCTCGTGGGGGTAGCGGAAGAAGTGCTCGGCGGACAGGCCCACCTTCTCTAGGCTCTCCATCACCCGGCGGCGGCGCTCCTCCCCGTCCCCCTGCTTTTGAATGACCAGGGGCGCCTCCAGGGCGGCCCCGATGCGCCGGCGGGGGTTGAGCGCGGAGAGGGAGTCCTGGAACACCAGCTGGATGTCTCCCCGCAGAGGGCGAAACTCCCGTGGGGAGAGCCTTGCAAGATCCCGCCCGGCGTACAGGATCTCTCCGGCGTCAGGCCGGGTAAGGCCCAGGATGGCCCGGCCCGTGGTGGTCTTGCCGCAGCCGGACTCCCCCACCAGTCCGTAGGTCTCCCCCGGGTACACCTCAAAGGAGAGGCCGGATACCGCCCTCATATGGTCCCTGGGCCCCAGGAGCTTTCCCAGGGGGCCATAGATAGGGTACTTCTTCTCAAGCCCCCGCACCGCAAGCAGCGGCTCAGTCATAGGCGCCCCTCCTCATCCCCGGCGACAAAGCGCCAGCACTTTACATAGTGTCCCGGCCCGGCCTCCACCGCGGGCGGCTCCTCCGCGCGGCAGCGGTCGTCCGCGTAGGGACAGCGGGTGCAGAACCGGCACCCCGCCGGGACGGCGGACAGGGGCGGCACTATGCCCGGGATGACGGGCAGGGGCTCGTCCCGGGGCACGTCCAGCCTGGGGATGCAGGCCAGCAGCCCCTGAGTATAAGGGTGAAACGGACGGGCAAAGAGCGCCCCAGTCTCCGCCTCCTCCACGATCTGTCCCAGGTACATCACCCGGACGCTGTGGCACACCCGCGCCATCACATTCAGGTCGTGGGTGATAAGGAGCACCGCCATGCCCGTTTCCCGGTTCAGGTCGGAGATCATGCCTAAGATCTGGTCCTGAATGGTCACGTCCAGAGCGGTGGTGGGCTCGTCCGCGATGAGCAGGCTGGGCTCGCAGGCCAGGGCCATGGCGATCATCACCCGCTGCTGCATCCCGCCGGACAGCTCATGGGGGTACTGGCCCGCGCAGCGCCGGGGGCTGGGGATGCCGGTGCGGTCCAGGAGCTCCAGGGTGCGGCGGCGGGCCTCCGCCCCGGAGAGGCCCCGATGCAGGCGCAGGACCTCGTCGATCTGCCGCCCCACGGTGTATACCGGATTGAGAGAGGTGAGCGGGTCCTGAAAGATCATAGAGATGCGGTTGCCCCGGATGGCTCCCAGACGGGACCGGGGCTTTTTCAGCAGGTCCTCCCCCTCAAAGGAGATTTTTCCGCTGTAAGTAATATCGCTGTCGTACTCCACCAGACGCAGGATGGACTGGGCCATCACGCTCTTGCCCGAGCCCGACTCCCCCGCCACGCCCACGATCTCGCCGGGGCGGACCGTGAGGTTTACCCCATCCACCGCCGCCAGGCGGCGGCCCCGGACGCGGAAGGCCGCGCGGAAGTCCTCCAGCGCAAGGAGGGGCTGTGCCCCAGGACTGAATTTATGCAGCTCTTCCATCAGCGCCGCCCCCTCTTCGCCGCCCGGGGGTCGAAGTAGTCGCGCAGGCCGTCCCCCAGCAGATTCAGGCAGAGGACGCAGAGGATGACTGCCACCCCCGGAAAGATCGCCATCCACGGCGCTTTGGAGATCACCGGCTTGCTGGCCTGGAGGATGTTCCCCCAGCTAGCGGCCGGGGCCGGGATGCCTACCCCCAGAAAACTGAGAGACGCCTCGGAGATGATAGCCTGGGCAAAGACGAAGGAGGACTGCACCATCAGGTGGGAGAAGACGCTGGGGAGGATGAGTTTCCACAGGATGCGTCCGTTCCCCGCCCCCTGGACCCGCTCGGCCTCCACATAGGGCTGCTGCTTGGTCACCAGGGCACCCGCCCGCACCACCCGGGCCACGCCCGGGGTATATACGATAGTGAGGGCCAGCACCACGTTCCACATGGAGGGCCCCAGCGCCGCCATCAGGGCGATGGCCAGCAGCACGCCGGGGATGGCGATGAGCCCGTCGCAGATGCGCATGAGGATATGGTCCAGCACCTTGAAGTAGCTGGCGTAGATACCCACAACGGTGCCCAGCAGGGCGGAGAAGACCGCCACCGCCCCGCCCACGCCGAGGGAGACCCGGGCCCCGTACAGGGTGCGGATGAACAGATCGCGCCCGTACTCGTCGGTGCCGAAGAGCCCCCCTGCGCCGGGGGGCCTGAGGCGGCTGGACACCGCCATGGCGTTGGGGTCCACGCCGCTGAGGGCGGGAATGAGCACAGCGGCCAGCACCAGCACCGCCACGCCGCTCAGTCCTATGATGAGCCCCGGACTGGAGCCCAGCCGCTCACGCCGGAGGGCGCGCTGCTCGTCCAGGATGGCCCGCTGGGGGCTGTCCGCCCGCTGTCTGGAAGTCGTCAAACCGCGCACCTCCTATTCCCTCCTGCCCAGCTGAATACGGGGATCCGCCAGGCCGTACAAAATATCCACCACCAGATTGACCGCCACATAGAGCAGCGTGACAAAGAGCACCACGCCCTGGATCACGAAGATATCGCGGCGGGTGACGGCGTTGATGGTGAGCCGGCCCAGGCCCGGGATGTTGAATAACGTCTCGGTGACGATGGTCCCGGTCACGAGGCCTCCGAAGGACTGGCCCACCACGGTGAGTATGGTAGGCGCGGCGTTTTTCAGCGCGTGGCGGAGCAGGACGGCCCGCTCCCCCAGCCCCTTGGCCCTGGCCGTCCTGATGTAGCCATGGTACAGGGTGTCGACGACGGAGGAGCGGGTCATGCGGGTGATATACGCACTCTGCACCACACTGAGAGAGAGGGCGGGCAAAAGGAGATATCGCAGGTGGGGCCACAGCCCCGTACTCAGCGCCGCGTACCCCGCAACGGGGAGCCACTTGAGGAACACCCCGAAGAAGAGCATGAAAAACATGCCCAGCAGAAAGCCGGGAATGGCGATGCCAAGCAGGGAGAGCGACACCAGCCCCAGGTCTACCGCCGTGCCCCGCTTGTAGGCGGCCAGCATTCCCATGGGCAGGGCCAGAACGAGGGAGAGCACCTGGGCCAGCAGCGCAAGGCTCAGGGTGGGGGCGAAGTGCTCCCCGATGGCCTCCAGTACGCTCTGGTTCAGGAAAAAAGAGGTGCCCCAGTCCCCCCGCAGCACGTTCCCCAGCCAGTCCAGGTACTGCATGAGGAAGGGCCGGTTAAGCCCGAGCTGGGCGTTCAGCGCGTCCAGCTCAGCCTTGGTCGCGTCCATCCCCAGCAGAGCGGTGGCCGGGCCGCCGGGGATGAGGTAGGTGATCAGGAAGATGACCACCGACACCACCAGCAGCACCGGAATGAGGGAGAGGATCCGTTTCGTCATGTAGGAGAGCATAGGGCAACCTCTTTTGTCTTAAAAATCCCAGGAGCGGCTTACTGCGCCACCGTCACGTTCCAGTAGACCGGATACTGGAAGAAGTCGAAGTGCTCGACGGTATTGCGGGTGGCCACCACGGAGCTGTACTGGCCCAGCACGCTGGCTGCGCCGTACTCATAGATGAACTGCTGGAGTCCCCGCCACGCCTCGGTGGCCTCGTCGGCGCTGGACGCGTAGCGGATACCCTCGATGCCCTCGGCGACCTCGGGCCGGTCAAAGGCCGCCCAGGCGGGGTTGAGGACGGAGAACTGAGAGGGGTTCAAGCCGTAGCTGTTGCTGGTGATAAAGAGCTCCCACTGGGCCGGGTCGCTCCGGTGCTCCATGAAGACGGCGAAGTCGTAGCTCTCCACCTCGGCGGTGAACCCCACCTGACGAAGCTGCTCCTGCACCACCAAGGTGGCCTTGTACATCTCCTCGTAGTCAGGCGTAGTGACCAGGCGGATGGTCTCGCCGTTGTACCCGGCCTCGGCCAGGAGGGCCTTGGCTTTCTCCGGGTCGTTCTGGTTATAATACTCCGCGCCGCTCTCCACCGCCCACTGGGCCTGGCTGGGGTTTGCAAAGCTGGGGTTTAAGGTGTAGAGGCTCTCGTTGCCAAAGCTGGCAAGGAGGATGTCCGCGTCGTTCAGCGCGGCCAGCACCGCCTGCCGGAGTTTCTCGTTTACCAGGGGGCCCTGGGCGGTGTTGAGGAAGAGATTCAAGTTGCCGGAGCTCTTGGTGTACAGGGTGAGGCCGGTGTCGCCGGCCAGCTCCTCATACCGCTCCAGGGGAACGGCCTCGGCCACGTCGTACTCCCCGGTCTGGATGCCGGCGATGCGGGTGGCGTGGTCGGTGACAAAACGGAAATACAGGTTCTCGGTGGCCGCCTGTTTCTCCCCGGAGAAACCGCTGGACGCCCCCGGAGGGGACTGGTAGTCGTCATAGCGCACCAGGTGGATATACTGGTCGGCCTTCCACTCGGCCAGCCTGTAGGGGCCGGTGCCAATATACTCCGTAATGCCGTCGGGCCCTGCGGCCTCCACGATCTCCTTGGGGGAGACGGCGGCAAACTGGGCGGGGTTGGCCAGGATCTCCAGAATATCCGATGCGGCCTTGGGCACCGTGAGGGTCACAGTGTGGTCGTCCACCTGCGCGAAGACCGAGCCCCCCAAGAGGGCCTTTGCCTTGGCAGAGGCCTCCAGCCACCGGTTCATGGAGGCCACCACGTCCTCGGCTGTGAGATCCTTGCCGTTGTGGAACTTCACCCCCTGGCGGAGCTTGATGGTGTACACCAGCCCGTCGTCGCTGACGGTGTATGACTCAGCCAGCACGGGCACGGGCTTATAGTCCCCGTCCAGGGAAAAGAGGCTCTCAAAGATGTGCATGGCAATGCCCGCGGCCGCGTTGGAGGAGCTGGTGGGCGCGTCCAGATTGGGGGGCTGCGCGGTGATGGCGATGTTCAAGGTGTCCTTATATGCGGCGGCACTGGGGGAGGCGGAGGCTCCGGTGGACGGGGTAGCGGACGGGGAGGCGGTGGCGGGAGTCTGGCCCCCGCCGCAGGCCGTCAGCATGAGGGCAAGGGCGGCCAGCCCCGCGGCAAGCGCGGCAAACTTTCTTCGTTTCATAGTCAAATCCATCCATTCAATTTAATTCGTTAAGGTCGGCAATGAGTACCTTCATCGTGCCGCCGCAGACCATGCCCTCCTCCTCGGCAAGGTCATTGCTCATGTCCACGGTGACGGTCCTGCGCTCCCCCGTGCCGATCAGGTCGTAGGCCGTGCGCATGACGGCGCTCTCGCTGCAGCCGCCGCCGATGGTCCCGGCGGCACGGTAGTCCCGGTCCACCGCCATAAGGGCCCCCGGCTTGACGGGGGTGGAGCCGCTGGTCTCATATACCAGGAGGAGGACCTTTGGGCTCTCGCTCTGGGTCAGGAACTGGAGGAGGGGCAGGTCGATATCCTCAGTGGTCAGCAGGGTACTCTTTCCCCGGCGGGGCGTATCCTGTCTGCGGCACTGGACAAGCTGGGCCGCGATGGAGACGGCGATCTCCTGCACGGTCAGCGCGCCGATCTCCAGGCCGATGGGCGTGTGGATGCGCTCCAGCGCGGCCCGGGAAAAGCCCTCGCCCTCCAGCAAGTCCAAAAGCCCTGTCGTCCGCCGCTTGGACCCGATCATGCCCAGGTATCTGGGCATGGGGCCTGGCAGGATCGCCCGGAGGCAGTCGGCGTCGTGCCGGTGCCCCCGGGTGATGACGGCCACGTCGTCCCCCTCCCGGAGGGAGAGCCGGGCGATGGCCCGGGGAAACGCATCGCACAGAATCTCCTCCGCCTCAGGAAACCGGGCGCGGTTTGCGAAGGAGGGCCGGTCGTCCACCACCGTGACCCCAAAGCCCAGGGCGGAGGCAAAGCTGCACAGGGGCTGGGCGATATGCCCGCCGCCCAGCAGGACGAGCCGCTCTCGGGGCCGGAAGGAGCGGATATAGCGCTCCCCCTCGATCTCGACCTCCAGCGCGGCGCTGTCGCCGCGCTGGACCGCGTCCAAAATTGCGCGGAAATCCATATCCATGCGTTTCGTTCCTTTTCTGTTTGATACCAGCCGGCTCAGCCCACGGCGGCGAAAGCCTGGTCCAGGTCTGCCAGGATATCGTCGATGTGCTCGGTGCCGATGGAGAGGCGGATGGTGCTGGGGGTGATCCCCTGCTCGGCCAGCTCCTCGGCACTGAGCTGGGAGTGGGTGGTGGTGGCGGGGTGAATGACCAGGCTCTTCACGTCGGCCACGTTGGCGAGGAGCGAGAAGATCTCCAGGCTGTCGATGAACTTGTGGGCCTCGGCCTGGCCGCCCTTGATCTCGAAGGTGAAGATGCTGGCTCCCCCGTTGGGAAAGTACTTCTCGTAGAGGGCGTGGTCGGGGTGGTCGGGCAGCGAGGGGTGGTTCACCCGGGAGACCTGCGGGTGGTTCGCCAGGTACTCCACCACTTTCTTGGTATTCTCCACGTGGCGCTCCAGCCGCAGGGACAGGGTCTCCACCCCCTGGAGCAGGAGGAAGGCGTTGAAGGGGGAGATGGCGGCCCCAGTATCCCGCAGGAGGATGGCCCGGATGTAGGTGGCAAAAGCGGCACTCCCCGCGGCCTGGGTGAAGGAGACGCCGTGGTAGCTCGGGTTGGGAGCGCTGATGGGGGCGTACTTGCCGCTCTCCGCCCAGTCGAACTTACCGGAGTCCACGATGACGCCGCCCAGGGTGGTGCCGTGTCCGCCCAGGAACTTGGTGGCGGAGTGGACCACGATGTCTGCCCCGTGCTCGATGGGCCGGATCAGGTAGGGCGTGCCGAAGGTGTTGTCAATGACCAGGGGGAGGCCGTGCCGATGGGCGATGGCCGCGACGGCGTCAATGTCGGGGATATCGCTGTTGGGGTTGCCCAGGGTCTCCAGGAAGATCGCCTTGGTGTTTTCCCGGATGGCCCCCTCTACGGCGGAGAGGTCGTGGGCGTCCACAAAGGTGGTGGTGATGCCGTACTGGGGCAGCGTGTGGGCCAGCAGATTATAGCTGCCGCCATAGATGGTCTTCTGGGAGACGATATGGTCCCCCGCCTGAGCCAGGGCCTGGAAGGTGTAAGTGACGGCAGCGGCGCCGGAGGCCACGGCCAAGGCGGCCACGCCCCCTTCCAGCGCGGCCACACGTTTCTCCAGCACGTCCTGGGTGGAGTTGGTGAGGCGGCCATAGATGTTCCCCGCGTCGGCCAGGCCGAACCGGGCGGCGGCGTGGGCGGAGTTGTGGAAGACATAGGAGGTGGTCTGATAGATGGGCACAGCGCGGGCGTCGGTGGCGCTGTCGGGTTGCTCCTGTCCCACATGGAGCTGCAGGGTCTCAAATTTATAATTGCGGTTGCTCATGGGTAAAGCCTTCTTTC
>DATMXU010000079.1:0-8078 GCA_035562355.1 Pseudoflavonifractor sp.
GAAGTATGCATCTGTGCAAAACGCCTTCCAAATCAATGGCGGACCTTGGCAATTTTACCGGGCGAACAAATTTAGGAGGATGATGTAAAATGACCTGGAAGAGAGCGATGTCCCTTGCTCTGGCGCTGTGCATTACCCTAGGCCTGATCATGCCGGCAGTTCCGCCCGCGATGGCGGCCAGCGGCTCTAACACGGATCCATCGTACGAGTCCCCGTGGACCTCTAGCATAAATCCTGGTTTGACCGCAGCCAGTGACAGCAATATCGATGACATAAAGTTTACCCATAAGGAGTGGACCGGCGAAACGGTGAACGGCGTTTATAACGAAGACGTGTACGCCGTAAACCGGGAAGAGGCCGGCAGCTTTTCCACCTCCCAGATCATCTATGACAACGTGGACAACGCCATCATCGGCGCACGGGACTTCAGGAAGGAGCAGTCTGCGTATGTGCAGTACCTGACAGGGGAGAGCCAGAAGGACTGGTCTCTGGTGGTGGTGAAAAACGCCGACGTGGCCGCAGAAACCGCGTATAAGGATTTTTATAAAACAGAATTTACTCCCACTTCGGCGGACTGGAAGACAGTACAGCTTCCTGCCAGCTGGACCAGCTATGGCTTTGACTACCCGATCTATACCAACACACAGGTGCCCTGGCAGGAGGACAGCACGGCTTCCAGCACGGCGCCCAAAGCTCCGGTTATCTATAACCCTGTGGGCCTCTACCGCAAGACGTTTACCGTGAGCGACGGCCTTAGGAGCGCCAACGGACGCATTTACCTTAACTTCCAGGGCGTGGAGGCGGCCTACTATGTCTATATCAACGGCAAGGAGGTCGGCTACAGCGAGGATACCTATAGCCCCCACAGTTTCGATGTGACGGATTATCTGCTGCCTGGCGAAAACCTGCTGGCTGTGAAGGTTCATAAGTTCTGCGATGGCACCTGGTTTGAACTGCAGGATATGTACAAGGACGGCGGTATTTTCCGAGACATCTACCTCTATAGTGCTCCGCTGGTACATATAGACGACTACTTTGTCACCACCGATCTGGATGACAACTATGAGAACGCCACCCTCAACCTGAACCTTCGTGTCCGCAACAGCTCCACCACGGCGGCCTCCGGCTATAAGGTGGATGTGCGCCTCTATGACCAGTCCGGAAAAATGTTCCTCAACGACTTTACTGTAGACGTCGGCGAGATAGCAGCGGCAGCGTCCAAGAGCGGGAACGCAGCCATTGTAGGTCATAGCACCGCCACCGCAACCGCCAGCAAAACTGTGTACGCCCCCGAGCTCTGGTCCGCCGAGACTCCCAACCTGTACACCATGGTGCTCTCACTCTACAGCGCCGACGGTGTTTATATGGGCAGCATGTCCCAGCAGCTGGGGTTCCGGGAGGTCGGGTTCAAGAGCAGCCAGTTGGATGGTAACGGGAACACCGTCACTAAGGACGCTGAGTACACCCCCATCACGATCAACGGAAAACCGCTGCTCTTCAAGGGTACCAACCGCCATGACAGCGACCCTGTCTACGGCAAGTATGTCTCCCACCAGGTGATGGAGGAAGACGTGACCCTAATGAAACAGTATAACCTCAACGCCATCCGCACCTCCCACTACAGTAACGACGACTACCTCTATTATCTGTGCGCCAAATACGGCATCTATATGATGGCTGAGACCAACCTGGAGTCCCATCAGCTCATGAATAACGGCGACAAGGAAAAGCTCTTTAAGGAGTTGGCGATGGACCGGACGGTAAACACGTTCCAGCGCCTCAAAAACAGCACTGCCGTTGTCTGCTGGTCCACCGGAAACGAGAGCTATTATTCCAGCGACGCCAATTATGCCGACGGTATGTTTTCCGCTCTTATCCGTTATTTTAAAACCAATGACCCCACCCGCCCCATCCACTCCGAGAGTTCCAATACCTCCAACGGCACCGATATGGGCAGTAATATGTACCCTACGGTTGGCACTACACAAAGCCGCGCCGCAAACAATATGCCCTACGTTATATGCGAGTATGTCCACTCTATGGGCAACGCCACAGGGAACCTGAAGGAGTACTGGGATGCCATTCGCAGCAGCGATAATATGCTGGGCGCGTTTGTCTGGGACTGGGTCGATCAGGGCCGCCGGCGTTCCCTCGACTCTCTGGGTACCATTTACACCACGAGCGAGGAGAAGGGGGCCAGCGCCAAGGTACTTATCAAGGGCAGTGTGAACGAGAGCCCGGATGCGGCTTCCCTCGCCTCTACCAGCATCTCGGACGGGTATGCCCTGTTCACTACGGCTGACAGCAGATTCAACGACGCACTCTCCGGCACGGACAAATCCTTTACCATTGAGGTCATTTGCAAGCCCACCAGTGTCAGCGGCAGCCAGATCATGTTTGCCAAGGGCGACAAGCAGGTTGCCATGAAGACCGCCAACAAGAATCTGGAGTTTTTTACCTACAGCACTACATGGAACACCCTCACTGTTACCCTTCCTGACAACTGGCTGAACAACTGGCACCAGGTGGTGGGCGTCTATGATAAAGGCAAGATGACGATCTACATCGACGGGGTCAGTCTTGGCACTGCCACAAAGACCTCCAGTATCGCCTCCAGCGCAGAGACTCTGGCTCTGGGTTATCAGACCGATAAGGGAGACTCTTTTAAGGGCGAGATTTCTCTGGGCCGCGTCTATACCCGAGCCCTCACCCTGGCGGAAATCAACGCGCAGAAGAGCACGGCGCCCGCCATTACCGCCACCTCTGCCGACGTGCTCCTCTGGGCGGACTTCGACGGCATGGTAAAGCAGGAGAGCAATTTCTATGACTATTATGCCGAGCCCTTCGCCCACGAGAGCGGCATTTACGACAACGCAGGCCACTACTATGCTTTTGGCGGCGACAACGGCGAGACCAACCACTCGGGCAACTTTTGTCAGAACGGTATGCTCTCCCCCGACCGTGATGTGCAGCCTGAGCTCTATGAGGTGAAGTACCAGTACCAGAGCTTTTGGTTTACCGCTGACGACCTTCAGCTCCTGGCCGGCCAAGTGGATGTTTACAACGAGAACAGTTTCCTCGATCTGAGCGACTTTGACCTCGTATGGACCCTGAAAGAAGACGAGAAGGTCCTCGGTACCGGCATAGTGGCTGGCGCCGCCGCCGCGCCCAGAGCGGTACGCACGGAGAAGGGCCAGTCCCGCGCAACGGTGGCCCTGGATATTCCCTATCTGAATAGCTTGCCTGAAACGATGAAACCCGGCGCGGAGTACTATCTGAACCTCTCTGTCCAGCTCAAGGAGAACACCCTCTGGGCCGAGAAAGGCCATGAAGTGGCCTATGAGCAGTTCCTCCTGCCCGCCAACGTGCAGAAGGCGGCACACGCGCCCACCTCCGAGGGCGTAACCGTGAACGAGACAGATGACAGCTATATCACCGTCTCCGGTACGGGGTTCAGTTTCAAGCTGAGCAAGACCACCGGTGCCATTGAGGACTACTACTTTGGGGATACTCTGCTTTTGAAGGAAGGCCCCGTGCCAAACTACTGGCGTGGTCTTCTGAACAATGATAACGGAAACTATACCGGAGACTGGCAGTTCCTGGCGAAGGACGTGCGCCCCGCCAATGAAAACGGCATCGTGGTTGGCAAGGATGAGAACAACCTCACCACTATCACCGTCAGCCTCTATTTCCCCAATAACTCCGCCATGGTGCAGACCATCGTCTATACCATTGAGAACAGCGGCGCTGTCACTCTGGATACTACGCTGGACGCTCGGGGAATCCGCAACGGCACTTACATGCAGCGTTTCCTGCGCATTGGCACCACCATGGTTCTCCCCGAGGGTTTTGAGGACGTGAGCTGGTATGGCAACGGACCGGTGGAGTCCATGTGGGACCGCAAGACGTTTGCTATCGTTGATAAGTACGAGAATACTGTAAACAGCCTCTACTACCCGTACATGAACGGCGGCGACACCGGGACCATGACCGACACCAAGTGGGTCACTGTCACGAATCCCAGCGCCAGCGCCGCCATGGCCATTGCCGCCGAGATGCCGGTGGAGTTCTCCGCCCTGCACTTCACGGCGGACGACCTTACCAAGGCAAAGCACCCCTATGAGCTCTCCCCCAGCGCTGAGACCTATCTCTCGGTCAACCTGGGCTCTCAGGGCACCGGAAACGCAAGCTGCGGGCCGGACACCCTCTCCCAGTACTGCCTGTGGAACGACAAGGCTTACTCCTACTCTTATACCATGGTCCCCTATGCCACGGCGGGTGCCGACGTGACAGAGCTGACCCGCGCCTACCGCGGCGTTACCAGCTCCATGGACGAGGTTCTGGAGAAGGTGGTGGAGGAGCTTAAGGCCTCCATCAGCGCGGTCTCCGTCACCAAGGCAAGCCAGCTCATAGAGCTGAACCGCCTCAATGCGAAGTATGAGCTCCTCCCGGACGCAGCCAAGGCGCTCCTGGGGAACGAGGCCTATCAAAAACTGCAAAGCGACATCGCCTTTGCCCAGGCCCTGAAAGCCAACCCCTATGCCAAGGTTGTGGTGAGGGACCAGAGCAAAAATGGGTTCGACGTGAACCTGACCGCCCAATCCAACGCCTCCCTCAGTAACGACGGGGAGCAGGACGGCAGTGTGCTCAGCGGCTACTTCCTGGTGGACACCGGAGAGAAGACCAGCTATTTTAATAATGTAATCGGCGGCAGCAAAAACTTCACGGTTGAGGCCACCATCCGGCCCAACTACTACAGCACAGCTGGTACCGATTACAGTATGATCATGAGTAATGGCGACCACAGCATGGCGTTCCGCGTATCCGGCGGCATTCCCTACTTCTATATCTATAATGGAACGAACTGGAAACCTCTAGAGAAAGGGCTCACGGACTCCTTCACGGAAGAAAATGTAAAGGACTGGCATCATGTGGCCGCCATCTATGACGGCTCGGCAGGCGGCGGTACCATATCCGTATATATGAACGGCAGGATTATCGGCAGCCTCACCGACGTAGGCCAGGTCAAGGCCTCCGATTTCGACCTGGGCATCGGCGTTTGCCCCGAGACCAAGCGTACTTCCAAGAACGACTTCAGCACCGTTCGCCTCTATAGTGAGGCTCTGACGGCGGACCAATTGAACCAGGAGGACGAGGTTAAGCTGTCCCTTGATAGCGTCGAACTGTGGTATGACTTCCGTGAGACCGAATACATTGCCAGCATCGGCGGCAGCGTCTCCATTTTGGGCAAAGCTGAGTTCGGCAGTGAACTGACCGCTGACATTACCAATCTGGTTCCCGCGAGCGCGACCGTCTCCTACACCTGGACCCGTCAGGGTGAAGATACTGTCCTGAGTACGGGGAGCGCCTATACTCCCGTGCTTGCGGACATAGGTAAAACCATTACCTTGACCGTCAGCGGCGCCGATGAGTACATTGGTACATTGAGTGCTGCCACCGGGGTCATTCAAAAAGCGGCTCAGGCAGCTCCCACAGGCCTTTCCGCAACGCAGGAGACCAGCGCGCTTAACGACGGTACCATCTCCGGCCTGACCACTGCCATGGAATACAAGGCTGAGGATGCCAACGAATGGCTTACTGCCACTGAGAGTACCATCACCGGATTGCCCTATGGCAAGTATCAGGTGCGTTACAGCAAGACCGACACCCATAACGAAAGTAATTTCGTCATCGTAGAGGTTCTGGCTTATGAGGCCCCCGAGAAGGAGCCTACCCCTGAGGCCAAATTTGACGCTGCCACCATGCTGCTCACCAACCTCACCCCCGGCATGAAGTACGCCATCGACGGAGGCAACTGGGTGACCGTGGAGCCCGCCGAGGAACCCAGCGAGGAGCCTTCCAACGAGCCCACCGAAGAGCCTTCTGAGGAACCCGCTGAAGAACCCGCCCAGTTCACTGAGGGTAGCGAGGACGAGATCCTGGAGGAATCCATGATCCCCCTTGCCGATACCCCCGAGGCTGAAACGGTATCTGTGGACCTCTCCGATGCCGGCCTTGTGGAGGGGAGCACCATCCGCATCTATCAGCCCGGAGTCAGGGGGCAGACCAGCGACTCCGATGAGCAGGTAATTAACCTGACCCAAGCAGCCGTACCCACCGGTGTGGGCAAGACTGACGAGACCAAGGCTCGCGCTGACGGCACCCTCACCGGCGTTGATGACACCATGGAATATCAGAAAACCGGTGACTCCGGCTGGACCGCCGTTACCGATGCGACTGTCACCGGTCTTGAGCCCGGCGAGTATCTGGTCCGTATCGCGGGCGCGGGCTATGTCCTGGCCAGCGACGGATTCCCTGTCACCATCGCCGCATACGTTCCCACCCCCGTCACCGGCGTTGTCATCGGCAGGGATACCCTCTCCCTTACGGCGGGCGGCGGCACCACCAAGGCCGTGCTCACTGCCAGCGTAGTTCCCGTCGATGCTGACAATCAAAATGTGACGTGGAGCAGCAGCAACGACTCTGTGGCCACTGTGGACGAAACCGGTATTGTCACCGCTCTGGCGGTGGGCAGCGCAACCATCACCGTCACCACGGAGGATGGCGGGTTTACCGCCACCTGTGCCGTCACGGTAAGCACCTATGAGGCGCCCTCTTCGTCCTCCGGCAATACGACTACCACCACGGTCAAGAACGCCGACGGCTCCATCACTAAGACCGTCACCAACAAGAGGACCGGCGTGGTCACTGAGACTACCACCTGGACCGACGGCACCCAACTGGTGGTGGAAAAGCAGCCCGACGGCGCTATGACCTCCACCGAGACCCGTAAGGACGGCACAAAGGTCACTTCCTCCACTACCGCAGCCGGAGAAACCACTGCCAATGTCACCCTTCCCAAGAACGCCGGCAGCGTGGCCGTAACCATCCCCGTCGCCGGAACATTGACCTCAGGCGTGGTCGCAGTCATCGTCAAGGGCGACGGTACCGAGGAGATCGTAAAGTCCTCCGTTCTCACCAAGGATGGCCTGCGTGTCCTCCTCAGCGAGGACGCAAAGCTTAAGCTGGTGGATAACAGCAAGCGCTTTGACGACGTGGAGAATGCCGACTGGCACGCCGAGGCGGTGAACTTTGCGGCAAGCCGTGAGCTGTTCCAGGGTACCAGCGCCAACCTCTTCAGCCCCGGAGCCGACATGACCCGCGGCATGTTCCTCACCGTGCTCCACCGATACGAGGGCGGCGGCAACCCGGTTTCCGGCGAGATCTGGTACTCTGCCGCCCAGAGCTGGGCGGTGGACGCGGAGATCTCCGACGGGACGGGCATGGAGCATACCATCACCCGCGAGCAGATCGCTGCGCTTCTCTACCGTTATGCGGGCGAGAACCTTCCTGCTCCTGAGACCGGCTCCTCCGCCAGGGACTTCACCGATGGGGATCAGGTTTCCTCCTGGGCCGCGGAGGCTATGGACTGGGCCGTGGACCTGGGCCTCATCACCGGAAAGAACGGCAGCCGCCTGGATCCCGCCGGTACCGCCACACGCGCCGAAGTCGCAATTATTCTGCAAAGGTTTATTGAGCTGGGAGAAAAGTAAACACTTGTACTAAAATATGCAAGGGATTCTAAGTAAACCAATTAGAGTCCCTTGCATACCTTTAATAGAACTCAAATTCTTTCGTAAATTGCAAATGCAAGTTGGACACCCCTGGAAAAATGGCAGCGGGGTTCAGGCAGCATAGCCGGTGTCCAAGAAGGTATCAGCAAATTCGGGAAAAAAGGAGAGTCCTGCAACTCACAACGAATTGCAGGACTCTCCTGAACCCCTGCTACGAAATAGATGCCATCCATTTCTTCTTTTTAATCACTGTAACAGGACTCGTTATAAACATAGTGTGCAATCATATTGGGCAATTCGATCCCTGGCATAATACACAACTAAACGAACATCATCTTAATATTAAAACAGGATGCCTTATCGCCCTTTGATATAAGGCCATAATTGACAGCTCTACTTTTAAACTATCCAATCTGTCGTCTCAACAACTTGTTCGGATTGGCTAGGGGCGTCCAATTTTGATCTATTTGCATGTCATGCAATCAAGTTAACAAGAGAAAAGGT
>DATMXU010000080.1:0-6261 GCA_035562355.1 Pseudoflavonifractor sp.
CGGTGGGTAGGGCGCCCAGGGACTCACCCTCCCGGACGAGGAGGTAGGAGGGCTCGGCATCGGTGCCGTCGCCGTTTTTATGGAAGGTCACCATAAAGGTGCCCTCCTCCACGGCGAACTCGTGGATGCCGATATCGGGGGCCCAGGCGGCGTCGGTCTCATCAATGGCGTTGCCGAAGAAGTCCCGGATGAGGGGGAAACGGTTCTCCTCCGGAACCTCGGACCAATAGGGGACCCGCACCCCGGCGTTGATGGCGGGGGAGTCGGATGAGAGCTGGTAGCCGCCCAACTGGTCGAGGTTGGCGTTGAACCAGTCGAGACTGGTGAGCGCGTGGTTGCCGTCCCACTCGGAGGACCAGGCGGAGGAGATCGTGGGGGTCTTGCTGGGGTCACGGAGCATGGGGTCCGCAGTCTGGTTGCCGCTCACTGTGGCTCCGGCCGCCAGCTGGCTTGTGATATTGGCGCCGTAGAGGCCGGCGGGCCAGAAGATGTTGTTGGTCAGCTCGCCAAGGGCCTTGTCTGTCTCCGAAAAGAGCAGCCTGGGGGTGTTGCCGTTGGGGGCATAGAAGATGTTGTTCTGCACGTGGATGTACTTGGAGTTGGAGGTATTTCCGTCTATGAGACTGTTGATATCGGCCGAGAGGTTAAAGACGTTGTTGTAGATCAGTGGGTAGGCCGTGGTGCCGCTGCTGCCGGAGGCGGCGTAGTAGATGAGGTGCTTTCTGTTGGAGGTGGTGGAGGTAAAGTGGCCGCCGTCGTTGATGCTCAGGTTATAGCGGAAGATATTGTTCTTGGAACCGTTCATGAACAGCACGCAGCCGCCGGCATTGTTGTGGGAGTAGTTATACTGGTAGACGTAGTTCTCGCTGTAGAGGTCGATGTCCCAGGCCTCGCCGTCGGGGCAGTCGTACTGGGTGTCGTACACCTCGTTGAACTGAGCCACCGAGTTCTTGCAGCCCATGACCCACATGGCGGCGTAGTTCGCCGTGCCGATCAGGACGGGATCGGCGCCGTCCGCCAGATTGTTGCCGCTCTTGTCTGATACGTAGCTGCGGCCCAGCGTGGTGGCCACGTTGTAGGACATCTCACTGAAGTTGCCGCCGGCCATGACCATTGCGTCACCGGAGACCTTGTCGATGAAGTTATTTTTGAAGGTAAGGTAGGTGGCGGCGTCGGCGGGGTAACCTGCGGCGCTGTTGGTTCCGCCGGGGTTGAAGATGGTGTTGCGGATGCCCTCGTTATCCACCCGGGATACGCGGCAGCGCTCCACTTTGAAGTCGGAGAGGTAGCCGTAGCCGATGATACCTCCGGCGTGCTTGGTGCCGGAGGGGCTGTGGTTTTGGTGGGTGCCGTTTACATCGTGGACATAGCAGTCGGTGATGTAGACATGGTCTTTGCGGCTGGCCCACCAGTTGGCCTGGGTGCGGTCGCTGTAGGAGTCGGGGCAGTAGTCGTTGATGACCATGATGCCGCTGCGGCCATTGCCGGTGGTGGCGGCCATGTTGGTGACCTCCAGCCAGCTGATCTCCCAGTAGCCGGAGTTCCATAGCTCCACCGCACCGCTGAGCTTGATGGCACCGCTGGAGTTGTCCTGCACGATGTAGGAGGGTTTGGTGCCGTTGGTGCCCATACCGTTGATGATGGGGCGGTCCTGGCTGCCGCCGTTTTCATTATACCTGGTGAGGAGGATGGGCCGCATGGCCGAGCCGTCGCCCTGAAGGACCAGCTGTTCGTTCCAGATGCTCTGGGCATCCAGGAAGATCCTGTCGCCTGCCTTGAATGTGAGGGCGTTGAGCTTGGAGAGGGTCTTCCAGGCGGTGTCCGCCGTCAGGCCGTCGTTTGTGTCGCTGCCGGTGTTGGAGATATAGTAGTCCCGTCCGGGGTTGGAGGAGACGTGGATGGTGTAGGTAAGGGCCTGTCCCTCGATGGACAGGGTGAGGGTGTGGTCGCCCACGGCGAGACCCTGCATGGAATCGGCCTTGACGGTGAAGACGTTGCCGTTGATGGCGTACTGCGCCGCAGTCAGAGCCGCGCCGTTCAGGGCCGCGCTTTCAAACTCGTCCAGATTGGGGTGGACCGATACGGAGAGGTCGCTGGGCTCTTCCAGCTCATAGCTCCCCTGCTCGGGGTCCAGGGAGTAGGAGGTGGGCAGGAGCTTGACGGTGGCGGCGACTGTCGTGGTGGCGGGAACCGCATTGGCGTCGACCATATAGATGTCGTCGATAAAATGCTTGCTGTCGATATAGGCCAAATTGCCATCCTTATTGCCCCAGTTGGTAGCCATGATGATCTGGCTGACGCTTGTGACGGCGGTGTTCAGGATCGGAGTTGTGGACCCGTAAGCGATCACATCCGTGCCGTCAATTTTGATGCCGGTGCCGGCAGAAGTGACGTTAAGTTCCATCCTGTGCCAGCCGGGGGTGCGCTTGATGTTGGTGGGCTGCCACACGCCGGATGTACCCCCTGCGGTGGAGCGGTAGGTATAGGTCTGGCTGTAGGTATTTTTGTCCGCCTTTGTAAGGCCGGAGGGGTAATTGTCCGTATCGGCGGGGACGGCTACGCCGATAAACAAGGTGGTATAGGCGTTGAGCATCATGCCAAACTTAGCCTGGTCGCCATAGGTAACGGTCATCTCCTCGGCTGTACAGGGATCATAGTACCAGAATACCACCTTGCCTGTCTTGCCAATGGTGGAGGAGAGCATACCGTCTTTTACGGTGTCGCCCACGGTGCCGCCCAGGCGACCGGTGCGGGCGGCCTGCCCGTCGGCGAGCTTGGATGTGCCGGAGAGCACCAGGTTGGTTGCCAGGGCACCGGTCATGGCGCCGGCAGTCTCCAGGTTATAGGCCCAGATGGGGTTCTCGTAGTATTGCACCTCCGCCTTGACGGTGACCTCGTCGTCGGCGCTGGGGGTATAACCCGGTTTCATGGAGAGGTTGCCGTACTGGTCGACCGTAACATTGCTGTTGCCCTCGACGGAGTAGGTGAAAGCGTCGATGCCGACGGTGTTGGGCGCTTCGAGATAGACCCGCTGGGTGTCGCCCTTGTGGAGACCGTCCCCGTCCAAGGTGAGGCGAAGGTCCTGGGACATGGCGGCGCTGGGGTTGGAGTAATCGGAGTCGAAGAAGAGCGTGGCGGTGTCCGCGATGGCCTTGACGGTGGCGGTGTAAGGCCCTGCGCCGGGGGTGGGGAGGGCCGCGCTGGTAGCCGGGGCGGCCACGGTGACGGGGTCGCCGGAGGCGGTGCCGTTGTTGTAGAGCTGGACGCTGTAGCTCTGCGCGCCGGTCACGGCGTTCCAGGCGATGGTGCTGCCCGTCCAGCCGGTGATCTCCGGAGGGGCAAGCTTGGAGGCGGTAACGGTGTTAGAGGTGACAGCGTTGCTGTCCAGCGCGGTACCCTTGCCGCTGACCTGGACGGTGTAGTAGTATCCGCCTGCGCCTGCCGTGCGGATCTCGGTGCGCAGGCTGACGCCGGTCACAAAGTTGCTGTGGTCCGGTTGGAGCTCTTTCTCCACCGTGGCGACCAATGTGTCGGGCTCTCCGGTTTTCTTGTAGAGCTTGATGATGAAAGGGACGGCTTTGCCGTCATCGGCATACCCGATGGTGAGGGAGCCATCCTCCTCGAGATTTGCCGAGGAGGGGGCTGTTACCCGGGTATCTTCGCCCAGTATGGTGAGCTTGACTACATCGGTCTTGACCGTTTTGGAGGCGTTTGAGACCGCGCAGTAATAGTAAGCGTCGCTCTGTGCGCTGGAAACAGTGAGGGTGGCGGTGGTCGCGTTATCGACCGCCACGGCGTTTTCACCTGTCTCATCACAGGAGTACCACTGGTAGGAGAGCGTACCTTCAGCGGGGTCGGCGGCGGAGACGGTGAAGGAGGCGTCGGCGCCCTGGGCCACAGTCTGAGCGGAGGGCTGGGCGCTAATTATGGGCGCTGTGGGGGCGGTGTAATCCACGGGGACGGTGATGGAAACGGTGCCGGTTTTGACTTGGGCGGTGGAGGAGACGACCGAGATGTCGTCGAGGAAGTGGCGACTCTCCAAGAGACTCTGTGTTGTGTCCCGGTAGCCTTTGTTGTTGCTGATAAAGATTTTATTAAGGGCTTTTAGCGTAGCGTCCTGATATACTGTTTGACCGTCCCACTTCATAGTCAGGCCGGATGCGGGATCTACAACCCACTCCATCTTGTGCCAGCCCTCAGAGCGCATGCCTATATTATCGGGCATAGAGGTCCATGTTCCATGAGAGCCTGTGGTGCTGCCGGTGGTTGCCCGGTAATAGTAGTTGGTATTGCATCTGCTGTGACCGCTGAGTGCGGAAACGCCCATGTAATGCCGGTTAGGAGAACTGGCATTTACGGCAGCGTTAATGTGCATGCCAAACTGTGCGTCGGAATTGGTGGTGGGATAGCTATCACCGCCTAAAAGCGTTTTCCCGGCCTCAACAGGGTCGTAATACCAAGCGGTCAAGGTCCCGGTTACGCTGCCGACATCGTAGGAAGGAGCACCACCGTTAGAATTGTTTTTGGTAGTGATGCCATACCGCCCGGTACGGGCAACTTGAGCGGGCAGAGCGGTTGTGCCATCAATCACCTTAGACGTGTCTGAAATTGTATAGTCATAGGTCGTTGTGAGAGTGCCGGTGTCGTTCGTAGCAAACCGTTTCGTTGTGCTGGTCACATTATCCGCAAAAATCACGTCGGCCCCATCGTAGTAATTCACGTTTGCAGTGACGGTAAGCTCTTCCCCCTCAATGGGGATGGCGCCAGGCTTGAGGGTGAGGTAGCCGTACTTGTCAATTTCGTAGCGCTGTTCAGGGTTGTCCTCCGTGCTGGTGAGGGTATAGCTGAAAGCGTCCACCACGGCGGTGTTGTCGCCGATATCCAGCCACAGCCGTTGGGTGGGGGTGGCGGTGGGCGCCCATCCGGACGCACCCGCCGTGAAGTTGAGCGAGATTGGGGTGCTGCCCAGGGTGGCCGTGTAGTTCTTGTCCGCCGCTGCCGCGGGAACGGCGGACAGCGAAGGCAGGAGCAGCCCCCCGATGAGCGCCAGGGACAGGAGCCGTTTGGCGATGCTTGTGTGCTTCATATGATCCTCTCCTTTTTGGTGATATTGCGCCGTCACGCTCGGCGACAGGGATATAGTGGGCCGATTGTTGTTATTTTACGGTAGGAGCGGAGAGTCTGTAAATGAACGAAACTATGGTGTGGGGACTGTAATTTTCTACAAAGAAAGAAAAAGAGTGCGTTTCTCGACGATTCGAGAAATGTACTCTTTTTTGATTCATGTAGGTCTAGCCGAGGGTCTGCAGCTCATAGAGGGGCTCGTTGAATACCACCTCGGCGTCGGCCATCCGCTGGGCGACCAGGGCGTACAGCGCGGCCTGGGCGCAGAGGTCGGCGGCGGTAGCCTGGGCGCTCTCGTCCTCAAAGGGGAGAACCGTACCGGGGGCTATGGAGAGCAGCGTCACGTCCGCGTCGCGGCCGTCGAGACTCACGCCGGTGAGGGAGTCGCCGGGGGAGAGCTCGCCCAGGGCGGAGAGAAACTGAGCGCCGCCCGCGTCCTCCTTGTGAATGGTAGCGGAGGAAACCTCCCGCTCCTCCGTAGTGCCGTCGCTATAGGTAAAGGAGCAGGTATAGACAGGAGGGGAGGTGAAGTAATCGGGGCTTTCGTCATAGAAGGCGCGGAGCTCCTCCCGGGTGGGGGAGCTGTAGTCGGACTGGGAGCGGACCAGCTCGCCCCAGCGCTGGCTGCGGACGTAGGCGTAATAGGTGGCGGCGTCATACTCGGTCAGACCATAGAAGACTTCGCCCCGCTCCAGCATATCGGCGCGCTCGGCGTTGGTTTTTTCAAGGTCAGCCATCAGGGTTTCGTAGCGGATGTCCTCCACCAGGCCCCGTTCCTTGAGGAGGATGGACTCTTCCTTGGCACGCAAAAGCTCCCGGAGAGCGGCCTCTCTGGCGTACTGGTTGGGCGTCTGGCCATCGAATTCACGGTTCCAGAAGTCCGCGTCGATCTCCGCGCCGTAAGCCTGGCTAAAGTGGGCGGCGGTGAGCGCGCGCTCATCCTGGAGGAAGAGCTGGAACTCCTCGGTGGGGACGGGGTAGCCGTCCACGGTGAGGAGCACACCGTCGGCCAAAGAGGTGGGGGCGGAGACAGATGGGCCGGGGGAGGCGCTGCCGCCGCAGCCGGACAGGAGAGCCAGCAGCAGGGCCGAGAGGATGACCAAGGGACAGAGTTTATTCCACATTGCAATACTCCAT
>DATMXU010000081.1:0-17769 GCA_035562355.1 Pseudoflavonifractor sp.
GTGGGAGGAAACGCGCAGGCGCTTTACTTTTTCTCCGCGTTGGCGGAGTCGGCGTTCTCGGTAGCCTGGGCGCCCTTGGAGGAGACGGCCCATTTGGCCAGCTCAATGCGGACGCGGTCAGCGCCCGTCTCGATGACGATGGAGTCCTCCTTCACGGCGCAGATGGTGCCCATAATGCCGCCGATGGTGGTGATAAAATCGCTCACCGCCAGCTCGGAGCGCATCTTGGCCGCTTCCTTTTTCCGCTTGCTCTCGGGACGGATGAGCATGAAGTAGAACACCACAACGAGAACGACCAGCATGGCGATGGACATTAAAGAATTGCTATCAAGTGGCATGAGCGATTACCTCCGATTTGAAATAAAAGAGCTTTACATATGTGTGATATTATACAGGCTTGTACATGATTTTACAAGTACTTTTTGGAAAATGCGGTCAAATCTTTCCCTGCGGCGCCTTTCTGTCAAAGGGATATGCAATCAGGCGCGGGAGACGCCCACAAAAGGGGCTATGCCGGTGAGGATACGGTTCGCCAAAGCCCGGTTCCCGGCGCTCCATCCTGCGGCGGAGCGGAAGAGCATGGCGACAAGAGCGCTCCCGGGTGATGCCGGCGCCATGGGGCAAATTACGGGTCAAATTTTACCCTCCAGCACGGAGGAGTACCTGGCCCGGAACGCCCCGAAGGAGCCCTCCTCCAGCGCGGCGCGGATGCGCGCCATCAGCTCGTTATAGAAGTGGAGGTTGTGCATGACGGCCAGGCGCATGGCCAGCATCTCTCCCGCCGCAAAGAGGTGGCGCAGATAGGCACGGGAGAAGGAGCGGCAGGCCGGGCAGTTACAGGCGGGGTCGATGGGCAGCGGGTCGGTACGGTACTTTTCGTTCTTGATGTTGAGTGCGCCCTCCCAGGTATAGAGCTTGCCGTGGCGGGCGTTGCGGGCGGGCATGACGCAGTCGAAGAAGTCCACGCCCCGGTATACGCTCTCGATGATGTTGCTGGGGGTGCCCACCCCCATGAGGTAGCGGGGCTTATCGGCGGGCATATGGGGCTCCACCGCCTCGATGATCTCGTACATGGTCTCGGCGCTCTCCCCCACCGCCAGGCCCCCAATGGCGAAACCGTCGCAGTCCAGGGCGGCGATCTCCTTCATGTGCCACACCCGGAGGTCGGGGTAGATGCCCCCCTGGTTGATGCCAAAGAGCATCTGGCCGGGGTTCACCGAGTCTGGCAGGGCGTTCAGGCGCCTATGCTCGGCGACGCACCGCTCAAGCCACCGAAGGGTCCGCTCACAGGAGGGTTTCACGTAGTCGTGGGTGGAGGGGTTCTCCACACACTCATCAAAGGCCATGGCGATATCGCTGCCCAGATTGGACTGGATGCGCATGCTCTCCTCGGGACCCATAAAGACCCGGTGTCCGTCGATGTGGGAGGCGAAGGTGACCCCCTCCTCGGTGATCTTTCGCAGACCGGAGAGGGAGAAGACCTGGAACCCGCCCGAGTCGGTGAGGATAGGCCCGTCCCAGTCCATGAATTTGTGCAGCCCCCCCATCTGCCGCACCACGTCGTCCCCGGGGCGCAGGTGGAGATGGTAGGTGTTGGACAGCTCGATCTGGCAGCCCAGCTCCTTTAAGTCGTGGGCGGACACGCCGCCCTTGATGGCCCCCTGGGTGCCCACGTTCATGAACACGGGCGTGTGTACCTCGCCCCCGTGGGCGCAGGAGAATACGCCGCGCCGGGCGCTGCCCTCGGTCTTGATTACTTTAAACATCGGCTTCCCCGCCTTAGTAGTTTTTAAAGAACGCGTTCAGCTCGGCCCGTTTCTCCGCCGGAAGCAGCTTCTTTGGGATGCCCTCCACGGCGGCCTCCAGCCCCTGCAGCAGATGGAGGCACGCGCCGGGATCTACCTGCGCCCTGATGCGGAGCCACGCCTCTTTCGCCCCAATCTCCCGGAGTTGATCGGGCGTCTCAATGCCGACCTTTTCCAGCGCCTCGGCGGCGACGGGACCGATATTGGGCATATCCTTCAAGCTTGCCATTTTAATCACCTCAATAGATAAACATCGCGTCCCCAAAGGAGAAGAAACGGTACTTCTGTTCCACGGCCTCCCCGTAGGCGCTCAGGATGTGCTCCCGCCCTGCCAGGGCGGAGACCAGCATGACCAGCGTGGATTCCGGCAGATGAAAATTGGTAATGAGACAGTCCAGCACCTTAAACCGATAGCCGGGATAGATGTAGATGCTGGTCCACCCGGCGCTCTCCTTCAGCGTACCGTCCCCGCCGGCCCAGCTCTCAATGGTGCGGCAGGAGGTGGTGCCCACGCAGATAACCCGCCCTTCTCCCCGCTTGGCCCGGTTGATCTTCTCGGCGGCCTCGGCGGAGATCATGCAGTACTCGGCGTGCATCTCGTGGTCGGTGATCTCCTCCTCCTTTACGGGGCGGAAGGTCCCCAGGCCCACGTGGAGGGTCACGTAGGCCAGATCCACTCCCATGGACTCCACCTGGGCCAGCAGCTCCTTCGTGAAGTGGAGTCCTGCGGTGGGGGCGGCGGCGGAGCCCACCTCCCGGGAGTAGACGGTCTGGTACCGCTCCGGGTCGCTCAGCTCCTCCTTGATATAGGGCGGCAGGGGCATCTTCCCCAGCCGCTCCAGCAGCTCCAGGAAGATGCCCTCGTAGTGGAACCGGATGAGGCGGTTGCCCCCCTCCACCTCCTCCAGCACGTCGGCGGTGAGGAGCCCGTCCCCGAAGGAGAGCCGCGCCCCCGGCTTGACCTTTTTCCCAGGCCGCACGAGACACTCCCACGTCTTGTCCCCCCGGTCGATGAGGAGCAAAACCTCCACCGCGCCGCCGGTGGGCTCCCGGTGGCCCAGGAGCCGGGCGGGCAGGACCCGGGAGTCGTTGAGTACCAGGCAGTCGCCGGGCCGCAGGAGTCCGGGCAGGTCGTAGAAGTGCAGATGTCCGGTCTCGCCGGTCTCCTTATCGAGCGTCAGGAGCCGGGAGCCGTCCCGCCGGTCCAGCGGGGTCTGAGCGATCAGCTCAGGAGGTAAATCGTAGTAAAAATCAGAGGTTTTCATCTAGTTCACTTCTACTCCCGTATAGTAAAAAGTCAGGATATCGCGGTAGGTCTTCCCCGCCTTCGCCATGGCGTTGGCCCCCCACTGGCTCATACCCACATTGTGGCCCCAGCCGGACCCGGTGAAGGTGTAGCTACTCCCGCCGGTTCCTGCGGGGGTCTGGAGCTGCCCGGTGCCGGAGCCTGTGATCACATAGGCCCCCTCCCCGATCTGGCTCACGTTGCCGCTGCCGTCGATGGCGTACGCACCTGAGACCGCGGGGAGAGTACCCCCGCCGTTCACGTAGTAGCCCCCGGCGCCGTTCTCAAGACGGAAACGGACCGATTTGACGCCGAGGAAGACGCGGGCGCTGTCACCTGCGATGGTCCAGCTCTTGCCCGCCGTATCTGTAAAGGTAATTGACTTTGCGTTTCCCATAGCAGTGGGATTCACCAGCACGCCGGCTAAGTCCCCGATATTGCGTCCTCCTGCCCGGAGCTTCTGCTCCAGCTCGGACTTGGTGTAGGTGACGCTCCAGTTATAGCCTGAGATGCTGCCGGCGACATTCGCCTCCCAGGGGTCGTCGACCCCCTTTAGATAGGGGATGTCCTCGGTCCAGACGTTCTTCGCGTCCTCCGTGGCGCCGCCGTCGGAGGAGAAGTAGTAGGTCTCCGCGATCTCGCCGCCGTACCAGACGTACTGCCCCGCCGTCTCAGCGGCGGCGCGGGTGGTGTTGGCCCCGATGCGGTTCATGCCGGGGTAGGCCTGGCAGTGGGTGGTGGCGCACAGGTCAAAGCCCTGGCTCTGATGCCTGTTGGAGCAGGTGGCGGCATAGCTCCGGGCGATGACCGCCTGGGCCTTGAGTGCCTCCAGGGGCCAGCTGTCGCTCATCTCCTGGGAGATGACGCAGTTGATGTAGTCCTCACGGCCCAGAATATTTACCACCGTCAGGTCCCCCCCGCCGATGCGCTGGTAGCGGAAGGCGCCGTAATACTTGTAGCCCGCGAACCAGGTGGCGGTCTTCACAGAGTCGTCAAGGCCCGGCTTGACACCCAGCATGCCGGTGGCCGCCCCGGTGTCGTACTGGAATAGGATGGCGCTCGACCCCGTCTTCACCACCGACATACCGCCCGCGCTGGTGCCTGCTACCGTGGCCCCGGCCAGACCGGAACTCCCCAGGGCGGCGCCGGCCGCCTCGGCGGTGAGATAGGCGCCGACGCGGACGCAATAGGTCCCGCCGATCCAGGCCGGGAACCCGCCCACCTGCCCGGCGGCGGCCAGCGCCTCCTCAAAGCTTGCGTAGGCGGCGGGGAGCTGCAGGTGATAGCATCCCACCGCAGCGCCGGCGGCCGAGTCTACGTAGTTTTTCCCGTCGTAAGATACGTTCCGGGTCTTTACGACGGAGATGGCGGTCTCATAAGTATAGCCCAACTGGATAAAATTGAGCCCGTCGTCAAAATAGCCCAGGCGGTAGCCGCTGCCCTCGCTGTTGAGGAGATTGGCCCCCGGCAGGGCCCCCGTCCCATAGGCGAGCCCCACCCGCACGACCTCCGGGACGGCAGCAGCAGCCGCCGCGCCCGAGCGCCCCACGGGCAGGAGCAGGACGCCCGCCAGGAGCAGAGATGTCAATTGCCTGAATATCTTCTTCATAGGTAGCTCCAAATTCTATTTCTTTCTGTTTCACTTACTTATTCAGCCTGCCGAAACAGGGGGGTTTTCGGCGCCCCGTTATTGACAGTGAAAAGCAATCATGATAGTATATTTCATCATATAAAAGCGTCGTCCCCGCGCGCGACGTATGTGGACATTATAGTACAAAATCAGCCGGTATGTAAACCCGCTGATTTCTTTTTTATCGAAACGTTTCTGCCGCCGAGCAGGGGAGCCTGGACCGGAGCGACGGGCAAAGCCCAGGGCGCGCCCGCAGACGCAACCGGGTTTGCCCGGAGTCGCAGGGAAGGCGACCCGCCCGCGAGGCGAGCAAAGCGTGACAGAAACGCGGAGCGCCCGGGAGCAGGCGGATAACGACGCAGCGGAGCGAAAACGCAGAGGGGGCAAGGCCCCTAACGTGTTTTTGCGCAGTCGGAGGAGTTATCCACCGTCGCGGAGGGTGCGGAGCGCGACAGGGAAATGCGGAGCCACTTAGGAGCAGGCGGATAACAACACGGGCAAAGCGTGACATCAAACAGGCCGTGGTCTGAATAGGATATGGAAGAGAGCAAACGGAGGGTTTTGTAATGAAAAAGTACAAGGTAGGCGTCATCGGTGGTACGGGCATGGTGGGGCAGCGTTTCGTGACCCTGATGGAGCGCCATCCCTGGTTTCAGCTCACCGTCATCGCCGCCAGCGGGCGCAGCGCGGGCAAGACCTACGAGGAGGCGGTGGGTGCGCGCTGGGCCATGAGCGTGCCAATGCCCCAGGAGGCGAAGGGCCTGGTGGTCATGGACGCCTCGGCCGACGTGGAAAAAATCGCCGCTCTCGTAGACTTCGTCTTCTGCGCCGTGGACATGAAAAAGGACGAGATCCTGGCCCTGGAGGAAAACTACGCCAGGCACGAGTGCCCGGTCATCTCCAACAACTCGGCCAACCGCTGGACCCCCGACGTGCCTATGGTGGTGCCCGAGATCAACGCCGACCACATCAAGGTCATCGACGCCCAGCGCAGGCGCCTGGGTACCAAGCGGGGCTTTATTGCCGTCAAGAGCAACTGCTCCATCCAAAGCTACGTCCCCGCCCTGCATCCGCTGAAAGAGAAATTCGGTCTTAAGCGGGTGCTGGCCTGCACCTATCAGTCCATCTCGGGCGCGGGCAAGACCTTTGAGACCTGGCCCGAGATGGTGGATAACCTCATCCCCTACATCGGCGGCGAGGAGGAGAAGAGCGAGCGCGAGCCCCTGAAGGTCTGGGGAGCGGTGAAGGACGGCGTGATCGAAGCCGCCTCCTCCCCCGCCATCACCGCCCAGTGCCTCCGCGTCCCCATCTCCGACGGGCACACCGCCGCCGTCTTCGTGGAATTTGAGACCAAGCCTACCGAGGAGGAGATCAAGGCCGCCTGGGCGCAGTTCAAGGGCCGCGCGCAGGAGCTTGATCTGCCCACCGCCCCCAAGCAGTTCCTCCACTACTTTGAGGAGCCTGACCGTCCCCAGTCCCGTCGGGACCGGGAGCTGGAGGGCGGCATGGCCGTCTCCATCGGCCGCCTCCGCCCCGACACCCAGTACGACTACAAGTTCGTCTCCCTCTCCCACAACACCCTGCGGGGCGCGGCGGGCGGCGGCGTGCTGCTGGCCGAGCTACTCTGCGCCGAGGGCTACATTGAGCCCCGGGCTTAACGGCAACCCGTCCCCATTTTTAAAGGAGGCTTTCCTATGAGAGAACCCGTCTTTACCGGCGCCTGTCCCGCACTGGTCACGCCCTTTGATAAAAACGGCGCCATCGACTATGACGCCTTCGCCAGACAGATCGACTTTCAAATTTCCAGCGGCGTGGACGCGGTCTGCGTCTGCGGCACCACAGGTGAGAGCTCTACCATGAGCATCCGCGAGCACATCGCGGCGGTGGAGTTCTGCGTCAAGCATGTGGATCACCGGGTCAGGGTCATCGCCGGAGCGGGCAGCAACGACACCTCGGCCGCCGTCTACCTCTCCCAGCACGCCCAGGACTCGGGGGCAGACGCCCTGCTGCTGGTGACCCCCTACTACAACAAGTGCAGCCAGGCCGGCCTTATCAAGCACTATGAGTACATTGCCGACCGGGTGGAGCTGCCCATCATCCTCTACAACGTCCCCTCCCGCACCGGCGTGTCCTTCACTGCCGACACCTATCAGGCTCTGTCCCAAAACCCCAAGATCAACGGCGTGAAGGAGGCCAGCGGCAACTTCTCTTTGCTGGCCCATACCCGGTTCCTCTGCGGCGAGGACTTCTACATCTGGTCCGGCAACGACGACCAAGTGGTCCCCATGATGAGCCTGGGGGCCAAGGGCGTCATCTCGGTGGCCTCCAACATCATCCCCGAGGTGATGGTGAAGATGAGCCATCTCTGCCTGGAGGGCGACTTCACCGCCGCCTCCAAGCTCCAGATCGAGTACATGGACCTGATCGACGCCCTCTTCATCGAGGTCAACCCCATCCCCATCAAGGCCGCCATGGATCTGCTGGGTATGGGCGCGGGCGGGCTGCGCCTGCCCCTGTGCGACCCCTCGCCTGCGCATCTTGAGACGCTGAAGGCCGCTATGCAGAGGATGAAACTCCTGTAATCAAAGTTTAGGGGGGACTACCGATGATAAAAATCGCCATTTCCGGCTGCAACGGTCACATGGGCCGCGTTGTGGAGAGCATCTGCTCCGCCGACCCGGAGGTCTCCATTGTCGCCGGATTTGACCTGCTGGGCGCGGGCGAGCATGAGTTCAAGGTCTATACCACGCCGGATAAGTTCACCGGCGAGGCCGATGTGGTGGTGGACTTCTCCTCCCCCTCCGCGCTCCCCGCCCTCCTGGATTACGGCAAGGCCCGCCATGTCCCTTTGGTGCTGGCCACCACGGGGTACTCTGAGGCCCAGCTTACCGCCATCGACGAGGCCTCCAAGCTTTTGCCCATCTTCCGCTCGGGCAATATGTCCCTGGGGATCAACCTTCTGATCGAGTTGGTGAAACGCTCTGCCGCCGTCCTCGGGGACGGGTACGACGTAGAAATCGTGGAAAAGCACCACCACCGCAAGGTGGACGCCCCCAGCGGCACCGCCCTTATGCTGGCGGATGCCGCCGCCGAGACCCTCCCCTATCAGAGCGAGTACGTCTATGACCGTCACGCCGTCCGTAAGCCCCGCAGCCCCAAGGAGATCGGCATCTCCTCGGTCCGGGGGGGCACCATCGTGGGCGACCACGAGGTCATCTTCGCCGGGCGGGACGAGGTCATCGAGCTAAGCCACTCGGCCCAGTCCCGGGAAGTCTTCGCCTCGGGCGCGGTCCGCGCCGCCAAGTTCCTGGCGGGGATCAGGACGCCGGGGCTCTACTCCATGAAAGACCTGGTCGCAGCGACAGATTAAGATAAAACGAGCAAGTGGGATGGTGAAAACCATCCCACTTGTTATATATGTCGGTTACTTCCCGTGGGCCACCGCCGCGGTGAGGGTGTTCTCCAGCAGCATGACCCGGGTCATGGGGCCTACCCCGCCGGGGACGGGTGTAATGTAAGAAACCTTGTCGGCCACCTCGCCGTAGCGCACGTCGCCGCAGAGCTTGCCGTCGTCGCCCCGGTTCATGGCCACGTCGATGACCACGGCCCCCTCCTTCACCATGTCGGCGGTGATGAGCCCCACTTTTCCCACCGCCGCCACCAGAATGTCGGCGGTGCGGGTGACTGCGGCGAGGTCGGGGGTCCTGGAGTGGCAGATGGTGACGGTGGCGTCCCGCCGGAGCATGAGCATGGCCTGGGGCTTGCCCACAATGTTGCTCCGGCCCACAATGACGCAGTGCTTGCCCCTGGGGTCGATGCCGTACTCGTCCAGCATCTCCATGACGCCCGCGGGGGTGCAGGGCAGAAAGCCCTTCTCCCCCGTCATGAGCCTGCCCACGTTATAGGGATGGAAACAGTCCACATCCTTGCCGGGGTCGATGGCCTCCAGCACCGCCTTCTCGTCAAAGCCCTTGGGCAGGGGGAGCTGGCAGAGGATGCCGTCGATATCGTCCCGGTGGTTGAGCAGATCGATGAGGTCTAAGAGCTCCGCCTGGGTGGCAGACTCCAGCAGGGCGTACTCCTCGCTGTAGATGCCGCACTCGGCACAGTCGCGTTTCTTGTTGTCCACGTACACCCGGGAGGCGGGATTGTCCCCTACGATGATGACCGCCAGGCCGGGCCGCCTGGAAAGTGCTTCTACCTTACCCTTGATCCGTTCCTTGCATTTTGCCGCCAGAGCTTTCCCGTCAATGATGGTCGCCGCCATTGTCCTGTTCCTCCTTCTTATCCTGTGCGTACGGCTCAGAGGCCGCCGCCATTGCCGCCTTGCGGTTGACCCAGAGATGCCCGGGGTTTGGTCTGCGCAGGAAAAAGAAAATCAGCAGTAAGCCGCCTACCAGTGCCGAGGCAAAGCCAAACACCTGGGACACGCGGATGGGGGTACTCATGAAGTAGAGGCTGTCGGTCCGCAGACCCTCGATGATGCCCCGGCCAAAGCCGTACCATGCGATATAGGTGAAGAAGAGCTGCCCGTCGAACTTGCGCCACCTGCGGGAGATCAAAACCAGCAGCAGGAAGCCGATGAGATTCCAAAGGGACTCGTAGAGGAAGGTGGGGTGCACGCCCAGGATACCGTCCAGAACCTGCTGGTACCCGGCGCTGTCCACCAGCCCCTGCCCGAAGAGCTCGGCGGCGATCTTGGGAGAGCACATGCGCCAGGGCAGCGTGGTCACGCCGCCATAGGCCTCCACGTTCATAAAGTTACCCCAGCGGCCGATACACTGGCCGATGAGGAGCCCGAAGGCCATCAGATCTGCAAAGGCCAGGAAGGGGAGTTTCTTCCGGCGGCTGACGAAAAAGAGCACGATGACGCCCACGATGACCGCCCCGTAGATGGCGAGCCCCCCGTCCCATATCCGCACCATGGCGGCAAAGTCCAGGCTCCCGTCGTCCCTACGGTAGAGATCCAGATAGAAGATAATGTAGTAGAGCCGCGCCCCGATTAAGGCCAGGGGCACGGCAAAGATAAGCAGGTCGGTCAGGTCGTCGTCACTGATGCCCAGCTTGGGGCCCTTGCGGCTGCAGTAGAACCAGGCCAGCAGAAAGCCGGAGATGATGATGACGGCATACCAGTAGATGGGGCGGCCGAACAGGGTGAGCGCCACCCTGTTCAGCGTGAAGTGGAGCCCCAGGCCTGGGAAAGAGAGCTCGTTGATCATCCGTCTACCTCCTTGGGACTGACCACCGCCAGCGCCGTATGCGCGGGTTTCATATAGACACGGATACAGTCCTCAATGTCTTTTTTCTCTATGGTATCAAAGACCTCGGGGAAACGCAGGTACTCCATCCCGGCAAAGTGGGCCTGGGCGGTCTCGATGCAGATATTGTCAAAGGAGTTGAGGCCCCGGACCCAGTTGCCGTAGGCAGCCCTCTTCAAGCGGTGGAACAGGGCCTCGTCCACACCCTCCCGCTCCACCCGCAGGACCTCGGCGGCAATGGCGGCGCCCACAGCGTCGGGGTCCTTGCTCTCCCCGCCCGCCACCAGAAAGGCACAGCCGGGGTAACTCTCATAGCCATAGGCAAAGCTGGCGTTCAAGAGTCCCTGGGTATAGAGCTGGGCGTACAGCGGGCTGGAGGTACCGAAGAGAGCCTCGCAGGCGAGCTCTCCCACCAATCTCGCCTTCAACCGTTGGTCGCCGTCCGCGGGGCGCTCCGCCTTCCAGCCGATCTGGAAGATGGGGGTGGAGACCTCCATCTTCAGCTCCGTGCGGCTCTTGGCGGCGGCGGGCGGCTCGGGCTCCCCGTAGTCCCGCTGGATCTCTCCCCCGCTCTCTCCGGGCAAGATCTCTCTGGCCAGGGCGCAGACCTGCTCCGGGTCCACGTCCCCCGCCACGCAGAGCACCATGTTGCCGGGGCTGTAGAAGGCCTTGTGGCAGGCATAGAGCGCGTCCGCCGTGATGTGGCTGATGGACTCGATGGTCCCGGCGATGGGGGTGCGGATGGGGTGATGCCCGTAGAGCCCCGCCAGCATGGCGTAGAAGACCTGGTTCTCCGGGTCATCCTCGATCATGCGGATCTCCTGGCCGATGATGCCCTGCTCCTTGTCCACGCTCTCCGGCGTGAAGTAGGGGATAGAGACAAAGGAGAGGAGAATCTTCAGGTTGTCGTAAAACTTCTGGGTGCTCTCGAAGTAGTAGCCCGTGATGGCAAAGCTGGTGAAGGCGTTGGGGGACGCGCCGTTGGCAGCCAGGTCCTGGAGGGCGTTGCCGTCCTCGGTGTCGAACATCTTGTGCTCCAGAAAGTGCGCCACCCCGGCGGGGGTATCGTGCCACTGGCCGTTCAGGTGAAATTTCATGTCCATGCCGCCGTAATTGGTGGCGAAGAAGGCGTAGCTCTTTTGGAAGTCGGGCTTGGCGTCCACGTAGACGTGGAGGCCGTTCTCCAGCACGGTGTGGTACATCCGCTCCCCTATGCGTGGGTATTCCTTAGTGACCATGGGTATTTTCCTCCTTTCCCTTGAGGAAGTATACAGTGTGGAGCGTGACCTTCTGGGCGGCGGCTACTACCTCGTCCATAGTGACCGCCTCATAGCGGGCTGCCAGCTCCTCCGGGCCGCCGCCGGCCATGACGGACTGGCCCAGCCAGAAGTCCTCCATACGGCTCTGGCTGTCCAGCATGGTGAGAGTGGCGCTGACGGCGCTGCGCTTGGCGGCCTCCAGCTCCCATGGCTCGATGCTCCCCCGCCTGCAGTTTTCAAGCTGGGTCAAAATCTCCTCCTGGGCCTGCCTCCGCTTGTCGAACTCCACGCCGGAGGAGACCAGGAGCAGCCCCCGGAACTTGTCGTACTGGGAGCTGGCGTAGTAGCAGAGAGAGAGTTTCTCCCGCACGTTGAGGAAGAGCTTGGAGGTGGTGGTGCCGCCAAAGAGGGCGTTGAGGATGTGCATGGCGGGGTAGTCCGGGTCGATCAGGCGGACGCCGCAGCGAAAGCCCAGCCCCAGCTTGCCCTGGGTCACGTCCATGGCCTCCTCGTGGCTCTGGGTCGCGGCCTCGGGCAGGGGGACGATGACGGCGGGGCTGACGGCGGCAGCGCTGTGCGACCCGAGGCCGGACAGCGCCCGGCGGAAGGCGGCCTCCACCAGCTCAAAGGGGGCGGAGCCGGCGTAGTAGACCTGGATGGGACAGCCGAAGAGGGCCTGGTACCGCTCCCAGAGGGGTTCGCCCGTGATGGCCGCGGCATGGCTCTCGTCCCCCAGGCGGTCCGGTTCCCGGCACATGAGCTGGTTCAGGCGCTGGGCGGCGTATTGGCGTTTGTCGTTGATCTGCGCGCGGATGCGGTCCACCAGATTGGCCCGCTCCCCCTCCACGTAGGCGGGGAGAAAGCCGCCCTGCCCACCGGTGGCCGGAGAGAGCAAAAGCTCCCCCAGCAGGTCGGCGGCGGCATCCAGAATGGCGCTGCCGTCGGGGGCGTAGACATCGTCCAGAAAGCTGGCGGCAAAGCCCACGCACTGGCTGCTGCCCTTCTTGCGGATGGCGGGCTCGATAGTCCCGCCGTAGAGCTCGTCCAGCGCGGCCGAGAGGGCCTGCATGTCGGGGCAGCGCTCGGTGCCCCTGCGCAGCACCATGGGCACCAGCGCGTTGAGGGAGGCGGTCTCCTCGCGGAGGGGCGCCAGGAATTGAAGGCTCATATAGGAGGACTTGAATTTAGACGTATGCACGGCTGTGAGAGACACCCGGGGCAGGATCTCCTTTTGCAGTATTTCTGCCATGGACGTATTTCCTTTCGTGGTGAACTTTAACTGCTGTGGTATAAATATCATTATACATCAAATTTGGCCGCATGACACTATAAAAACAAAAAAGTATCCCGGAGTAGCCAAACAAATAGGGATGTGGTAGAATAGCCGCAAAGCGGCTACTCTGCTTTTTCTTGAGCCGCTTTATCCGTCCGCCTGCGCGCATGGAATCCAAAGGCAATAAAGGAGGTCCAAGCATGACCAGAACCGATATTTCCGCCATTGCCGAGACAGGTGTGGGAAAGGCCGCCCTCTCCGGGGGCGAGCCCCTCCGCTACCTCGCCCGCGCCTCCCTTGCGGGGGGCTTCATCTTTGTGGGCGCGCTCCTGTCCTGCCTGTCCGCGGCCTGGTTCTACGCCGACTACCTGCCCGTCGCAAAGCTTCTGGGTGCCGTCTCCTTCTCGGCGGCCCTCATCCTCATCGTGCTGCTGGGGGGCGAGCTCTTCACCGGCTCTAATCTGGTGATGGGGGTCTCTCTCTATGAGGGGAAAGTCCCCGTGACCGCAGCTTTGCGGGTGTGGGCGCTGTGCTACATAGGAAATTTCATCGGTATTTTCGTCCTCTGTCTTTTGCTGGTGGGGTCGGGCGCGGTAAAGGACCTGCTCTCCTCCTATCTGGCCCTCACCGTGCCCGGCAAGCTCGCCTCCCCCTGGTACGCCCTCTTTTTAAAAGGGGTGCTCTGCAACTTCCTGGTCTGCGTGGGGACATTCTCCGGCTTTAGGCTCAAGAGTGAGGCGGGCAAGGTAATCGCCATCACCCTCGCCATCACCACCTTCGTGCTGGCGGGCTTTGAGCACTCGGTGGCCAATATGGCCTATTTCGGCCTCTATGCCCTCTACTTCGGCCCCTCCCTGCTGCCCGCCATGGGCTGGAGCATGCTCTGGGTCACCCTGGGCAATCTGCTGGGCGGCGCGGTGCTGTTGGGTTTGCCATTGTGGTGCGCGGCGGAGCGGAGGAGGGACTAGACCCAGTCTGCCACACTATCCCTCCCTCCGAAAGCTTTGGCCCGAGGTTTTTTTGACAGTCCTGGACTAGACTTCCACCTCGAGGCTGTGCTCTCCCTTGTACCGCTCCAGCGCGATCCCCTCCCGGACGGGCCTCCCGTCCAGGAGGGTCTTCTTTTTCTCCCCACGTTTCACCGTGATGTGAAAGGCCGCCTTCTCGGTCCGCCACACAGCGGAGCAGCCCGGCCAGTCCGCGGGCAGCCTGGGCTCGATGAAGAGCCGTCCCGCCCGGAGCCTGAGCCCTAACAGCTCCTCCGCCGCCGTGCGATAGAACCAGCCCGCCGCGCCGGTGTACCAGCTCCACCCGCCCCGGCCCAGATGGGCGGGGTTCGAGTAGACGTCGGCCGCCAGGACGTAGGGCTCAGCCTGATAGACCGCCTCATCCCGCCCGCCGGGGAGGAGGGCGCGCAGGACCGCCCATCCCTCATCCGCCATGTCGAGCCGAAAACAGGCCAGGGCCAGCCAGACCGCGCCGTGGGTGTACTGCCCGCCGTTCTCCCGCACGCCGGGCACATAGCCCCGGATATAGCCGGGATCGGCCTCCTCGGCGTCAAAGGGGGGCGTGAAGAGCTTGACGACCCTGTTTTTCCGGTCGAAGAGCTGCTCCAGCGCGGACCTGACCGCCGTCTTCGCCCGCGCCTCCTCTCCGCCCGCCAGGACGGCCCAGCTCTGGGCGATGGAGTCGATCCGGCAGGCCTCATCGGCGTGACTGCCCAGGGTGGCGCCGTTATCGTAGTAGCCCCGCAGATACCAGTCGCCGTCCCAGGCGGCCTCGGCGGCCCGGACGAGGGCCCCCGCCGTCTCCCGGTAGCCCTTTGCCCGCGCCCGCTCCCCCATCTGCTCGGCCAGGGGCGCGAAGCGCTCCAGCACGTAGGCCGCAAACCAGGTGAGCCACACGCTCTCCCCCCGGCCCGCTTTGCCCACCCGGTTCATGCCGTCGTTCCAGTCGCCGCCGCCCATGCGCATCAGGCCGTGAGCACCGGTGCCCCGGGCCAGGGCGCACTCGATCGCCCGGACGGCGTGGTCGTACACAGATCCCATTTCCTGGGAAACGCTGAACTGCTCATACCGCTCGTCCTCTTTCTCCCCCAGCACCGGGGCGGAGAGATAGGGGACGGTCTTCTCCAAGATCGCCGGGTCGTCCCATTTTTCCAGGTACTCGCACAGGGTGTAGGGGAGCCAGAGCAGGTCGTCGCTGATGCGGGTGCGCACGCCCCTGTCGCCTTGGGGCAGCTCATGCCACCAGTGGAGCACGTCGCCCTCGGTGAACTGGTGGGCGCAGGCCGCGCGGAGCTGCCGCTCCGCCAGATCGGGGGAAAAGAGAAGGGTGGCGCATACGTCCTGGAGCTGGTCCCGAAATCCGTAGGCCCCGCCGTTTTGATAGCGGGAGGTGCGCCCAAACAGGCGGCAGGCGACCACCTGGTACATGGCCCAGCCGTTCAGATAGTGGTCCAGGTCCTTATCCGGGGTGTCCACCGTCACCGCCGAGGCGCTCCGCCGCCAGAAGTCCAGAGTCCGGCGGAACTGCTCCGGCCCGTCGGGCGGGACGCGGACGCCCTCTTCGCCGGTGGCGAGAAAGAGGGTGTCCTCCAGCCCGTAGACCTTTGCGCCGTAGGAGAGCTCGCAGCCCTCCCCCTCCAGCGCAAAGGACAGGAACCGCTCTTCCCTGTCCGGAGGCACGAAGGCGGTGGTGGTGAGTTTCCTCCCGCCCCAGGTCTTCTCCCAGCGGGCAA
This sequence comes from Pseudoflavonifractor sp., assembly GCA_035562355.1. Lineage (GTDB taxonomy): Bacteria > Bacillota > Clostridia > Oscillospirales > Oscillospiraceae > Pseudoflavonifractor. The sequence continues at coordinate 15,251 of DATMXU010000081.1, forward strand.
AACCGGGGCCATAGGTCACCCGGCAGGGGAGACCGTCGGCGTCGGCAAAGACCGAGCGCTCCTCCCCGTCGGCGCGCAGGCGGAAAGCCTCGGAGCCGCCAATGGCGAGGGGGTCGTTGTTCCAGGGGGTGAGCTGGCACTCTCTGGCGTTGTCGCGCCACAGGTGGCCGCAGCCCGTCTCGTCCGTGAACCAGCCGAAGGTGGGGTTGGAGAGCATCTGGCTCCACCCCAGGGGGGGCAGGCGGCCGTCCAGCTCCATGACAAAGCTGCCCTCGTCGGTAAAATCATACTGGGGCAGTCCCGATTTTAGTGTAAAGCCCATCTCCTTTTCATCTGTTTGGGCAGGTGTCCGCTCCCGCTCCCGTATGGTCCCATCCCCTTCAAGGACAATGGCAGCGGCGGCCAGGATAGGGGCGGCGGCCCCGTCGGCGGAGCAGTCGGCCAGGTGGATGCCGCCCCGGGCGCCGATACGGTGCTCCAGCCTCAGGGCCTTCAGCTGCTCCAGCAGCGCGGTGCGGGCGGGGCGGCGGTAATCCCCTCCGTCCTGCAGGAGAAAGACCAGGTCGGACCTGAACCCGCACTGGGTGAGGAGCTGGTGCTGCTTGGCGAGGGTGCACTGCTTTTCCTCCTCCCCCTCCTCGGCCCAGCAAGCCGCGATGGGGAAGTCGCCTGAAATGCCAAAGGGCCAGAGGTCCTCCTGGCGGTAGTCCCGCTCAGGTGGAAAAGCGAGATAGTCCAAAAGATAAAATGCCTGCAGGGTCTCCTCGCCTGTCATGTGGAGTGAGCAGGCGACCCGGTCCAGATAGGCCCCCTCCGTTTTGGGTAGCCGCAGGAGCCGCTGTGCCGTGAGGGGCGCGTCCTCCGCGCCGCCCACGGCGAGTGCCAGGCGGAACCGCACGCTCTCCCCCCCGTGCAGCCGCACGGGAAAACGTGCCAGAAAGCAGGGGTCCAGCACCGCGCCCGAGGTGCCCCCTGCCGGGCGTTTCAACGCGGTCTCCAGCGCGCGGAGGCCGCCCCGCCCCAGGGCCTTCTCCCGTGACGAGTCAAAATAGGCCTCCTCCGCGTCCCACATCACGGCCAGGGCGGGCCACTCCTCGCCACGGTTTCTGGGGCGGCGGGTGAAGAGCAGTCCGTCCCCCAGCGTCGCGCTCTCGATAGAGAGCTTGGAGAAGGCCGGGTGGGCCTTGTAGTCGGCCAGGCGTGCGAGCACCGGCTCAAAATAGCAGACGACCTCCCCGCGCAGCGCCCTGCCCTGCCAGTGGAGTTCGGTCTCCCACAGCTCCCCGCTCTCCCGCTCCGGGACCCGGAGGACTGTTCTTGCTGTAAAGTTGTTATGACTTACAGTCCATTCGGCACCGTTGCCGGAAAAATGCCAGGCGCGCGCGCCCTCCTCCGCGCCGCGCCGCGCCTGAGTCAGCGGGAACAGCGAGCCGTCTCCGGTGCGCAGAAAGAAGGACACCCCCTCCGGGGCGCATCGCCCGCCGAACTCGGCCAAGGTGAGGGTGAGCCGGTCCAGCCGGGAGGTGTTGGCTCCCCTGTCGGTGCAGAAGACGGTGTAGGACCCGTTTGAGACCAGGTGGCAGGCGGGTTTCTCCCCGCCGCACCCCTCCCCCGCCCGCTGGAAACTGGAAGTGCGCAGGCGGCGGGGCTTCTCCGGTACCTCCCGCTCCTGGATGCGGGCCACCGCCGCCCCCACCGGCACCTTCTCCTGTAGGAGTTCCCGGTAGGCCGCCATGGAGCAGTCCCGCATGAAACGCACCTGCATGAGGTTGTCGTTGAGGGCGTTGTCGATGGCCACCAGGCTCATGCCCAGGTGGTGCGCCATATAGGAGCGCACCGTCTCCCACTTCTCCTTTCCGGTGAGCCGTGAGGGGGTGAAGTCGGCGGCCTCATAGAGGCCGTATTTTCCCTCCAGTCCCATGTCACGCAGGACCTTCAGGTTGCGGCTGGAGCTGCCGGGGGCCAGGAGAAGGGTCAGGAAGGAGGCGTAGGGGGCCACCACCAGGTCGGCGTCCAGCCCGCGTTTGAGGCCCAGCTTTTGCACGCCGTGGGCCTTGTACTGGTAGCTGAGTCCGGGGTCGAAGGCGTAAAAGCCGGACTCGGAGATGCCCCAGGGGACTCCCGCCTTTGCGCCCCGCCGCCGCTGGGCGTTGAGGCAGAAAGCCAGGGACTCGTACATCAGGGAGTTGCGCTCACAGGGCAGGAGCAGATTGGGCATGAAGTATTCAAACATGGTTCCCGTCCAGGAGGCCATGCCGGAGTAGTCGTTATCCCGCACCAGCATCCTCCCCAGCCGCCTCCAGTGGCGGTTGTCCACCTGGCCCTTCGCCACGGCGAGATAGCTGGTCTGCCGGGCCTCGCTCGCCATCAGGTCATACCAGCCCTGGGTATAGCACTCCCGCTCCACGTCGTAGCCGATATAGAAGAGCTTGCGCTCGGCGTCGTAGAGGTCGGAGAAGTCCATGGCCTCGGACAGGGACTCGGCCCTCCGGGCCAGCGCCCCCTCCCCCCACTCGTAC
>DATMXU010000082.1:0-14170 GCA_035562355.1 Pseudoflavonifractor sp.
ACAGAGCTCGATTTGTCCAGTACGCATTATAATACGGGAAGAAACAAATGGCAAGCCGCTGACACCATTATAGACTTTCGACGGGGAAATGATACCGGAAAGAGGGATGGACATGGGGAAAAATCATATACCGGCGGGCGTGTCCGCTCTCTGTGCGGCTCTGCGCGGGGCGGGACATGAGGCCTACCCGGTGGGGGGCTGCGTCCGGGATCTGCTGCTGGGCCGCACGCCTGAGGACTGGGACGTGTGCACCTCCGCCCTGCCGGAGGAGGTGGAGACCCTTTTTGAGAAGACCATTCCCACCGGCGTCGCCCACGGTACGGTGACGGTCCTCCTGGGGACGGAGAAGATCGAGGTCACTACCTTCCGCCGGGAGAGGGGCTACGCCGACGCCCGGCACCCGGACGCGGTGCGCTTTGACGCCGGGCTGACCGAGGACCTGAGCCGCCGGGATTTCACCGTCAACGCCATGGCCCTGGGGCCGGATGGGGCGGTGGTGGACCCCTTTGGCGGTCGGGCCGACTTAAAAATAGGCGTGATCCGCTGCGTGGGTGCGGCGGACCGCCGCTTTGCCGAGGATGCGCTGCGGATGCTCCGGGCGGTGAGGTTTTCAGCGCAGCTGGACTTCGATATCGAGGAGAGTACCGCCGCCGCCATCCGAACGAACGCCCCTCGCGCCGCCGCGCTTTCGGGGGAGCGGGTGAAGGCGGAGCTGGAGAAGATTCTGCTCTCCCCCCGGCCGGACCGGATTGGGCTGCTGGCGGCGGCGGGAGTGCTGGAGCACCTGTATTCAGGCTGGCCCGCGGGGCCGGATTGGGATAGCCTGGCCGCTGTCCCCGCCGGGAGAAACGAGCGCTGGCGGGCCTTCTGCGCCCTGACGGGCTTTCCCATCCGCGCTCTGCCGGTAGAGCGCTCCCTCCGCCGGGCGGTGGAGCGCCCGGAGCTGGAGCTGCTGGCCAAATTGAAAATTTCAGGCGGGGAATTATGCGCTTTGGGCTTGCGGGGGCCGGAGGTGAGCGCCATGCAGCGCCGCCTGGCGGCCTACATCCAGGCCTCCCCGGAGGACAATATCAGGGAGACGCTATTGCGCCTTGCGGAGGGGTGGATCCATGAACGGGAGAATTTATGAGTTCGACGCGGTGGTCCAAAAGGTGCCCGGGATTGACGGGGCTTACGTGGAGTTCCCCTGCGATGTGCGCGCCGAGTTCGGCAAGGGCCGGGTGAAGGTCCGCGCCAGCTTTGACGGGGAGCCCTATGACGGCAGTCTGGTCCGCATGGGAACGCCGGGCCATATCTTGGGCCTGCGCAAGGACATCCGCGCCAAAATCGCCAAGCAGCCCGGCGACACGGTGCGCGTCGTCCTCCGGGAGCGCCCGTAGGAGGGGGCCGGGGTTGCCGCGTCCTGCGGGACGGGGACGGGCCGTTCCATCCACATTTTCCCCTGGGACAGGCAAGAACGCCCCCATATTTTCATACAGATAGCAGGACGGGGGGAATGGCCGCATGGAGAAAAAACCGAAAAAAGACGGTCTCTTGGTGCGCACGGCCGAGGTCCTGGACCTGCCCGGCGACGTGGTGGCCGGCCTTCCCCGCATCGAGATGACCGGCAACCGGGAGCTGCGGATGGAAAACCATAAGGGTATCCTGGCCTACGGCAGCGACGAGATCCACATCTCCGGCGGCAAGCTGGTGGTCAAGGTCCGGGGTGCGGGCCTGGAGCTGAAGGCGATGAACGCCAGCGAGCTTCTGATTGCCGGAACCATCGCGGGTGTGGACATCACCTAAAAGGGGGCGGGCGGGGCCATGCAGAAGATTGTCAATTTTCTCCGGGGCAGCGTGCGCTTTACCGTCACCGGCGCTTTCCCCGAGCGGTTTTTAAACCTCTGCGCTCAGAACAGCCTGGGTTTCTGGGCGGTGGAGTGGCTGGAGGGCGGGGAAGTGAAACTCACCGTAGCCCACAAGGACTGGCGGCGGGCCAGGGTTCTGGCGGAAAAGGCCATGTGCACCCTCGCCCGGGAGGGGGCTATGGGCATTCCGCCCTTTTTGGGGCGCTTTCGCAAAAGGTACGCCCTGCTGGCAGGGCTTATACTCTCACTGGTGGCGGTGGGCGTCCTATCCCAGTTCATTTTAACGGTGGAGATCTCGGGCAACGAGACGGTGCCCACGGCGAAGATATTGACCGAGCTGCGCCGCCTGGGTCTGCGCCCCGGCACCTACGGCCCCGGTGTGGACGAGGCCATGGTGGGGCAGCAGCTCCTCCTGCAGATGGACGGCCTGTCTTGGTGCGCCGTCAACCTGAAGGGCACGGTGGCCGAGGTGCTGGTGCGCGAGGCGGTGAAGGCCCCCCCGCTGCTGGATGAGAACATCCTGGGGGATGTGGTGGCCCGGGCCCCCGGCATCATTACCCAGATTGAGGTGTACAGGGGAGCCGCGGCGGTACAGGAGGGGGACACCGTCCTCCCCGGCGAGGTACTCATCACAGGCAACGTCCACCTGGAAGGGCCCAAGTACAGCGGCCTCGATCTGGGCTGGCAGACCGTCAAGGCCCAGGGGAAGGTCTATGCGCGCACCTGGCGCACTCTGGAGGCAGAAATCCCCCTGGAGGCCGCGACAAAGGACCCCACGGGGCGCAGCAGGAGCCTGTGGTCTCTGCAGGTGCTGGGATTGCGCGTCAATTTTTACCGAAACGCTGGTATTTCCTATGAGAGGTATGATAAAATAACGAAAGTATGGACTGCGCGGCTGCCGGGGGGACGGGAGATGCCCCTGTCTCTGACCCGGGAGACGGCACAGGAGTACGAGACCGTCGCCGTACCTATCGACACCGATGCGGCGGAGGAGCTGCTCAAGGCCCGGCTGGACGGGGCCTTGACCGCCCTCCTCGGCCCCGATGGGGAAGTGGTACGCACCGATTACGCCGTCCGGCAGAGTGGCGGCAAGCTCATTGTAAAGCTCACCGCCGAGTGCAAAGAGGAGATCGGGAAATTCGTCCCCGCCTCGGGGTAAGACGCCCTGCGGGGAGATACCCTAAGATACCAAGGAGCGAAAGCGATATATGATAGAACAGTCGATCAGCATGGAGCGCATGGAGGAGGCCATCAATATCTTCGGCTCCTTCGACGAGAATATCCGCATCATCGAGCACGAGCTGTCCGTCACGGTGGTGAGCCGGGACGGGGAGCTGAAGGTCTCCGGCGAGGCCGAGAACGTAATCTACGCCATCAAGGCCGTCGAGGGGCTGATGACCCTCTCCTCCCGCGGGGAGACCATCAATGAACAGAACGTGCGCTACATCATCTCCCTGGTGCGCACCGGCAACGAGGAGCGCATCGGGGAGCTGGCCCGGGACGTGCTCTGCGTTACCGCCAAGGGGAAACCCATCAAGGCCAAGACCATTGGCCAGAAGAGGTATGTGGAGGCCATCAAGAAGAATACCGTCACCCTGGGCATCGGCCCGGCCGGTACCGGAAAGACCTATCTGGCCGTGGCCGCCGCCGTGGCCGCCTTCCGGGACAAGCAGGTCAACCGCATCATCCTCACCCGTCCGGCGGTAGAGGCGGGGGAGCGGCTGGGTTTCCTCCCCGGCGACCTTCAGAGCAAGGTGGACCCCTACCTCCGGCCTCTGTATGACGCCCTCTTCGACATGCTGGGAGCCGAGACCTACCAGAAGTATCTGGAGCGGGGCAACATCGAGGTAGCTCCCCTGGCCTATATGCGCGGGCGCACGCTGGACGACAGCTTTATCATCCTGGATGAGGCACAGAACACCAGCCGGGAACAGATGAAGATGTTTCTCACCCGTATGGGCTTTGGCTCTAAGATCGTCATCACGGGGGATATCACCCAGATCGATTTGCCCAGCGACAAGGTCTCGGGCCTTAAGGAGGCCATGCGGGTGCTCAACGGGGTGGAGGACATCGCCATCTGCCGCCTGACGGGGGCCGATGTGGTGCGCCATGTCATCGTCCAGCGTATCATCAAGGCCTACGAGGAAGACGAGGGCAGACGGAAGAAGAGATAGGAGGCGCGGTTTGAACAAGATATTTTGGGGGCTTTTGTTTCTCTTTCTCAACTTTAACATCAACAACGTGGATATCCTCCCCAACTTTGTGGGCTATCTGCTCATCGCCTTCGGCATGAGCGAGGTGAAGGAGGGCCAGTCGTTCGCCTCGGCCAAGCCGCTGGCATCAGGCGCGGCTTTTTTCGCCATTGCCACCTGGGTGATGGGGCTCTTGGGCGGTTCCCTGGGGTGGGGGGATGCCATATTGGGCATGATTTCTCTGACCCTTCAGCTCATGGTGACCTACCGCATCGCCATGGGGGTGAAGGAGCTGGAGCCCATCCGGGAGCGGGACCTGGGCTCCGGAGCGCTGAATAGGGCCTGGCAGGTCATGGCTCTGGGCAGCGTGCTGGGGTATCTGCTCTTCCTCCTGGCGCCCGCCGCCGCGGTCGCGGCCATGATCGTCGCTTTCCTGGCGGCGGTGTACTACATCTACAGGTTCTACCGGACAAAAACGGAGTATGACACAGGCTTGGGGGGCGGGCAGCCTTGACGCACGAAATCATCATCGAATCCGAGCTGGAGCGGGATACTTCCGGGTATGAAACCCTCCTGACAGGGGTCATCCCCTCCGCGTTGGCTTACGAGGGGGTGTCCGTCCCCTGCGAGGTGGACGTGCTCCTCACGGACGACGCAGGCATCCAAGGGATTAATCTGGAGCAGCGGGGGGTGGACGCCCCCACTGACGTGCTGAGCTTTCCCATGTTCGAATTCCTTCCCGGCGAGCCGCCTGCAGAGGGGACCGCCGAGCGCGACCCGGACACCGGTCTCCTCCCACTGGGCGACATGGTCCTGTCCGTCGAGCGGGCCGAGGCCCAGGCGAAGGAATACGGCCACAGCGTGGAGCGGGAGCTCTGTTACCTCGCCGTCCACTCGGTCCTCCATCTGCTGGGGTACGACCACATGGACGAAGGGCCCCAAAAGGCCCAAATGCGGGCCCGGGAAGAGGAGATTTTAAACGGCCTGGGCATCACGAGGGATTAGATATGTGGCTGCGTGATTTGTTGCGCTCCTTTCGGTACGCTTACCGGGGGATTTCCCGCACGGCGCGGACCGAGCGAAATCTGCGGATCCACTTGGCGGCGGTGGTCTATGTTGCCGCCCTGGGGTTCCTGGCAGAGTTGGACGGGCCAGGCTGGACGGCGGTTTTGCTCTGCTTTGGACTGGTCATTGCCGCCGAGCTTGTCAACACCGCGCTTGAAAACCTCTGCGACGCGGTCTCCCCGGAGCGCAATGCCCGGATCGGCGCCGCCAAGGACGCGGCGGCGGGGGCGGTGCTGGCGCTTGCCATTGCGTCGGTGTGCGTCGCGGCCGTCGTCTTCGGCCCCTGGCTCCTCTCGGGCGGGCTGCTGGACCACCCCTGGGCCATCCTTGCGGCCGTGGCCTCCCTGCCCCTGGCTATTTTATGGATACGAGGTAAAAAATATTGAACATCAAAAAATCAGGTATGATCTCGATCGTTGGCCGGCCCAACGTAGGCAAGAGCACCCTTACCAACGCCCTGGTGAGAGACAAGGTGGCTATCGTTACCAACAAGCCCCAGACCACCCGCAACCGCATCTGCGCGGTTTTGAACCGGGGGGAGAGCCAGTTCATCTTCATGGATACCCCCGGCCTCCACAGGGCCCGCACCCGTCTGGGGGACTATATGGTGAAGGTGGTGCGGGAGAGCGTGTCCGAAGTGGACGCCGTCATGCTCCTCGTGGAGCCCATCCCCAGCCTGGGCGGGCCGGAGGAGGAGCTGGTGGCCCGCATCAAGGAGCTGGGGGTCCCCGCCGTCTTAATCATCAATAAGATCGATACCGTAAAAAAGGACGAGCTCTTGGAGGTTATCCGGGTCTATGGCGAAGCCCATGAATTTAACGCCATCGTCCCCATCTCTGCCAAGCGGGGCGAGGGGCTGGAGGAGCTCTTGGACGTGCTGGACGCCTTCCTCCCAGAGGGTCCTCAGCTGTTCCCCGACGATATGGTCTCTGATCAGCCCGAGCGCCAGGTCTGCGCTGAGATCGTACGGGAAAAGCTGCTCCTCTGCCTCGACAAGGAGATCCCCCACGGCACCGCCGTGGAGGTGACCAAATTTTCCGAGCGGGAGGACGGCATCATCGATATGGACGCCACCATCTACTGCGAGAAGGCGTCCCACAAGGGCATCATCATCGGCAAGGGGGGCGCCATGCTCAAAAAAATCTCCACTTTGGCCCGCCAGGACGTAGAGCGGTTTATGGGGACCAAGTGCTATCTCCAGACCTGGGTGAAGGTGAAAGAGAACTGGAGAGATAACGCCAATTTGATTAAAAATTTCGGATATCGGGACGAGTGAGAATACAAAGACGACCGATGCCAGTTCTCTACGAACGGCAGTGAGCCGCCGCAAATGCGGCGGAGCCCGGCGGAATTCACTTCCGCCGGGTGATAGATGAAAATAAAGGGTTCCCATGAGACTTGTCTCATGGGACAACTGGCGTGATAACGCCAATTTGATCAAAAACTTCGGATATCGAGACGAATGAGATTTTAAAGGCGCAAAAATTACCGCTTATAAAGCGCGCGCGCGCAAGCCAACCTATGAGAGAAAGGGAGGTCTTGTCGATGAGCTGCGAACGGATGTGGGCGTTTTTTCTGGCCACGGGACTGCCCGAGGCGTATTCCCTTTATCGTCTGCTCCGGGAAGAGGAGCGGAGCGTTGAACAGGATAGGACCGCGTAGGGCGGGGGGCAAGCCCCCGCCGCGTACATAGATGGGTGTTGAAAAATCGTGCACATTGTGACCCAGGGCCTCGTCCTGCGGGAGGTCAGCTACAAGGAATCGGATAAGATTTTGACCGTCCTCACCCGTGAGGGAGGCAAGCGCACGGTGAAAGCCCAGGGCTGCCGCCGGAAGGGGAGCCGCCTTGCGGCCTCCGCCCAGCTCCTGGTCTGGTCGGACATGACCCTTTTCGAGTACAAGGACTACTGGAGTCTCAACGAGGCCGAGTCCCTGGAGCAGTTCTGGGGTCTCAAAAAGGATGTGGAGAAATTGGCGCTGGGCTCCTACTTCGCCGAGGTGGCGGAGACGGTGGCCGAGGAGGGCCGGAATGACCAGGATTTTCTCTCCCTTATTCTCAACTCCCTCTATGCCCTCGATCAGCTCCAAAAGCCCGAGGCGCTGGTCAAGGCGGTCTTCGAGCTCAAGCTGATGTCCCTCACGGGGTACGAACCCCTGCTGGACGCCTGCGCCGCCTGCGGCGTGGAGAATCCGGAGGAGCCGCGGTTTCACATCTCCGAGGGGGTGCTCCACTGCGCCTCCTGCCGGGGCGAGGTGGGGGACGGGGTCTCCATGCCCCTCACGCCCAGCGCTCTGGCCGCCATGCGCCACGTGGTCTATGGGGACCCCAAGCGTCTCTTCTCCATCCCCATCGACGCCGCGGGCCTCGCCCGTCTCGCCGACCTCTGTGAGGTCTACCTTCTCACTCAACTGGAGCGGGGGTTCCGCACGCTGGACTTTTATAAATCACTAAAGCTCCCATAAAGCCCGCGCCCCGCCCAGTTTCAGCCGAGCGGGGTGCTTTCCGTTTCCCTGCCCTTGTCAAACCGGTCCTTTTGTGGGAAAATAGGCGTACTGATACCTTTCGTTTTTAGGGAGAAACCGCTATGACCGACTTATTTGAAAAATCCATCAAGACTCTGGAACTGCCCAGGGTCTTGGCCATGCTGGCCGACCAGGCCGTCACCGAGGAGGGGAAGGAGCGCTCACTGGCCCTGCGTCCCCTGACCGACGAGGACGACGTGCGCCGGGCGCTTAGTGAGACCACGGCGGCGGTGAATATGACCGCGCTGCGGGGCTCTCCCTCCTTCGCGGGGATCAAGCCGGTGGCGGCCAGCCTCCAGCGGGCCGATATGGGGGGAGCCCTCAGTACCAGGGAGCTATTGGACATCGCCGCCGTGCTCCGCTCCGCCCGCACCGCCCGGGAGTACGCCGCCGGGGAGGGGGGCAAGACCTGTATCGACCACCTCTTCGCCTCCCTCACGGCCAACCGCTTTCTGGAGGAGAAGATCACCGGCAGCATCGTGGGGGAGGACGAGATCTCCGATGCGGCGAGCCCCGAGCTTGCCTCTATCCGCCGCCATATCCGCTCCACCGCCAGCAAGGTGCGCGATATCCTCAATAAGCTCATCTCCTCCAACCAGTCCCGCTACCTCCAGGAGAGTATTATCACCGTGCGCAACGACCGTTTCGTGGTGCCGGTGAAGAGCGAGCATAAAAACGACGTCCCCGGTCTGGTCCACGACGTGTCCTCTTCGGGGGGGACCTTCTTTATTGAGCCTATGGGGGTGGTCAAGGCCAACAACGAGCTCAAGGAGCTCCAGGCCGCCGAGGAGAAGGAGATCGAGCGCATCCTGGCCGAGCTGTCGGCCGAGTGCGCCTCCTTCAAGGAGGACATCAGCCAGAACTACTTTCTCCTGGTCATGCTGGACGGCATCTTTGCCCGGGCAAAGCTCTCCTACCGGATGCGCGGGGCAGAGCCGAAGATCGCCCGCCGGGGACTCTGCCTCCGCAGGGCCCGCCACCCCCTCCTGGACCCCGATAAGGCGGTGGCCAACGACCTCGCTTTGGGCGGGGAGTACGACACCTTGGTCATCACCGGGCCCAACACCGGCGGCAAGACGGTGACCATCAAGACCATCGGGCTTCTCACCCTTATGGCCCAGTGCGGGCTCCACATCCCGGTGGCCGACGACAGCGCTGTCGTGGTCTTTGACCGCGTGCTGGCCGACGTGGGGGACGAGCAGAGCATTGCCCAGAACCTGTCCACCTTCTCCTCTCACATGACCAATATTGTGGGCATTTTGGAGGAGACCGACGAGCGCACGCTCATCCTCTTCGACGAGTTGGGCGCGGGCACCGACCCGGTGGAGGGGGCCGCCCTGGCCGCCGCCATCATCGAGACCGCCCGGGAGCGGGGAGCGCTGGTGGCCGCCACCACCCACTATGCGGAGCTGAAGGTCTACGCCATGACCACGCCGGGAGTGGAGAACGCCTCCTGCGAGTTCGACGTGGACTCCCTGGCTCCCACATACCGCCTGCTGGTGGGCATCCCGGGCAAGAGCAACGCCTTCGCCATCTCCGAGCGGCTGGGCCTGCCCAGAGAAGTCATTGACAGGGCGGCCGACCGGGTGGACGCCGAGAACGTCCGCTTTGAGGACGTGCTCACCCAGCTCGACCAGCAGCGCCAGGCCATGGAGCGGGAGAAGGACCTGGCCCGCAAGCTCCGCGCCGAGATTGAGGAGTCGGCCAAAACGGCGAGAGAATACCGGGACAAGCTGGAGAAGGAGCGCGAGAAGGCCACTGAGCGGGCGAGGGCAGAGGCCCGCTCCATCCTTGACGAGGCCAGGAGCGAAACGGACAAGGTCTTTCAGGAGCTCAATGAGATGCGCCGCCGCCAGCGCAAGGAGGAGGACTGGCAGGCTGTCAACGACGAGCGCTCCGCCCTGCGCCGCCGCCTGAACGAGGCTGAGGACAAGCTGGGCCGCGGGGTCGAGGAGGAGGCGCCGCCTCCCACCCGCCCCGCCGTGGCGGGGGACACAGTGGAGCTGGTCAAAATGGGGACCCGGGCCAGCGTGCTCACGGTGAACAAGGACGGTTCCCTCCAGCTCCAGGCCGGTATTTTAAAAATTTCCGCCAAGCAGGACGAGGTCCGGGTGGTGGAGGAGCAGCAGACCAAGAAAGAGGCCAATCGCATCATCCAGCGGGCCGAGCGAACGCTCCGGGCCGCGGCCTCCAGCGAGGTGGATCTGCGCGGCATGACGGTGGATGAGGCTCTGGGGGCCATGGACCTCTTTCTCGACAACGCCATGCTGGGCAAGCTGGAGACGGTCACCGTCATCCATGGCCGGGGCACCGGCGCAGTGCGCCAGGCCGTCCGTCAGCACCTCAAGCGCAGCCGCTATGTCAAGAGTTTCCGCCCAGGCCGTTACGGCGAGGGAGAAGACGGCGTTACCGTGGTGAAATTGAAATAGCGCTCCGTCCGCCCCGCAGGGCATGAGGGAATCCGAGGGAACCGGTTCCTCCGGAGGGCGCGGCCATAATACCCGCGTGTTCCGCAGAGCAGGCCCGCGCCTTGAAATAACCCGGGAAGTGGAATTTGTGTGCGGAAATTGTGTAAAATGTCATTGACGGCCCCGCGTAAATTTGGTATTCTATAAATAAAGTATGCGAGTTTCTATACGCAGCTTTTTAGGGGGAAACGCTAATGTATATGAAAGAGGCAGTGGTCAATAATCAGGTCGGCCTGCACGCGAGACCGGCCACGTTCTTTATCCAAAAGGCCAACGAGTTCAAGAGTTCCATTTGGGTAGAGAAGGACGAGCGCCGGGTCAATGCGAAGAGCCTGCTGGGTGTGCTCTCCCTCGGTATCGTGAAAGGGACTGCCATCAATCTCATCGCCGACGGCCCGGATGAGAAGGAGGCCATTGATGCCCTTGTGGAGTTGATTGCTTCCAACTTCTCCGAATAATCGACCCGCAGGAAAAAGCGCCGCTCACCGCGGCGCTTTTTTGATACATGGAAGGATAAGATAACAGCAGGGAGGGGAACCAGCGCCGCCATGACCTTTGACGAACTGAAAGACAAAGCCCACGCCCTGCCGCTGAAACCGGGCGTGTATATCATGCAGGACAAGAGCAACACGGTCATCTACGTGGGCAAAGCCAAGGCCCTGAAGAACCGGGTCTCCCAGTACTTTGCGGACCTGGCCTCCCATACCGAGAAGACCCGCGCCATGGTGGGCCAGATCGACCACTTCGACGTGATCGTGGCCGACAGCGAGTTCGAGGCGTTGGTTCTGGAGTCCTCCCTCATCAAGCGGCACCAGCCCAGGTATAATATCGTCCTCAAGGACGACAAGGGCTACCCCTATATCCGCCTGGACATAAAGTCCGAGTATCCCAGATTCACTGTGGTACACAAGGTGGAGGAGGATGGGGCCCGCTATTTCGGCCCCTATGGGGGACGTGGGTCTACCTTTGAGATCATCGACGCGCTCCGCGCCGCCCTGCGCCTGCCCACCTGCAACCGCCAGTTCCCCCGGGACACCGGCAAGGGGCGGCCCTGTCTCAATTACCACATGGGTCAGTGCGACGGCTACTGCCGCGCCGAGATGGACCAGAGCCGCTACCGCGAGGCCATCGACCAGGCTGTCCGTCTGCTGGAGGGGCAATTCAAGGAGGTGGGGGAGGAGCTCACCGCCGAGATGGCCCTGGCCGCGGAGGAGCTGCGTTTTGAGCGGGCCGCCGCCCTGCGGGACCGCTACCGGGCCATCGAGCTGCTGGGGAAACGGCAGAAGGTGGTGGCCGGGAACCTGGCCGACACCGACGTGGTGGGTTTCTTCCGGGGGACGGCCAAGAGCTGTTTCGTGGTGCTCCACTACGTGGAGGGGGACCTGGCCGCCAAGGACTGGGACCTGATGGAGACCCCCATGGAGGAGGACCAGGCCGAGGTGGTCTCCGCTCTGCTGGAGCGGTACTACGGGCCTAAGGGGCATCTGCCCAAGCAGATTTTACTGCCCTGTGAGATCGAGGATGAGGTACCCCTGACCCGGATGCTCTCCGAGCGCTCGGGGCATCGGGTTACCTTCGTCACCCCCCAGCGGGGGGCGAAGGCGGATCTCATCAAGCTGGCCAACACCAACGCCGCCGAGGAGGTGGCGCGCTGGACCACCAAGGAGGAGCGGCAGAGCAAGCTCTTAGAGCTCCTCCAGAAGATGCTTGGCCTTAGTGCTCCCCCCATGCGCATGGAGAGCTACGACATCTCAAACCAGGGGGCCGACGACATCGTGGCCTCCATGGTGGTCTACCACAACGCCAGGCCGCTCAAGCGGGACTACCGCCGTTTTAAGCTCAAAGACATGGATGGGCCCGACGACTACGCCGCCATGGAGCAGGTGCTCACCCGGCGCTTTCGCCGCTATCTGGAAGAGGACGAGAAGTTTGGCGAGAAGCCCGACGTGCTCCTCATCGACGGCGGGGAGAACCACGCCAAGGTAGCCGTGGGGGTGCTGGAGGACCTGGGGCTCGCGATCCCGGTCTTCGGCATGGTGAAGGACGACCGCCACCGCACCCGCGCTTTGGTGACGCCCCAGGGGCTGGAGATCGGCATCCAGCAGAATCAGGCGGTCTTCTCCCTCATCGGGCAGATCCAGGAGGAGACCCACCGTTTCGCCATTGAGTTCCACCGCCAGCAGCAGAGCCAGCGGGTCAAGGGCTCGGTGCTGGACAAGATACCCGGCGTGGGGGAAAAGCGCCGGGCGGAGCTTTTAAAGTACTTCAAAAGCGTCAAGAATATCAAGGGCGCCACCCTGGCTGAGCTGGAGGAGGCGGTGCCAAAGAACACCGCCAAGGCGGTATACGAGTTTTTCAAAGGAGAATGAGCCATGCGAGTAATTACCGGCTCTGCCCGCGGCAGGAAACTGAAGGAGCTGGAGGGAATGGAGACCCGCCCCACCACCGACCGGGTGAAGGAGGGCCTGTTCAACGCCGTCCAGTTCGACGTGGAGGGCCGCCGGGTGCTGGACCTCTTCGCCGGCACGGGGCAGCTCGGCATCGAGGCCCTGAGCCGGGGCGCGGCCTCCTGCGTCTTTGTGGACCTGCGCGCCGACGCCGCTGCCCTGACGCGGGAGAACCTGGCCCTGTGCGGCCTTGAGGACAGGAGCAAGGTCTATCAGACCGACTACCTGGCCTTCCTCTCGACCTGCCGGGAGAAGTTCGATCTGGTCTTTCTCGACCCGCCCTACGCCAAGGGGCTGCTGGAGAAGGCCCTGGAGACCGCCGCGAAGATTGACATTATTTCTGCAAATGGTATAATGGTCTGCGAAAGCGACGTGGAGCAGGTGCTGCCTGACCTGCCCGCCCCCTATGAAAAGGGCCGGGAGTACCGGTACGGCAAGATCAAGGTCACACTTTATAGCCGGAAGGCGTGAGGACAATTGAGAACGGCAATTTACCCCGGCAGCTTTGACCCCATCACCCTGGGGCACCTCAACATCGTCAAGCGTGCGGCCGCCTGTTTCGATAAGCTTATTGTCTGCGTGATGAGCAACCGGGAGAAGAGCTACGGCCTCTTCACCCCGGAGGAGCGGGTGGAGCTCATCCGCAGGGTGGTGTGCCAGCTGCCCAACGTAGAGGTGGACTGCTCCACCGGCCTGCTGGCCGAGTACGCCAGGGAGAAACGGGCCTGCGCGGTGGTGAAGGGCCTGCGCGCCGTGTCCGACTATGAAAAAGAGGTCCAGATGGCCCTCATCAACCGCAAGCTCAACCCCAGGCTGGACACCATGTTCCTGCCGGCCAGCGCCAAGTACACCTACTTAAGCTCCAGCGCCATCAAGGAGCTGGCGTCCTACGGCGCCGACCTGACGGATTTTCTGCCCAGAGAGATCATCAAGGACGTGGAAGAAAAGATAAAAAGCGGGAGGAACGCGTAATGGCGACAGGTGTGGAAGAACTTCTGGATATGCTCTACGATTTGATCGAGGAGGCCAAAAACGTGCCCCTCTCCAGCGAGAAGTGTATTATTGAGCGGGACAAGGCCCTTGATCTGCTGGATGATATCAAGGCACAGTTCCCCATGGAGCTGGCCGAGGCGAAAAAGCTGATCGCCGCCCGGGCCGACTACATCTCCTCCGCCAAGCAGGAGGGGGAGAGCATCCGCCGCCAGGCCGAGGACCGGGCCCGCCAGATGCTGGCCCAGGACGAGCTGCTGCTCCAGGCCAGGCAAAAGGCCAACGAGATCATCCGCCAGGCTGACGAGCGCAGCCGCGAGCTGCGCAAGAGTGCCAACGACTACTGTGAGGATGCCCTGCGCCGCACCGAGGAGGCGATCGGCGAGGCCCTGGGCGAGGTGAAGGAGTCCCGGGGGAAGTTTCGCGCCGCCGCCAACGCGGCCAACGTCTCCCAGCGCCCCGCCTATGATCTGGAGGTTGACGGGGAGTAAAGAGGAAAAGAAACGTCGGCTGTCCATAAAACCTTTCGACAGACTGAGACTGAACCGGGCGCACCCAACGGGTGCGCCCGGTTTTTGTGTTTGGGGCATATGGAGGGTACAGGCCCAACATATTGGGGCGGGTAAAAAACTTGACAC
>DATMXU010000083.1:0-4831 GCA_035562355.1 Pseudoflavonifractor sp.
CCCTTCACCGTGGGGGCGGGGACCTCCTGATTGGCGGCGTAGCGGGGGAACTCCCGGCGCACCGCCTCCTGGAATTCGGCGGGCTCCTTTGCCCCGATGGAGAGAATGGCGGGGAAACGCAGCTGACAGATGACCTCCACCAGGGGGTTGACGGCGTATTGATAGCGGTCGTAGTGAGAGAACAGCATAGCAAGGGCCCCTTCCTTGTGAACTTTTCTCTATTGTACCCTCGCCAGGGCGGCGCGTCAAGAATGCCGCTCTGCGCGCTTACCCCCTTAATTTCAAAAACGCCTCCATCTGCCCGACGCACTTCCTCGCCTCGTCCATGCTCTCCATCTCGCAGAAGATGCGCAGCAGCGGCTCGGTGCCCGAGAAACGGCAGATGACCCAGCCGTTTCCCTTGAAGTAGACCTTGCAGCCGTCGGCGTAGGAGACCTTCTCCACCTCATAGGGAAACTCAGGCAGCAGCTTATCGGTCATCAGCAGCTTGCCGATGCGCTCCTTCTCTGCCTGGGAGAACTTGTAGTCCCGCTCCTCCATCTCAAATTTCCCGTATTGATCGGTGATCTCCCGGTAGATCTCGCTCAGTTTCCGGCCCGTGGTGGCGATCATCTCCACGAGCAGGGCCGCGGCGTAGATGCCGTCCTTCCCCTGGATGTGACCCCGGACGGTGAGCCCCCCGGAGCTCTCCCCGCCGATGACGGCCCCGGTCTCGGCCATCTTTCCGGAGATGTGCTTAAAGCCCACGGGCACCTCGTAGCAGGTCTCGCCAAAGTCGGCGGCGATGGCGTCCAGCAGGTGGGTGGTGGCGATGTTGCGCACAGCCGGACCGTGCCAGCCCCTGTACTTGAGCAGGTAGTAGTACAGCAGCACCAAAATCTTATTGGGGTGGAGAAACTCGCACTCGTCGTCGATGACGCCTAGGCGGTCAGCGTCCCCGTCGGTGGCGATGCCGATATCGCAGTGGTTCTCCTCCACGAAGTCCTGGAGGCTCGACAGGGTCTTGATGTTGGGGGCGGGCAGGCGGCCGCCGAAGAGGGCGTCCCGCCGCTCGTGGATGATGTCCACGTCGCACCGGGCGGTAATAAGGATGGTCTGCAGCGCGGTCTTGGAGACGCCGAACATGGGGTCCAGCACCACCTTGAGGCCCCGGGAGCGGATGGCGTCCATATTGATGGCGCGGATGATGGAGTCCACGTAGGTATTCATGGGGTTGATGAGTTCGATGACGCCGGTGCGAATGCCGTCCTCGAAGGGGAGGGAGGCGACGGGCTCCTCCACCAAAGCAATATACTCCTCCAGGCTCTGTGTGGTCACCTCGTCCGCGTCCCGGCCCCCGGCGGTGAAGACCTTGACGCCGTTGTAGATGGCGGGGTTGTGGCTGGCCGTAACGGCGATGCCATAGGCCATACTGTAGTACTTCACGGAGAACATGATGAGGGGGGTGGGTGCCTCACGGTTGATGATGAGGGTGTGGATGCCCGCTCCGGCCATCACCTCGGCGCACCAGTGGGCCGCCTCCTCGGAGAGGAAACGCCGGTCGTACCCGATGATGAAACCCCGGTCGGCCACCCCCTCGTCCTTCATTTTGTGGGCCAGCCCCGCCATGAGGAGCTGCACGTTGGCCCGGGTGAATCCGTCCCCGATGACGGCCCGCCAGCCGCCGGTACCAAATTTGATCATATAGAACGTCTCCTTTCCGTTT
This sequence comes from Pseudoflavonifractor sp., assembly GCA_035562355.1. Taxonomy (GTDB): domain Bacteria; phylum Bacillota; class Clostridia; order Oscillospirales; family Oscillospiraceae; genus Pseudoflavonifractor. The sequence goes on from DATMXU010000083.1 coordinate 1,706, forward strand.
CACAGGAAACGGGTCACTAACCTGCTGAAACCATCCCGTATGGGGAAGGGCAAATTCATCCCATTACCACGTCTACGGTGTTTATGCTGCCGGAGGCCATGACGGGCACCATATGGCCGGAGCAGAGTACCCCGTTGCACGTTACCGAGGCGACCCCCTTCTCCACCCCTTTGGGGTTGGTCACCGTGATGCGGTAAGTGGCCCCCCGCCAGACCCGCGTGACCTCGAACTCCCGCCAATTCCCGGGGATGCAGGGGTCGACCTCCAGGCCGTCATACCCGGGCCGGACGCCCAGGATGTACCGGGTGGCGGCGAAATAGCTCCATCCGCCCGAGCCCGTCATAAAGGGGTGCCGGGCACGGCCGAAGGCGGTATGCTCGGCGCCCATGATGAACTGGCAGTAGGAGTAGGGCTCGCTCTGGCGGATCTCAATCTTATCGTTCTGCCGGGCGGGGCAGAGACTGTCATAGAATTTCATGGCCCGCTCTCCCCGGCCCAGCATGGCCTCGGCGCACCAGGCCCAGGGGTTGGGGTGGGAGAAGATGGCTCCGTTTTCCTTGATGCCCGGGTAGACCCGGGTGATAAAGCCGATGGCGTCGTCGGGCGCGGTATAGCTGGGGGCGTTGAGCATCAATCCCCACTCGGTGTAGAGGTACTCATCCACCGCGTCCATGGCGGCGACTCCACGGTCGTAGGGTGCGGCGCCGGAGAGGACGGCCCAGGTATTGGACTCCATGTGGACCCGGCCCTCTCTGTCGGTCTGTACGCCGATCTTCCGCCCGTCGGCGGTGATGCCGCGGAGGTACCACTTCCCATCCCACAGCTCCCGCTCACAGACCTCGCCCACGTGTTTGCGCATGGCGGCGTAGTGTTCGGCGTCCCCGGTGCGGTCCAGCCTCCGGGCCAGCTCCACAAAGTGGCCCAGGGTCCAGTGGTGGAGGAAGGACACCATGGCGCTCTCACCGCCGCCCAGGTTCAGGCAGTCGTTCCAGTCGGCCCGGAGGCCCTTGCAGATACCGGTGACGCCTACCTGCTGGTTAGAAAAATCCAAAATGCGCATCAGGTGTTCGTACACCGTGCCCTCGCCGCCGTCGGCATAGGGAGTCACCAGCTCGGCCAGGGCGAAGTCCCCGGTCTCCTTGATATACTCGGTGACGGCGGCCACCAGCCACAGCGCGTCGTCGGCGCAGGCGTCCTCCATCCCGTGGACGATGTCCGCCGTCGAGCGGGTGGGGATGACGGTGGGGGACTTGTAGGGCAGCTCCTCTTTCTTCGGCTCAAACCAGGCGGGGTCGAAGAGGTGGAGTCCGTATCCCTTGCTCACCAGGCCCTGCATGAGCTGTAAAATGCGCTTTCTGCAGCCGGCGGGGTTGGAGTGGGGGATGGTCATGGCGTCCTGGGCCGTGTCCCGGTACCCAAGGCCGGTGCGCCCGCCCACCTCGATGAAGGAGGCAAACCGGGAGAACATGACGTTGACCTCGCTCTGATAGAGGGTCCAGGTGTTGAGCATGGTGTCCATGTCGGCGTTTGGAGTGTGGACTTGAAGTTTACATAATTTTTCGCTCCAGAACTCGGCAAGGTCGCGGAAGGCGGCGTCCACAGCGGCGGGGGCGCTGTATTTGGCCCGGACGCGGCGCCCTTCCTCCCGGTCCCCCTCGCCCAGCATCCAGATGAGGCGCGCGGTCTCGCCGGGGGCCAGGGTCAGCCTCTTTTGGAGGACGGCGCAGTGGTTGCCGCCCTTCTCAAAGCTGCCGGAGCAGGCCCCCCGCTCCACCGCGATAGGGTCGGTCTCGGTGCGGTAGGGGCCCAGGAAGGTATCCCGCAGGCAGTCGAACCCGTCGGGGGCGAAGGAGGCGGCCATATACTGGTGCGCGTGCTCGTAGAAGAGGTCGTAGTCGATGATGCCGTCGGCATAGTCGCTGCCCGCGCAGTAGAGGGACATCTGGAAATTCTGGTTGTCGATGGGGATCTGATGGAAAGAAAACTCCGCGTAGGAATAGAGACTTAAATTACGTCTGGTATTAGATTTGTTCTCCAGCTTTACGTCCCAGAGCTCCACGTTCTCTCCCCGCGGAATAAAGAGGGCCTGGCTGGCGTCAATGCCGCCGCGGGTGCACTCATAGACCGAGTAGGAGAGGCCGTGGCGGCAGCGGTAGTCCTTGAGATCGCCCCCGCGGGGCTGCCAGGAGACGGTCCAGAACTCGCCGGTGTCGTCGTCCCGGAGGTAGACATAATGCCCGGGCCGGTCCATGGGCACTCCGTTGGGGCGGAACCGGGTGATGCGGTGATATTCGGGACTCTTATAGAAGAGGTAACCGCCGGCAGTGTGGTTCACCACGGCACAGAGGTCCTCCACCCCCAGGTAATTGGTCCAGGAGACGGGCACATCTGCCCGGTCGACGACGTACTCCCGCCGCTCGTTGTCAAAATGGCCGTACTGCATTGGTACAACGCCCCTATCATCTCAATTTCTAAATTTATTATACCGTAAACATGGAAAGTGAACATTGCTGAGACTGCGTTCTTTTGCCTTTGATTGTCGGGTAGGGAGGGACGTGAAAAAGGAGGGACACGGCCCCGTGGCCGTGTCCCTCGCTTTTGGTCGCTTTATAAAAATTACAGCAGGATGACCCCGGCTGCGCGGCAGGTTTCGATGGTCTCGTCGTCCCAGACGCTGGCCTGGACCTCGCCGATATGCGCTTTGCCCAGGAGGAGCATGCACAGGCGGGACTGGCCGATGCCGCCGCCGATGGTGAGGGGCAGCTTGTCCTCCAGGAGGAGCTTATGGAAGGAGAGGGAGCGGCGGTCGTCGCACCCGGCGGCGGTGAGCTGGCGGTCCAAGACCTCGGGCGAGACCCGGATGCCCATGGAGGAGATCTCAAAGGCCCGCTCTAAAACCGGGTTCCAGAGGAGGATGTCTCCGTTCAGGGTCCAGTCGTCATAGTCGGGGGCCCGCCCGTCGTGCGGCTTTCCCGAGGTGAGGGGGCCGCCGATGCCCATGAGGAAGGTGGTGGGGTGCTCCTTCACCCAGGCGTCCTCCCGCTCCTTGGGCGTGAGGCCGGGATACCTGTCCTCCAGCTCCTGGGCGGTGACAAAGCTCACGTCGCCGCTGACGGGGGCGAGGGC
>DATMXU010000084.1:0-10125 GCA_035562355.1 Pseudoflavonifractor sp.
ATTTGGAATGGTTGGATATCCAAATGAGTGCTTTGATCCATTTGCTTGTGTGCAGAGGTTAGGAGCTGGTGGTGGAGCGATTTGCTACGAATATGGCACGTCAAATAGTTTTATTTTCCCGCCTGGGCTTGATCCAATAAGTGGGCTTGGTGGAGGTGCTGCAAGCATAACCAATGGTGTAAGAGGTGGAGACGCTACTGCCCCAGGATGTGGTGGTGGTGGCCTTGCATACGAAAATCAATCAGGTCTACCCATATCATCTAGAAATGGTGCTGGTAAAGCTGGAGCTGTTTACATTTATGCCAGGAGGTCGGCAACATGAAGACCGTGAGAGTAGCAAGTGGGATCGTGCAGGAGATCATACCCGACTACGCCCACCCGGTAGATCAGTGGTATGGGGAGGCGTTCGCGGCACAGTGCCGAGAGGCCCCGGATGAGGTGACTGCTGGGTGGATCTATGACGCGGAGGCGGGAACGTTCGCGGCTCCCGCGGAGCCGGAGCGTCCCACGCCCCAGCTGACCACCGAGGAGATCATGCTGGATATGATGACGGAACTGGAGTATAGGACAAGCCTGCTGGAGCTTGGGATTGGAGGTGCACTATGAGCCAGCTTTGCGAGGTATACATGACGTTGATTGCCGCTTACAAGCGCATCGGGCGCAGCACCGAGGCGCTGGCCGTGCGGATCGACACATCCCACGCGGTGGGGAGGCTGTCGGAGGAAGAGTACGCCGACCTGATCCAGGCGGCAACGCCGGGTGGATAACTATGATAACTGTGAGCGGCAGCCACATAACGATGCACAGTGGCGACTATGGTATCCCGCTGCTGTTCCGGATCATCGGCGGGGAGTTCCTTCCGGCTGATAAGTTTAGGTTCACGATTGATAAAGGCGGAGTGGAGATCCTGCGTAGGGACTTTTTGTATTCCGATTTCGAGGGAGACGCGCTTATGATGACTCTCTCCGCAGAGGAGTCCCAACTGCTCCCGCCGGGCCGTTACAAATGGTGCATGACACTGATCCGCGAGGATGGCACGCAGCAAAATACATTCGTCGGCCCCTGCACCATGGAGGTGATCGACTGTGGCGCTTAATATCGCTTTCCCGGATCGATCCCCCGCCATGGAGATAAGCGCCGGCCACCTGAGCATCCCGCCATTCGATCTGAAGGGACAGGCCCGGCCCGCGAAGGTTTCAGCCGCCGGCAATGTGTACCGGGGCGAGTTTATCAAGATCGTGCATGAGCTGGAGCGGGTGGACGAGCTGCGCTTTGCCCTGGAGGGTGTGTCCATTTTGGACACCGCCCCCCTGGGTGGCGGCCGTGTTGGTGTGGTGTTCACTCGGGAGGGCAGCACCTGGTTCAAGATCATCAAGCACGACGGGGAGCTTATGCTGGGAAATACCCTTCAGCTTGTGGATGAGCCGCTGGAGAGGGCCGTGGTGGTGGGGCTCTCCGACACGCTGGCGGCTGTCCTATACAACGCAGATGCGGCCGGGCAGGTGGCGGCGGTCAAGCTGGCCGACCGGGCCGCGGAGCTTGCTTACACGGACGTGTGGGACGTGGAGGACCCGATCAACATCACCGCGGCCGCCCTTGACGGCGCGCGCATGCTCGCCGGCGGCGTGAGACAGCCCGAGGGCAAAGCCCACTACACGGCGATCACCCTCGGGACCACGTCGGCCACGGTGGCGGGGGACTGCCCCCTGGCGGCCGAGTACGACGATGACGAGTATGCCCGGGGGTGGGCGCTGACCGCCCTGGGCGACTCGGTTGCGGTGGCCAGCTACTTCCATGCCCACAATGAGCCGGTGGGGCTGGCCGTCCTGGACGTGCCCCAGGGCGGCCCAGCCGTTCGCTGGACGGGCAAATGCGTGTACCTGGGGTCCCTGCCCTGCGTGTCCCTCACGAGCCTGGGGAGCGGCCTGTTTGCCGCTGTCAACGGCCTCGCCAGGGTGGACGCCACGGGCAAGGTGGTTAAGACGGCCCTGGCCTGTGAGATCTGGCGGGCCACCGAGTTCGGCGCGCTGCCCTGCTGGTATGCCGCCGAGGGTACCGACTACGACGTCAACGTGGGGCTGGCCTCCGTCTTTGCCACCAAGGAGGGCCTGACGCTCTCCTACAGCGCCGACGGCGTTGCAAAGTCCATGCTGGTGGATCTGTCCGCGCGTGGACCCGAGGGCGGCCCCGCCGTGGGCCACGGGAGCTTTGACAACTACTGCCGGGTTGTACCGATCAACAACACTTACGCCATCCTGGTGGCGCAGAGGGGCGGCAATGGGTATGCCGCCGTTATGCGGCGCGTGGAGACGGTGATCTCCGCCGAGGGCGAGGCCGACGGCGTCGCAAAGACCGGCGGCGGGCCTGGCCAGACCATCACAATTGTGACCGACGTCGAATAATCATCCTGCCGTATCGTGGGCGCGGCATGTAAATATCAAAATGTGCAAAAAAAAGAAAGGATGAAAGGATGAATTTATCATGATGAAATTCCAACGATTCGGCACTGAATCCCCTCTGCCCTGCTTTTAACCAACAAACCCAAGAGCAGGTAAACCAGGTGAACCGCCAGGATCATGCGGGTGTCGCGCAAGCGGCTAACGGTATCAGCGTAAATAAGGCCCGTTTTCAGACGGGCGCGAATCGGCTGACTAAGAGACGCCGGGGACCAGTGACGAGCTGGTTGGCCCACGGGGCGCAAGCCCCTGCATAATACCGTGCCAAGCCGCCCGATCGGGCGGAAGGTGTAGAGACTACCGAAAGCTACCCCGTGAGAGCGGAGGGAAGATAAGGCGCTGAAGAGCGCACGAAGTGAGTAGGGTACAGCCCGCGGAATCCGGCGGGTGCGTTGTGGGGCGAGAATAGCCCCGCATAAAATCGCTTGAATGGAAGTGCCTGGGGGCGGGAATCGGCCACGACCCCGCCTGAGAGATAGTCCCGTGAGTATATGGGTAGGTACAACATATTTACCACGCGCGGACCAATGCCGCGCCCACGATACGGCAGGAGGAGGAGGCCAACATGGACTTTAGCCCTGCAAAAAAGCAAGATACAGCGATCATCATCTTTAGGGATTGGGACGATCGGGAGATCGGCCGGCTGGAGGTGCCCGCCGGCGTTGACGTCCGGAAGGAAGTCAACGATTATGTCCGAGATCACCTCGTCCACCCGGAGCTGCGCCACGGTGTCGACCACGCCAGCCTCGCCCGGAAGGACACGTACAGGGGTAAATACCCGTCCGAGATCGGCGGCGGCCACACGGTACCGGATGGCGACCAATACCCATTAACTGCAAAACTCGACTATGCCTTTGTCAAAGGGTCGATCACCCGCGACGCTAACGGGAAGATCATCATCACCGACCCGGACCCCGACGACCCGTACCCCTTTACGCATGGCTGGGCCGTCGACCCTAACATAGTCCCCAAGCCCGCGCCGAATGATCTCTGGACCACAATGGGCGTCGCCGAGTTGAAGGACTACGAGCACCGGGAAAGGGGGGATGCCAATGGACAGGATTAGGGCGGCCCGCCACGACTCCAGGCGCTGGCTCAAGCGCCGCAAACCCCGGCGGAGCGATCCGCTCAACTGGCTGCCTGATCGGGCTGTGTGGGAGCGCGACGTGGGGCTGACCGTCTCCGGGTATCTGCGCATCTCCAGGGAGGCCGCCCAGCGATCCGCTGCATCCGCCTACCGCGCCGGCCGCACTGCTCCGGGAGCGGAGTGGGTGCTCACCCGCAGCCCGGACAAACTCGCGGCGCGGGTGGAGGCGGTAGAGTGGGCCTTGCGGTATCTGGCCAGGGCGGACCCCGTAGCGCGTCGGCTGGCTCAGCTCGTAGAGCTCGGCCAAGTCAAGACTATGGCCGAGGGGGCGCAGGAGCTTAACATCTCCACCGCGTCCGCAAAGACCAAGTTGGCCCTATGGCACCGTGCCGTTGCCTATGGCCTCGGCTACCGGGGAGGTGGCCCGGATGGCTGACTACCCGTTTATGGACCCCGAGGAGCGCTATTATGGAGCCTGGGCGCGTCTGACGGCTTGCGCCAAGTACATACACCAGAGCGCAGCGGTCGACATCAGAGCCATCAATGGGCGGTGGCGGGGGGAGATCTGGAGTGGGTACGGCGGCAACAACGACGGATATACAGTGCGTTGGATACTGCGCAACTATCCCAGCCTTCCGGTGACGGATTGGGAGGATTCTGGATTTCGCATCCCCGGAGAGCCCACCTTATCCGCAGTGGTACGGCTCGGGTTGCGGGGCGGCTATGGCATTGACCCGCAAGGACCCTGCCTGGAGCTGCCGCCCTCATGCGATATTGAGACCGGAGAGTTTGAGGAGCAGGGGCGGACGTACGCCGTCTCCCTATACGTGGAGATAGACTATTTCCCCGCGGCGACAGAGGGCAAGGACGTGCTTGTCGCAAAGACGATCCCTCTCGATGCGCCGCTTAGTATTGACGGGTTGCTGGTTGCCGTCGGTGTGGCCCTGGAGCAGGCCGACGAGGAGTTTGAGGCGGCTCTGGCCCAAAAGGGCATGACCTACTCCGACCCGGTATATACGCCGCCCGAGACGGTCACCATCAGCGACGCCGATTATCAAATCCTCTTGCGCGCGCAAGAGGACAACGAGGGCTCCCGCGCGCAAGTAGAGGAGTTTAGGCTGTGGTGCCAAGCAAATAAGGGAGTAAGCACCGTCGAGGAAGGAGTACGCGCCTGCACGACGGCCGAACTGCTGAATTGGCTTGCACAGCAGTCTTGGTACATCGGCTATTACATGCAATACAGCGTAGGGCAAGATCTTGGCCGCAGGGTGATCGACTATGAGGCCGCCGAGGCTGCAGCGCGTGAGGCGGCGTTGAGACCCATCACGCATATCAACCCGTGGGGAGGTGAGGACAGTGGGTAGCGTGTCCGTCCCATACGACGATTTTATGCGGCTGGTCACTTACCGGGAAATCAACCATCAGTGCCGAGCCGCGCTGTCTTACAAGCTGTCCGCGCGCTGCCGGGAGCTGTACGGATACCCGCCTCAAAATGAGGGGTACGGCTTTGACCCGGCACCCCTGCCCAACCCGGCGCTCCTCTGGCTTGCCGACGTTGCGATCGGTGGGGCCGCCTCGCCATTGATTGGCGTGGACTTCTCCTACGACGTGGGGCTTACCGGACCGAACACCCTGACCGCCCCGCTCCTCACGGAGTTGGCGCGCAGGCTGGGGATTTATGAGCAGCGAGAGCAGCGCGGCAAGCTCCGTGCATCCAGGTGCACGGACCGCCGTGAGGTGCCGGAATGACGGGGGCCGAAAAGCACTACGCGGGGCGCTGGATATGCCAAAAACCCGCCGAGAAATGCAATGGCATGTTCAGGGTTTACGGAGAAGATCGGCCTTGCCCACTTGCCCCTAAGTGCCTCGGCTCTCCGCACTACCGCGGGCAGCTTGAGACTATTTATGCGAAAGCGCAGTTTGGAAAACTGGCTGTCTCCTCCTCGCAGAATTGGGGAATTGAACACGTCGCGCGACTGAACGATGCAAAGGCCGCCTTTAGCAAGGACGCCGTCAATGCCTACTACCGAGAGTACGCGGCTAAGAATCGGGATCGCCTGAATCGGTTGTACCGTGAGAAATACAACCCGTCCCTGGAACGGATGCTCCCCGGTGTAAAGAGACTGAACGCCCCCAAAGAGGTGCTGCCACCCTGCGGCGGGGACTGCGAGAACTGCCCTTATGATGCCGGGTGCCGATATCCAGGCTTTGATGCACAGCAGGATGCAAAGCGGGAGACCAAGCGTATCTGTGACAAAAGGTATGCCGAGAGACGCAAGGAGCGCATGAAAGCCGATCCTGTATACGCGGAGCGTGAGCGCTCCAGAAACCGAGGGTATCAGCGTGTCTATAGGGAGCGGAAACGATCCTTGCTTAACAATAAAAACGGAGGTAAAAAAGATGTCTAATGAGGTTGATACCATTCGGGAGGATCTCGAAAACGGCAAAAAGGTGGCTGAGAAAAACTATGAGAACCAGCTCATGGCGGCCAAGCAGCCCGCAATCGTAGCCTTGCAGAAGGGCCTTATCACACTGGAGCAGTACGCGGAGCTGGTAGGGGAGACCTTTGCCGACACGATGCAGATCCAGTATACCCGGCAGGTGTCTGCGGCCGGGGACGCCATCAGGACCCGCGTTGACAGCGGCCTCCTCACCGAGGATGAGTATACGGCCATCGTGGGCCATGAGTAGGCGCGGCTCCGGCGCGCGAAACGCCCTGCTGCCACAGGCTGCTTGTACTGCCGCCAACCGGCTGCGGCACACCGGGGCAAAGACTGTGCAGAGGCGCAGCTTTGCAATTGGTAAGGAGCTGTGGGACCGGTACTGGGCAGCCAAGACCGAGGCTGTGCAGCGCGAGGCCTTGCTGCGGTATCTCATAGATCGCGGCGATGCTATCAGCGCGGAGACCAAGGCGGAGATGGTGGACAAGGCTGTCTCCGCCAAGATGGCGGAGCATGACGCCGCCCAGGATATCCGCAGTATCGCGCTTAAAAACGGCGCGACCGGCGCACCAGGGGAGACACTGCAAATTGGGCCGTCTCAGTACATCATTACAATTAAATTTGGAGGGATATGACATGCAAATCACCGTAAAACTGCCCGATGAAATCACCAAGAAAATGCGCAAGGCTATCTTTACCCGCAACGTATTGGAGAAGACCCTTGACGCGGCCGTCAATGCCGGTGCTGACATCGCCAGCAATGGCCTGTGGGAATATGCTGGGTCCGTTGTCCATGCTCAGGAGGACGTGCAGGCCGCCTGGGATGAGATATTTCCGATCGCGGAGGCCCAAGGGTATGTGGAGGATGGAACCTCGTCACTTACCCTGGGGGTGTCTTACCGCACCGTGAGGTTCGACCTCCCAGACCCTGAGACCGATCCTGTGACCGAGACCGAGACTGAGCCCAAGGCCGGGGAGGCGGGGGAGGCGCAGAATGAGTAAGCACAGCGAGGTGATCCCGCTGGCCGGTGTCGAGCGCATGACCGTTGTACTCGGTAATGGACGGCTGGCATCTAAGGTCAAGCAGGACACCGGGGCAAGCATTGTTATCAACTTTGGATTCTTTGGCGGTGGCAGGCCCACCCACCACCTAAAGGTAGATGGTACAGTGCTGGCAAAGGAGACCTGGGGCTGTTGGGGCTACTCCTGGGATATTGGGCCAGATATCAAGATGGAGGTCATGCCCGCAGCCGAGAGACGCAACTACGTCTCAGGCCTGGAGATCATCAGTCCAATGACCAGAGAGATCGGGTTACAGTATGACCGCGATGGCGAACTCGGAGGCATACGGGGCCGGACGGCCCTTGCACTCAGCCCTGGAAATCTTATTACATACTGCTCTAACGACGGCATGGATGCCGCCACACTGGAGGGCTTGCAGGCTGAGCTGCTCGGCCTGGGCGCTGAGAGCGCCGTATATGGGGACGGCGGCGGCAGTTCGCAAGGGAGCGGGGATGGCTGGGAGGTCAAGTCAAGCGATATCCCGCCTCGGGCAGTGTACAGCTACCTGTGCATCTGGCTCAAAGCGCAGCCTAAGACGCTGTACAAGGTGCAGGTGGGGGCCTTTAGTATCAAGTCCAACGCTGAGCGGCTACGGGACGAGCTGGCGGGGAAGGGGTACCCCGGATTTATCGCGGAGGTGACGCAGTAATGACGATCAACTGGCGCTATCCCTGCCACCTGGACAACTACCAGGGCAGGCGTGTGCAGGCGGTTTTGTACTTAGTGATCCACTACGTTGGAGCTCTCGGTGATGCTATGCAAAACGCCGCTTACTATGGCACCACGCCGGGCATCAAAGCATCCGCCCATTACTTTGTAGGTCACGCCGAGGACGGCGCGGACATCTGGGGCAGTGTGCCCGAGAACTGCGTAGCCTCTCACTGCGGGCGCTCCGACGGCAAGTACAAGCACCCCACCTGCCGCAATGCCAACAGCATCGGAATAGAGATGTGCTGCCACCAGGATAAGGCAGGGAACTGGTACTTTGACCAAGAGACCATTGACCGCACCGTGGAGCTGGCCAGGGATATCATGGCCCGGTACGGCATCGACATGGATCACGTACTCCGGCACTATGATGTGACCGGCAAGATATGCCCCGCGCCTTTCGTAAATGATGCATCGGCGTGGGAGAATTTTAAAGAAAGACTGGTGAAAGAGGACATGACAAAAGAAGAGACGCAGGCCATGATTGACGAGGCTGTAAAGGCCGTAAAGCCCGAGGTCTACACCACCATCCCCGAGGTGCCGAAATGGGCGCAGGGACTTGTACAGCGGGCCATGGGTGTGGGTGTCATCAAGGGCGACGGCACCGGAAAGCTAAACCTGACGGCCCAGGACCTTAAAACGCTGTCTATGATGGACGGTGCCGGCATGCTGAAAGGAGCTGTGTGACGTGGAGAAAATTGTACACATGAAAGACGCTGTTTTGTTCTGGCTGGCGGCCGTCGGGAGCGTCCTGGCTAATATGTTTGGAGGGTGGGACGTTGCCTTGCAGATTTTGGTTTACGTCATGGCAGCGGACTATCTGACCGGGCTTGTTGTTGCCGGAGTGTTTAAGCGGTCGCCCAAGAGCGAGACCGGCGCACTGGAGAGCCGTGCGGGACTGAAAGGGCTGTTCCGCAAAGGTGGGATTTTGCTTGTGGTATTAGTCGGCGTTTGGCTGGACAAGCTGCTGGGTGCTGCCTATGTACGCACGGCGGTATGTCTATTCTTCATTGCCAATGAGGGCCTTTCGATCATCGAAAATCTTGGGCTTATGGGTGTGCCGCTGCCCGGATTCTTGAAAAAGATGTTGGAGGCTATGCGGGACAAGGCGGATAGCGGGGAAGATAATAACGTATAAAGATAGCCCGGAGCTTACCAAGCGGTAGGCTCCGGGCATTTTTCTATTTTAATGCGGCCAAAATCTTTTTGAGCCATTCCTCGGAGCCTTTGCCGCTTTCCGCTCTGCTTATTATTGCTTGGTCGCAGCCAACCATCTCGGCAAGCTGCTTTTGGGTGAGGCCCTTTGCTTTACGCAGGACGGCCACGTCCGGGCTGTCTGGGTAAGGCTTACCGCTATTGCCGTGGTAGTATCCCATCTGCCAACTGCCCTGCATATCAAGCGGCTGGCAGGGCTCCGGTCCCTCCTCGATGCTGTTGATATTGTCGATGAGGGCGGCCAGTTTGCGCGTTACCTCCTGAGTAATGATCCCTTTGTCCATAGCGGCCGTGTGGATTTGCGCAAAGGCGCGACGGGGGTACATGGCTCCCTGTTGTGTCTTAAATCCAGAGCGGTCATACTCGGTCGCATGGGCGGTGAGGAGCGCCGAGAGATAGCCATAGATATACCCGTAGGTATAGCTCTCTTTTTGCGTCATGCCGGGACCTCCTCAATAGGGATGATCCCGGACGCGGAGACCAGAGATATCCGGGCAAAGTGCTCCACGATTTCGTGCTGCTCACCGGTGGAAGAGTAGACGTAACTGTTCCCATCGGCAGCCTCGGCAACCTCAAAGCCGTCCGGCAGAGAAATCTGTACTTCACACGTCCATGCCGTGGTAGCAGGCTCATTAAAATGATAGTGAGCCGGGAAACCAAACTCAATCGCAGACTGGTCGCGGGTTTTAAATACGTTGATTATCATTTAAAAGTCCTCCTTGTTATTCGGCCATGGCCTTTTTAATCCTGTTGTAGCTGGCAGTATACTCCGCATCGGCGGCGCGCGCTGCTTTTATTCTGCGAGCTGTCACCTCGCGCTCCTCGCCATAGATGGCGGTGACAACGTCGGTGGGGATGACAATCAGGAGGCGGTCTTTGCCGATTCGGTCGATGAGGAGGCAAGCAGTTCCTTTTTCGTTCCACAGCTCCCGGAGTTTAGTGGCGTTGCCGTTTACGGTGATGGAGTCAACCGTGCGCTGCCAGCGGTCGCACTTGACGTCTACCTTGTACCCATCGGCGTCGACGGTCTCGGTGGTGATGTGGGTTACGGTGATGGTGGCCTCGATCGCTGCGCCCTTAGCAGTAGTCCAGGTGTAGGTGTTTGTCATTTCAGTTGCCTCCTTTTTTATCTCTTTTACTGTGTTCAGTATACCAC
>DATMXU010000085.1:0-6294 GCA_035562355.1 Pseudoflavonifractor sp.
CAAAATGGCCGAAAGCATGGAAATTCAATACCGCACATTACAGCAGCATGACTAAAAATTTTCGGGTTGCGACAAAAATTATCAAAACGATGGAATTCTATAGACCTGCCTGTGGGGCTGTGATATGATGCCCTCATCAAAGGCAGGCTGCGCGGAGACAAGCGCGGAAAGGAAGGAAACCTATGGGAAAAACCTATGTGCGTATAGACGACCGGCTCATCCATGGACAGATTGTGACCGCCTGGTGCGTCACTCTGAACGTGAAGGAGATCATCGCCATCGACGACGCGCTGGCCTCCAATCCCATGATGCAGTCCATCATGACCATGGGGGTGCCGGCGCAGTACAGCCCCAAGATCGTCACCGCCGCCCAGGCGAAGGAGCTCATGAAAAACCCCATTGACGGCACCCGGCTGGTCATCACCCGATTCTGCCGCAACCTGGCCGAGCTCCGGGAGGAGATCAAGGAGGCCGAGCATGTGAATATCGGAAACTGCTCCAAGCAGCCCGACGCCAAGTATGGTGTGCGTGGCATCGGCATCAGCCAGGTGCTGAGCTTTACCCAGGCCGACTACGACGCCCTGGAGGCTGTGGCCGCCGACGGCGGTAAGGTTATCTGCCAGGCGCTCCCGCAGGACAAGGAGCGCACCTGGGCCGAGCTGAAGGCCCATTTCTAGCGGTTTCAGCGCGGGGACGCCCGCGAGGGAATAGTGTGTTACGCTGCGTTTTCTCGGCAAAATAAAAAAGAGGAGGAGAACAAGTCATGCAAATCTGGCAAGCGATTCTGATCGCGGTATTGGTCTACCTGGGTTCCATTGGCTCGGTAGTCGGCAATACCATCGGCTGGTATAACCTGGGCCGTCCTCTGGTGGCCTCCTTCCTGGTGGGCCTCATCATGGGCAACGTGCCCCTGGCTATCACCCTGGGCCTCCTGCTCCAGCTGGCCAACCTGGGCTCCGTGACCCCAGGCGGCGCCGTGGGCTGGGACCTGTCCTACGCGACCTACATCGGCGTGGCCTGCGCCATGGCCCTCAATGCGGGCGCCTCCACCGAGGCCACCATCGCCTCCATGTGGATCTTCTCCACCGTGGGCGGGGCCATCGGCGTCGCCATGTGGAACCTCACCTACGCGCTGGACCTCATCGTCAACCGTGTGGCCATGAAGGGCACCCAGGAGGGCAACCCCAAGCTCATCGCTCTGGCCAACGCGGGTTTCGGCAACCTCATCGGTTTCCTCTGCCGCTTTATCCCCGCTATGGCGATTCTGGTGACCACCGCCGTGGTGGGCAGCCAGACCGGCTTTAACATCGCCGACGTGATGCCCGGCTGGCTCATCACCACCCTGACCACCTTCGGCGGGATGATGGCCGCCTTGGGAATGGGCATCCTCCTCTCTTTCCTGATGAAGAAGGGGTGGCAGTTCTGCATCTTCCTGATTGGCTTTATGCTGGTGACCTATTTCGCCCTTAACACTATGGCGGTGGCCATTCTGGCCATCTGCGCAGCCGTTGTCTACTACACCGCCGTGGTTGCGATCGATAAGAAGAAGGAGGCGGTATAACCATGGCTGAGAAGAAATTGAGCGCACAGGCGCTGAAAAAATCCTGGCTCATCTGGTTCTTCTGGCACGGCTCCTCCCAGCAGGGCGAGAACCTGCTCGGCAACGCCACCGCCCATACCCTCACCCCCGTCATCGAAGAGCTCTACAAGGACGACAAAGAGGCTCGGCTCGACGCCTATGCCCGCAGCATCACCCTCTTTAACACCGAGCAGCAGCTGGGCGCCATTGCCCCCGGCATCCTGTGCGGCATGGAGGAGGCCGTCGCCAACAAGCAGATCACCGGCGAGGTGGCCTCTGCAGTCAAGGTGGCCCTCATCGGGCCCACCAGCGCCATCGGCGACTCCCTCTGGGTGGCCACCATCATCCCCCTGCTCATCACCATCTGCATGACCATTACCAATATGGGCGGCGTGTTCAACTATGTCGGACCCATGATCTACATGATCGGCTACCCGATCCTCACCGCCATCCTGAGCTGGAGCGTGTGGAAACTGGGCTATAAGTCGGGCATCGAGGGCGTGCACAAGTTCATGTCCTCCGGGTCCCTCGATAAGATCACCGCGGCCATGACGGTGCTGGGCCTGATCGTGGTGGGCGGCCTCACCGCCTCCTATGTGTCGGTCTATGTGCCCGTCATGATCACCCCGCCCGGCGGCGAGGCAGCTGCTATCGACCTCGACACCCTCATTAACAACATCTTCCCCAAGCTCCTGCCCCTGCTGCTGACCCTGGGTATCTACAGGCTCTATGCCAAGAAGAAGTGGTCCCCCCTGGCCGTCATGGGCCTGATCCTTGTCCTGGCCCTGATCCTTACGGGCCTGGGCTACCTCACCGGCGTGTACGCGTAAAGGAGAGCGGGCGGCGGACGGACAGAAGAAATAATAACAGCGTGAAAGGAATCTGAACCCAAATGAGCAATCTGCACTATATCTCCAAAATGAGCGAGATCATGACCAAGATCGACGAGACCCAGGCTGAGAACATCAAGAAGGCCGCGGCGCTCTGCGCCGAGACCATCGCCTCGGGCAAGCTGGTCCACCTCTTCGGCTCGGGCCACTCGGTCCTCCCCATCCAGGATATGTTTCCCCGCTACGGCGGCGTGGTGGGCTGGCACCCCCTGATGGACCCCCGCCTGATGTGGAATAACGTCATCCGCGGCGGCGGCGCCCGGGAGCTCCTCTGGATCGAGCGGCAGGAGGGCTATATCGCCAACTTCCTGCAGAGCTATAACCTCCAGGAGGGAGAGGTCATGATCGTCTACTCCCACGGCGGCCTGAACGCGGCCCCCATCGAGGCCGCCATGTACGCCAAGGAGCACGGACTGAAGGTCGTCGCCGTCACCAGCGGTGAGAACTACCGCTCGGCAAAAGCCACCCACTCCTCCGGCAACAAGCTGGGCGACGTGGCCGATATCCTCATCGACAACTGCTGCCCCCTGGAGGACGCCCTGGTGGAGATCCCCGGCTACCCCCAGAAGGTGGGCGCCTCCAGCACCACCGCCGTCATGACCATCACGCAGTCCCTGGCCTCCGAGACCGCCCTGCTTCTGGAGCAGAAGGGGCACAAGATGTTCATCTTCGTCTCCCCCAACGTGACCGAGTGCCCCCCCGACTACATGCACCAGGTCTATGCCGACTATACCCGTCTTGTGCGCGCGTGCGATAACTGATATAATAAAATAGGGAACGCGGGAAGGCCCCTGCCCAACTGGGCAGGGGCCTTCCCGAATATAAGCCCGCGACAGCGGGGCGGGCCAAGCGGCCCGGCGGCAGGCGGGCATTCATGTTCCGCCGCCAAGAAATTGAAAGAGCGAGGGGCCCCCCGGAAGGCGGAGCCTTTCGCATAAACCCCGCGGGAGCGGGGCGGGCCAAGCGGCCCGGCGGCAGGCGGGAATTCATTTTCCGCCGCCAAGAAATTGAAAAGCGAGGGGCCCCGCGGAAGGTGGAGCCTTTCGCGGGGAGTGATACCAATGGCAAACGTCATCATCACCGGCCACGGCGGGTATGCCACGGCGGTCAGGCGCAGCCTGACCATGCTCACCGGGCAGACCGAGGGGATAGCCTTCGTGGACTTCGACGAGGAGGACGATCTCGATAGCCTTACCGCCGCTCTCAAGGCGGCGGCCGACTCCTTCGGTGAGGGGGCCGACCTCCTCTTCTGCTGCGACCTCACCGGCGGCAGCCCCTTCCGCCAGAGCGCTATCCTCTGCGCGGAGCACCCCGGCTGGGTTACTGTGGCGGGGGCCAACAATTCCGCCTATGCCGAGATGGTCTTCCAGCTGGAGCTGACGGCCGCCGAGCTGGCAGCCAAGGCGCTGGAGACGACAAGGAGCACCGTCACCCGTTTTCCGCCGGAGGGATAAAAGGCCTAGACCTTCCTATCCGGGGGAGACCGGCGGGATTTCTGCCATAATAAGGGGGAGAATCTGTGCATGGATAACCTCACTTTCCTATACCTGGCGCTGATGATTGCCCTGGTACTAGGGATCCTGCTGCTGCTCCGCACGGCCCAGAGAGGGGCCCTGGAGGAGCTCGCCCGGACCCTGGCCCGGGGGGATGTGGATCGGTATCTCGCCATGCTTGGGAGCCGCAGGCTCTCGCTGGTGCTGCGCCGGTCCACCCTGGTTCTCCTCCGATTGGAGGGGCATATCCGCGCCGGGGACGCCTCGGCGGTGGCGGCAGACGAAAAGCGGTTGGAACAGATGCGCCTCAGGCCGGGTGAACGGCTGGAGTATTTTCAAAAGGCCATGAGCTTTCACCTCTCCCGGGGCGAGTACGCTGCCGGCCGGGAGTATCTATCCAAGCTGGAGGCGCTTCTGGAGCGGGAGCCCGACGAGAAACTCAGGGACATCCTGGCCGACGCACGGCTGCTCATCCACATCTATGCAGACAGGGACGTCTCCCTCATCCCCGTGCTGGAGAGGCAGGAGGCGGCCCAGTCAGGCGGCCAGCGGGGCGTGACCCAGTACCGCCTCGCCAAGCTCTGCCACTTTACGGGGGAAGGGGCACGGGCCGACGCCTGGCTCAAAAAGGCCGCCCAAAACGTGGCGGGCACTGCGTGGCAGCCCATTGTGGAAACCGCCCTCAGGGACCACAGCGTACTGGACGAGAGGTGACTATGACGAGAGAGAGAACATACCGGGCCCTCCTGGTGGATGTGGACGGGACCCTGACCTGCGCCCAGCGGAAACAGCCCAGCGCGCGGGTGGCCGGAGCGCTGGAGGATTTGCGGCGGCGGGGCGTGACGGTGGTGCTCGCCACCGGGCGCACCCTGAAGGCCTGCCGGAGCGAGGTCATGGGCGGCTTTGTACCCGACTACTATGTCTGCATCAACGGGGCCCTTGTGGCGGCGGCGGATGGGCGGGTGCTTTTTCACCACCCCATGAATCAGGAGCAGTTCGATACGGTGCTCACCCTGGCCGACCGGGAGGGCTGCCCGGTAGGATTCGCCTTCCCGGAGAGCTACTATATGTACGTGGGGGACGAGGTCTACCGCCCCTTCTATCGGGAGGTGAACGGAGACATGGTCACCCTCCGGGACGGCACCGACCGCACCCGGCATCTGGAGGGGCTGCCCTACGCGGCCTTCGGCATCCTTCCGCCGGACAAGCTGGCCGCCTTTCAGGACCCCGCCCTTGGCCTCCATGTCACCGCCTTTGACGAGGACGTGTACGACATCTGCCAGGAGGGGCATACCAAGGCCACCGGCGCGGCCGCTCTTCTGGAGCGGCTGGGTCTTCGCTGGGAGGAGCTGGTGGCGGTGGGGGACGGGGAGAACGATGTGGAGCTCCTCTCCGCGGCGGGGCTGGGCGTCGCTATGGGCAACGCCTCCGACTATGTAAAAGCCCATGCCGACGCCGTTGCCCCCACCGTGCAGGAGGACGGCGTGCTCGCCGTCATCGAGGAATTTTTTAATAGAACCTGATAAAAGGGCTTGCCGCCGGTATCAACGGATGGCAAGCCCTTTTTATGCCCTATCCCGGGGCACGTCAGGACGTGAAAGGCAGGAAGATCTCCGCGACGTAGGCCAGCTCGCAGGAGGGGAGCGTGACGCCGAAGACCTCGCCCGCATAGGCGAGCTGACGCTCCAGCAGGAACATCAGCGCGCCGTGGGCGTTGACAAAGCCCCGCAGGCCGGCGTACTTCAGCGGCTCGCCCCGGATGACCCGCTCCAGCATATGGGCGCAGTGAAAGATGAATTTGACGGCGATCTCGTCGGAGTAGCTCAGCTCCAGCTCGGTCAGGGTGCCGCTCAGGATCAGCAGCAGGGTCTCCGCCGCCTTTCGGGGATTGAGAAAGGTGAGGGAGGTGGAGAGGATCTCGTCGATGATGCGGGTGAGGAAGGAGGAGCCCAGTGCGCTGTCGGCCGTCCCCGAGGCAGCGGGGAGGGCCTTTCGCCCCGCCTCGGCCAGGGCGGGGAGGGAGAAACCGCCCCGCAGGGCCTTTCCGGCCAGGTCCAGCATAAGGGGCAGGGAGATGGAGGAGACGGTCTCGGCCCGGATGCCGGAGGCGGCCAGATGGCGGTGCAGCTCAGTCAGGGGCTCCAGGTCGGTCATCAGCAGGACCCCGGCCCCCTGGTCCTCCTCGCCGGCGGCCTGGGACACCTGCTCCAAAAGCGTGTCCAGCGTCGTCGCGCTCTCGTAGGGGATGGCCCGGACCAGCCGCACGCCATAGGAGGCGTTGACGTAGGCGGCCATCCCCTGGGCAACCCCCTCGCCGTGGAGCACGCAGAGG
>DATMXU010000086.1:0-2410 GCA_035562355.1 Pseudoflavonifractor sp.
TTTATGAGGTAAGGCTCGATGTAGACTACATCGTCGATAGGCCGGAGGTGGAAGTGCGGTAACGCATGTAGCTGACCGGTACTAATCAGCCGAGGGCTTGACCTTAAACGATGATTTATGCAGGCTTGCTTGTCCTGCACACCACACACACCTTCTACATTGTTCGGTTTTCAGGGCGCAGGCGACACCCATTGCGACGCGTCTTACGGCCCGTTGGTCAAGCGGCTAAGACGGCGGCCTCTCACGCCGCAAACGGGAGTTCGATTCTCCCACGGGTCACCATTTTTATCCCATGCGCCTTTAGCTCAGTTGGTAGAGCAACTGACTCTTAATCAGTGGGTCCTGGGTTCGAATCCCCGAAGGCGCACCATTCCCATGGAGCGTCAAGCAGGCGCTCCATGGGAACCCCAAAAACTTTATATTGGTTTTAACCGCATTTCAGCGGCTAAAATATAGTCGGTGTTGATTGTAGCGAGGGTCCACCCGTTCCCATCCCGAACACGGAAGTTAAGCTCGCTTGCGCCGAAGATACTTGGCTGGAGACGGCCCGGGAAAATAGGTAATGCCGACACAAAAAAGACAAGTTCCTTTCGGAGCTTGTCTTTTTTGCTATCCCTTTTGGAGAGGAGACGCTTTATGCACTATGAGAAGATCTGCAAGGGCAGCTTTCTTGCCCGGCCCAACCGTTTTATCGCCCATGTGGAGCTGGAGGGGGAGCCGGTGGTCTGCCATGTGAAGAATACGGGCCGCTGCCGGGAGCTGCTGGTGCCCGGCGCGGCGGTCTACCTCCAGGAATTTGACGGCGCCGCCAGAAAAACCAAATTCGATCTGATCGCGGTGGAGAAGGCTGGTTTTGGCCTCATCAATATGGATGCCCAGGCTCCGAACAAGGTCTTCGCCGAGTGGGCGCGTTCAGGCGCCTTCTTGCCCGGGCTTACCCTCCTGAGGCCTGAGACCACCTGGGGCAACTCCCGGTTTGACTTCTATTTCGAGGCCGGGGAGCGCAGGGGCTTTGTGGAGGTCAAGGGGGTCACCCTTGAGGAGGGGGGCGCCGTTCTCTTTCCCGACGCGCCCACGGAGCGGGGCGTGAAACATGTGGAGGAGCTTATAGCCTGCCGGGCCGCGGGGTATGAGGCTTTCCTCTGTTTCGTGATCCAGATGGAGAGGGTGGATCACTTCTCTCCCAACGACCGCACCCACCCCGCCTTCGGGGACGCGCTCCGCCGCGCCGCGGCATCGGGGGTGCACCTGCTGGCCTACGACTGCCAGGTCACGCCCGAGAGCCTGAAACTGAGGCAGCCGGTGGAAATCCGGCTGTAAAGCGCGTACCTGAGACCCCCGCTGTCTCGCCGCCTCTTTCGCTGTGCCTTAAGAGGTGGCTCACCCTTGTCAACCTCAATGCGCTGCTATATAATAAGGCATGATTTCATCAGAATTTGGGAGGCCGACCATGGAGCCGGAGCTGAAATTATATACCAAGGAGATACCTGCCAAGGGGAAGGGGTATTTCACCATAGAGAAGTGCTGGCCCGGCCAGCTGGACGGGGCGGTGCGCCGCGGCTCCCGGGACCTGCTGGCCCAGGGGGCGACAGCCATCTACGTCTGCTCCCGCGATCCCGCCGCCACCCTCTGCGCCGGGCAGGGGGAGGGGTACCGCCTGGAGTTTCGCCACGATATGCTGCGCATGGAACGGGCCCTGTCCGCGCCGTCCCAGCCCAGGAGGCTCACCCTGGAGCCTATGTGCCGGGAGAAGAGCGGCGCGTGGCTCGCCATCTATAACGAGAGCTTTTTTGATGTGCCCAACTCCGCCACCTACGACCAGTCCGATCTGTCCCAAGTGCTGGAGGATGGCTGTGCCTGCGGCTTTGCCGTGCTGGACGGCGTACCCGTGGGGGTGTACGAGTTGTCATTCAAAGAGCAAAACTGCCCTGAGATCGAGGGCATCGGCCTTTTAAAGGGCGCCCGGGGCAAGGGCCTGGGGCGGGAGCTGCTGTACGCCGCGATGGACCTGCTGGCCGACCTGGGCTATGGGCGGACCCATCTGCGGGTCTCCACCGCCAATGAGAACGCATATGCCCTCTATCGCGCGGCGGGCTTTCTTGTCAATGAGCTGATCTCCCACTGGTATGAGGTCATCTCTGAGGGCGATTTGGGCGCGTGACGCCTCCATAGTGATTGCGAAGGGGAATATAGGCGGGAAAATATACAAGGAGAGGTACTGTTTTCACCCGGCCGGGGTGAGAAAGGCCAGGGCGGGTAGATTTCGGATGACGCCGTAGGCGAGCATAAGGACCGCCATGCACCAGACCAAGGCATTCTCTCTCCCGGTGAGCTGTACCGCCCCGGTGCGGACGTAGCGCGCCGCCAGCCGGAGGCCGAGCAGAGCCAGGACGGGTGAGAGCAGCAGCAG
>DATMXU010000087.1:0-7222 GCA_035562355.1 Pseudoflavonifractor sp.
CGGTGGGGGCAGGAAGGGCGATAGGGGTATTCTGTGCGGCGGGAAGGACCCGCTCGGTCTCCACCCGGATGGGCTGGGCGGCGGTGTTTCCCCGGAGGAACCAGCCAACAGTGAAGGAGAGGAAAACGGCGCTCAGGAGAAGGGTAACCAATTCCAGCTTTGAAATCTTCATGAAATTGTAACCACCTTCCCGGTTGCATGGCCCGTCCGCTTTTGCTATAATGATTATGGTTGCGGCTATGATGCCACGAGCGTAGGCGAATGGTATCATGAGTCATGTTTTTCGGTTGCCCGCGTAAGCGGGTGAGAAAAACGACTCAAAGAAAAACATAATAGCCGCTCTGCGGCTATTATATCACAGACTGCGGGAGTTTCCTATGAAAAAAAATCGTGCCGTTTCCCTTTTCCTTGCCCTGACGCTGATCGCGGGGCTGCTGGCGCCGTTCGATCGGGCGAGGGCCTCCTCGGTGGACGATTACCATGTGGACGCCAAGGCCGCCATCCTCGTGGACACCGCCTATGGAGAGATCCTCTATGAGCAAAACGCCCATGAGAAGATGTTCCCCGCCAGCATCACCAAGATCATGACCGCCCTGCTCACCATCGAGGCGGTGGACCGGGGAGAGCTGAGCCTGGACCAGTCCATCACGGTCAGCGGTATCGTCAACGATAAGATGATCTCGGGGGCCTCCACGCAGAACATCAAGGCGGGGGAGATCATGCCCCTGCGGGACGTGCTGGCCTGCGCTCTCATCCCCTCGGCCAACGAAGCCTGCAACATTCTGGCCGAGACGGTGTCCGGCTCCCTCACCGCCTTTGCCGAGCTGATGAACCGGCGGGCCGCCGAGCTGGGCTGCGAGAACACCCACTTCACCAACCCCCACGGCCTCCACGACGAAGACCACTACACCACCGCCTATGACATCGCCCTCATCGCCGAGGCCGCCATGAAATACCCCCTCTTCCGGGAGATGGTCACCTCCAAGAGCTACGAGGTCCCGGCCACCAACATGAGCCCCGTGCGCACCCTCCACGACACCAACGCCCTCATCTCCAACTTCAATAAGACCGGCTACCTCTACCAGTACGCCACCGGCATCAAGACCGGCTATACCCCCGAGGCTGGGTACTGCCTGGCCTCCTCCGCCACCAAGGGGGACCGCTCCCTCATCGCGGTGGTGATGGGGGCGGAGCGGGTACCGGGCACCACCGGGAGCGAGGGCTTTACCTACTTCACCGAGAGCAAGCGTCTGCTGGAGTGGGGCTTTAGCAACTTCTCCCGCCGCACTGTGATCGACGGGACCGACCCCCTGCTCACCGTACCCGTCACCCTCTCCGAGGAGGCCGACCAGGTGGTGGCCGAGCCCAAGGGTTCCATCGAGGCCACCCTGCCCAACGACTGGGACGTGGCCGATTTTGACTTCAACTCGGAGTCCTTCCAGGAGTCCATCGAGGCCCCGGTGAAGAAGGGGCAGGTACTGGGCAAGGTCACGGTCTCCCATCAGGGCAAGACCTACGGCACCCTGGACCTGGTGGCGGTGTCCGACGTGGAGCGGTCCGAATTCCTCTACCGGCTCGACCGCATCCAGAAGTTTTTCAGCCAGACCTGGGTCAGGCTGGTGATCTTACTGGTCATCGTCCTGGCGCTCGTTCTGGCTGTGCGATTCCTGTTCTTCGGCCGGCGGCGCAGAAACAGCAGGAGCTACCGCAGCCATTACAGCGGGCGGCGGCGGTAATAGAAAGGCGGCCGGGCGGCTCTTCGTCCGGCCGCTCCAGCCTGTCAAAGAAGTCCTACGGGACTTCTTTGACAGGCTGCTACTTTTTGAAACACCGTAAGAAGTTTCAAAAAGCGGTTTTCTTACATGCGAAAGGGAACCCTGACGGTTCCCTTTCACACTATCCCTCCCTCCGAGATGTTCGGCCTGGGTGTTTTTTGACAGTCTGAGGCACTTTCCCTGCACGTGAAAGGGGACCCTGATGGTCCCCTTTCACACTATCCCCCCTCCGAATCCTTCGGATGGTGGGTTTATGGATAGCCCGGCTGCTTTTGATTGGAAAAAACTTTTTTAAATTATCTCTTGACTTTAACGTAACGTCAAGGTCTATCCTTAGCTTGTCAGGAGGGGAAACACCGTGGAATACACCATCAAGGCATTGGCAGAGCTGGCCGGGCTGACCCCACGCGCCCTGCGCTGGTATGACAGGCTGGGGCTGCTCAAGCCGTGCCGCGTCACCGAGGCGGGCTACCGGCTTTACGGCGGCGCGGAGGTAGACCGGCTTCAGCAGGTCCTCTTCTACCGGGAGCTGGGGCTGGAGCTGGCCGACATCCGCCGCATCCTGGACGACCCGGCCTTCGACCGCGCCGCGGCGCTGCGCGGCCACCTTGCCGCCTTGGAGGAGCGCAGAGATCGGCTGGAGGCCCTGATCCTGACGGTACAACATACATTGAAGGAGGGACAGACCATGTCCGACAGAGAAAAATTCGAGGGCTTTAAGGAAAAGGCCCTGAGAGAGAACGAGGAGAAATACGGCAGCGAAATCCGGGAGAAGTACGGCTCGGACGCCGTGGAGCAGAGCAACAAGCTGTTCCAAAACCTCACTGAGACGCAGTTCGAGGAGATGAACACCATTGCCGCCCAGATCCAGACGCGGCTGGAGGAGGCCGTCTCCGGGGGGCTGGAGCCCGCCGGGGAGGAGGGGCTTGCCATCGCCGCCCTCCACCGCCGCTGGCTGACCTTCACCTGGCCCAGCTACACAGCCGAGGCCCACGCGGGTCTGGGGGAGATGTACGTGGCGGACGAGCGGTTCACGGCGTATTACGACGCCAAGGTACCCGGCTGCGCGGCCTTCCTGCGCAGCGCCATCCAGGCATATGTGAAAACGATCTGAACGCGCATTCTCTCCGAAGGGGGACGGCCTGCCAAAGAAGTCCCGCGGGACTTCTTTGGCAGGCTGTTACACTTTTTGAAACACCGTAAGAAGTTTCAAAAAGTGGTCTTCCTGTACGCGAAAGGGAACCCTGACGGTTCCCTTTCACACTATCCCTCCCTCCGAGACTTTCGGCCTGAGGGTTTTTTGACAGTCTGGAAGGGGGACGGCCGGCCGGCCGTCCCCCTTTCTTTATTGCATACCGGTCCGTAATTCGCCCCTTGTGTAAGGCTGAAAAACGTTGTAAAATGTCCCTACTGCAAAGGAGGCCGCGCCATGAAAAAGCTGCACTATAACTCCCCGGTGATCCTGACCTTCTTCTTCCTTTCCCTGGCCGTGCTGCTGCTTGGCTTTGCCACCGGCGGACGGACTACCCAGGACCTCTTCTCCGTCTACCGCTCGGGTATCAGCCCCCTTTTCTTTGTGCGGCTCTTCGGCCATGTGCTGGGCCACGCGGGCTGGGACCACTTTACGGGGAACATGGTGCTCCTGCTGGTGGTGGGCCCCCCGCTGGAAGAGCGGTACGGCAGCCGCACCCTGCTCCTGGGCATTCTGGCCACCGCCCTCATCTCAGGTCTTCTCCAGTGCGTCCTCTTTCCGGGCATCGCCCTGCTGGGGGCCAGCGGCATCGTGTTTATGCTCATCATGCTCTCCTCCCTTGCGGGGATGAAGAGCGGGTCGGTCCCCGTCACTCTCATCCTGGTGGCGGTGCTCTACCTGGGCAAGGAGGTCCACTCCGCCTTTTTCGTGCGGGACAACGTGGCAAACTTCATGCATCTGGTGGGCGGCGCCTGCGGCACCGTCTTCGGCTATCTGGCGCGCAGGCGCTGACGGGCCGCCTTATAATAATTGGGCTTTATCCTGTTGCGTCCCCGCGGGAGAAAAACTCAAAGCGCACAGCCACTCATGGCTGTGCGCTTTTAAAAAAGACAGGTTGAGCGGCTTACCCCAGCGCCACATCCAGTACCATCATCACCAAAAACCCGACCATGACGCCCAGGGTGCCCGGGTGAGAATGCTCGCCCAGGTGGGCCTCGGGAATGAGCTCCTCCACCACCACGTAGATCATGGCTCCGGCGGCGAAGGAGAGGAGCCAGGGCATGAGAGGGACGATGCTGCCTGCCACCAGGACGGTGAGAATCCCGAAGATGGGCTCCACAATACCGGAGAGCATGCCGCCGAGGAAGGCCTTCCTCCTGCTCATGCCCTCCTGGCGGAGGGGGAGGGAAATGGCCGCGCCTTCAGGAAAATTTTGGATTCCAATCCCGATGGCCAGCGCCATGGCGGCGGTGTAGAGGGCCGCGTCCCCCTGGTGCTGGGCGGCCAGAGCGAAGGACAGACCCACGGCCATTCCCTCGGGGATGTTATGTAGGGTGACGGCAAATACTAAGAGACTGGTCCGTTTCATATGGGACTTTATGCCCTCGGGCTTTTCCGCGCCGGGGTGCAGATGGGGCAGCAGCGCGTCCAGCCCCATAAGGAAGGCCACGCCCAAAATGAAACCGCCCGCTGCGGGAATCCAGCCAGGCGTACCCGCGGCCTCGGCCTCTTCAATGGCTGGGATGAGCAGAGACCAGACCGACGCGGCAATCATGACCCCCGCGGCAAAGCCCAAAAAAACCCGCTGCATCCCTGCCGTAGCCTCTTTTTTAAAGAAAAAAACCAGTGCCGCCCCTAGACTCGTCATCAAAAATGTAAAGCCGGTGCCTATCGCGGCCCATAGAATTGGCTGCATGTTTCTCTCTCCTCTTTTGTTTTTCGCGTTTCTTATTTATTATGCCCCGCATTGAAAACAATGTCAAGCAATCAACATCCAACGCGCGCGACAACAGATTTTTGGGAAACGATTCAATTCCAGGCAGCGGATTTTTAAAAACCTTGCGGCGGCGGCGGCACGGAAAAGCCTGGAAACCAAAGGTGTGTTTCATTCCCAGCCGCGCGGGCGCTTTTTTTGCCGCGGAACGGCCATATTAGAAGAGACGCGGGAACTTGCGCGTCATTTCATTTTAAAAATAGGGGTGATCAAATGAAGGAGGAGAAACAGGGCCCACGCCCCGCGGCCCGGACGGTGGCGGCCGGACTGGCGCTGATTTTCGCTCTGGGTTTTTGGGGCGGTCCGGCCGCGGCGGCTGAAGTGAGCCGGACCGTGGTTCCGCTGGGCCGGGCCGTCGGCATCAAGATGTTCTCCGACGGGGTGCTGGTCGTTGGCCTGTCGGAGATCTCTACAGCGGACGGAGCCCAGGCCCCCGCCAGGGCCTGCGGCCTGCGTGAGGGGGACATTATCACGCATATCAACAGTGAAGAAGTAGACACCATCGAGGAGGTTCAGGAGATCCTACAGGCCTCGGGAGACGAAAAGCTCTCCATCCGGGCCATGCGGGGGGACAAAAAGGTGCAGATGACCGTTCAGGCCGCCCAGTGCAGCGCTGACGGCAGCTATAAGCTGGGCGCCTGGATCCGCGACTCCATGGCGGGCATCGGCACCATGACCTTTTATGACCCGCAATCCGGCCTGTTCGGGGCTCTGGGCCATGGCATCAGCGATATAGACACTGCCATGCTCATGCCCCTCCAGTCCGGCTCCATCATGTACGCCGAGGTGACCGGCGTGGAGAAGGGCGCCGCAGGCGCACCCGGCGAGCTGCACGGCGCCTTCAGGGTAAACGAGGACCTGGGCGAGCTGTACGCCAACACAAACAGCGGCGTTTTTGGCGCGCTGGCTGACGACAGCCTGACCGGGGACGCAAAGCCCGTTGAGATCGCGTCAAGAGCCGAGGTGCAGACAGGCAAGGCAACCATCCTCTCCAACATCGCAGGGGATGAAGTGGCAGAGTATGAGGTAGAGATCACCCGCATTTATCCTGAGAATCCCAGCGACACCCGCAACCTCATGCTCAAGGTCACCGATCAGCGACTCCTATCCACCACCGGCGGCATCGTCCAGGGGATGAGCGGCAGCCCAATCCTGCAAAACGGCAAGTTGGTGGGGGCGGTCACCCACGTATTGGTCAACGATCCCACACAGGGCTACGGCATTTTGGCCGAAAACATGCTGGCCCGGGCAGATAGCGAAACGGCGGGCAAATTGTCGTAGCCCGTCGACGAGCAGCGTCGAACTGTGTCGAATTATTTTTATCCAGAAATTGTAAATTCCCTCTTGCGTTTACTGTCTTATTATGGTAAATTATAGTCACCGGTAAAAATTGCTAAAACCTGGCATAATTTATGGAGCAATAACGCTTGGAAAGGATGCGGACATGGAGACGAAAAAGAGGGTACTGGTCGCTGACGCGGGCGAAGAATTTCGCCGACTTTTGGTAAATGCAATCTCGGAGGAGTCCGATCTCGAGGTAGTTGCCGACACCTGCGATGGGCAGGAGACCTGCCGCCTGACTCAGGAGCTTCGCCCCGATGTGGTGGCGATGGACCTGGTGCTTACCCGCATGGATGGGCTGGAGGTTTTGCAGGCGATCAACGCCATGCTGCCCCGGCCACGGATCCTGGTGCTATCCAGCTTTGCAAATGGAACCATGGCCGCCCATGCCGCTGCCGGCGGCGCAGACTATTATCTCATGAAACCCGCAAAACTCTCCACCGTGGTGGAGCGGACCCGCCAGCTCTGCGGGCAGTCCATGCTGGAGGCGCCCCAGGAGGCGCCCGTCCGCACCGGCGTCCGGGAGCAGAGTCTGGAGAGCACGGTCACTGCCATCATCCATGAGATCGGAGTGCCCGCACACATCAAGGGCTATCAGTATCTCCGCGAGGCCATTATTATCGCGGTGGAGGATATGGAGGTCATCAACGCTGTGACCAAGATTCTCTACCCCGAGGTGGCAAAACGATTCTCCACCACCGCGTCTCGCGTGGAGCGCGCCATCCGCCATGCCATCGAGGTGGCATGGGACCGGGGCGATCTGGAGACCCTGCAAAAATATTTCGGCTATACCGTTAGCAACGCCAAGGGCAAGCCAACCAATAGTGAATTTATCGCCATGATCGCCGACCGGCTACAGCTGCAGCGAAAAGAAAAATAAGCACTGCAGTGCAATGGCTAGCTCGTATTTTGAATTCACAGCCATGCCTATAAACACAGTGAAAGGTGTAATGAAAACAGCCTTTCATAGCAATAAACTTTTTTGTTTGTAGCAATAAACACTCTCGGTTTATTGGGTTGAAAAAACTCGATGAATCGGGAGTGTTTTTATGGCAAAAAGGATATGTAAGAGGACAGGGCAAAAAGCCTTGTCCTCTCTATTTTAAATTAATGGCGCAAAGGATTTACATATCATACTAT
>DATMXU010000088.1:0-9327 GCA_035562355.1 Pseudoflavonifractor sp.
CCATATATATTAAATCCGTCAAAGGGCGTACCCAACCGCCGGTGGGGTACGCCCTTTTTTACCGTATGGAGGCGCCGGCCTGTGGTCCGCCATACCCCGCCGGACCGGCGGGTGCGCCATACGGCGCGGCGGCGAGCGGGAATTCACTTTCCGCCGCGAATCATCAAATCCATCGGGGTCCCCATAAGAGGCGGGACCTTCGATGGGGAAACGGGGGAGGATCAATGTCCAAGGAGCTCATCCGCCTGTCGGATTGTTTTATGAAATTTGAGGACGACGTGGTCTTGGACCACATCAACCTCTACATCAACGATAAGGAATTCCTCACGCTGCTCGGTCCCTCCGGCTGCGGCAAGACGACCACGCTTCGCATCATCGGTGGTTTTCTCAAGCCTACGTCGGGAGATGTGTTTTTCGACGGCGTGAGGATTAATGATGTTCCGCCCCATAAGCGGAAGGTCAATACCGTCTTCCAGAAGTACGCACTGTTCACCCATATGAACATCTTCGAGAACGTGGCCTTCGGCCTGCGCATCTCCAAGACGCCCGAGGCCGAGCTCATGGCCCGTGTGGAGGAGGCCCTGGCCCTGGTGAACCTGTCCGGCTATG
Source organism: Pseudoflavonifractor sp. (assembly GCA_035562355.1). Taxonomy (GTDB): domain Bacteria; phylum Bacillota; class Clostridia; order Oscillospirales; family Oscillospiraceae; genus Pseudoflavonifractor. The sequence goes on from DATMXU010000088.1 coordinate 610, forward strand.
GAAAACGGAGCGTCAACTCCCTCTCGGGCGGCCAACAGCAGCGGGTCGCCATCGCCCGCGCCATCGTGAACCGGCCCCAGGTCCTCCTGCTGGACGAGCCGCTGGGCGCGCTGGACCTCAAGCTGCGCAAGGATATGCAGGTGGAGCTCAAGCGCATCCAGCAGCAGGTGGGCATCACCTTCGTCTATGTGACCCACGACCAGGAGGAGGCCCTCACCATGTCGGACACGGTCGTGGTGATGAACGAGGGCAAGATCCAGCAGATCGGCTCCCCCGAGGCCATCTACAACGAGCCCAAGAACGCCTTCGTGGCCGACTTCATCGGCGAGTCGAACATCATCGACGGCGTGATGTACGAGGACAGGGTGGTGGGGATGTACGGCAAGAAGTTCCCCTGTCTGGACGGCGGCTTTGCCCCCAACGAGCCGGTGGATATCGTCATCCGGCCCGAGGACATCGACATCGTCAGCGTGGCCGAGGGCCAGCTCACCGGCACGGTGACCGAGGTCACCTTCAAGGGGATGCACTACGACATCATCGTGGACTTCCGCGGTTTCAAGTGGCTCATCCAGACCACCGACTACTCCCCCGTCGGTACCAAGATCGGCGTGAAGATCGACCCCGACGGGTTCCACATCATGAGGAAGAGCCAGTACTCCGGCATGTTCGGGGACTACAGCTCCTATTCCGCCGAGTACGACGAGCTCAATGAGGAGCCCGCCGACGAGGAGGAAGAGGATGAAGAGTAACAAGGGATCAGCGCTTTCCCCACAGAACAAATTCTGCGGGAGCCCCGTTTCTTTTTATTTATCGCCGGCGGCAAATGAATTGCCGCCCAGCTCCGCCGCACTTGCGGCGCGGGCTAACGCCCGTATCAGTCCCTGCTTGGTAAGGAGGGCTGGCCGATGAAAAGCAATAAAGCGCTTGCAGCGCCCTATGTAGTCTGGATGGCCGTCTTCGTGGTGGCCCCGCTGCTGCTCGTGGTGGCGTACGCCTTCACCGGCAAGGACGGCGGCTTTACGCTGGCCAACTTCTCCACCATGAACCAGTATCTGGGCGTCTTCGGCAACTCCTTCCTGCTGGCCGTCATCGCCACGCTGATCTGCCTCCTGCTGGGCTATCCCCTGGCCTATTTCCTGGCCCGGTCGGGCGGCTTTCTCAAGGGCATCGCCACCATGCTCATCATGCTGCCCATGTGGATGAATTTCCTCCTGCGGACCTACTCGTGGATGTCCATTCTGGAGGACACGGGGCTCATCAACCGGCTTTTGCAGTCCATCCACTTTTTCGATCTGTGGAACGGCGTCTTCGGCACAAACCTTGAATTCTTCCACATGATCAACACCCCCGGCGCGGTGGTGCTGGGCATGGTCTACAACTACCTGCCCTTTATGGTGCTGCCCATCTTCTCGGTCATCGTGAAGATCGACCCCCGCCTCATCGAGGCGGCCCAGGACCTGGGGGCCAACAGCCGGAAGGTCTTCCGGCGGGTCACCTTCCCCCTGAGCCTGCCCGGCGTACTGTCCGGGGTGACCATGGTGTTCATCCCCTCGGTGTCCACCTTCGTCATCACCAAGCTCCTGGGCGGCGGCATGACCATGATGCTGGGCGACCTCATCGAGATGCAGTTTTTGGGCGCGGCCTACAACCCCCATCTCGGCTCCGCCATCTCCCTTGTGATGATGGTCATCGTGCTGGTGTGCATGGCCGTGATGAACCGGTTCGGCGAGGGTGAGGAGGAGGCGATGCTGCTGTGAAGAAAAACGGTATTTTCAGCAATACCTTCATGGCGCTGGTCTTCCTCTTCCTCTACGCGCCTATCTTCGTTCTCATCGTCTTCTCCTTCAACGCGCTCAAGAGCCGGACGGTGTGGGGCGGGTTCTCCCTCCAGTGGTATATCCAGCTCTTCCACAACACCCGCATCCTGGACGCGCTGAGGACCACGCTGCTCGTCTCGGTCGTCGCGGCGGTGGTCGCCACCGTCGCGGGCACGGCGGCGGCCATCGGGTTCCACAACATGAAACGGCGGCCCCGGGGCGTTTTGATGACGGTGAGCAACGTGACCATGACCAACGCCGAGATCATCACCGGCGTGTCCATGATGCTCCTCTTCGTCTTCGCAGGGCGGGCTTTGGGGTTCAGCCAGGGGTTCGGCACCCTGCTGATCGCCCACATCACCTTCGATATCCCCTACGTCATCTTGTCGGTGATGCCAAAGCTCCGCCAGCTCGACCCCAACATCTACGAGGCGGCCCAGGACCTGGGGGCCACCGGCTTTTTGGCCTTCCGCAAGGTGGTGCTGCCCGAGATCATGCCCGGCGTACTCAACGGCATGCTCATCGCCTTCACCATGAGTATCGACGACTTCATCATCAGCTACTTCACGGCGGGCAGCGAGACCACCACTTTGGCCCTGGAGATCTACTCCATGACGCGCAAGCGCATCAGCCCCGAGATCAACGCGCTGAGTACCCTCATGTTCCTCGTGGTGCTCATTCTGCTGGTGGTGGTCAACGTCCGCCAGTCCCGGCAGGAGCGCTCCGAAAAGCGGAGGGCCGCCAAGCTGGTCCCCGTGGAGACCGCCGCCCTCCTCGACGAGGTGGAGGAGGAGCTTTAACTCCATCCCCCGCGCCGGTCTGCCGGCTTTTGATTTTATTTTTGAAAGGGGCAAACGAAAGGAATTGAAAAAGACTCTGGCAATCATGTTGTCCGCGGCTATGCTCGTGGGCGCCCTGTCCGGCTGTGGAAGCGCCGGCGGAAGTAAGAAAGAGGTCAAGGTGTATAACTGGGGCGAGTATATCGACGAGAGCATCTTCGCCGACTTCGAGGCTCAGACCGGCATCAAGGTCGTCTACCGTACCTTTACCGACAACGAGTCCATGTACGCGAACCTCTCCTCCGGCGGCGCGGACTACGACGTCATCATCCCCTCCGACTATATGATCTCCCGCATGATCGGCGAGGATATGCTGGAGAAGCTGGACTTTGCCAATATCCCCAACTTCGGCGATGTCGACCCCACCCTGAAAAATCCCGACTACGACCCCGCGGGAGAGTACAGCGTGCCCTATACCTGGGGTACTGTGGGCATCATCTACAACACCACTAAAATCACCAAGCCTGTGGACAGCTGGGCGGCCCTCTTCGACAGCGATTACGCGGGCCAGATCCTGATGTTCGACAACTCCCGGGACGCCATCGGCATCGCCCTCAAGTACCTGGGCTACTCCTACAACACCACCGACGAGGCTCAGATCAAGGAGGCCGTGGACCTGCTGGTGCAGCAGCGCCCCATCCTCCAGGGCTACGTAATGGACCAGATCTTCGACAAGCTGGAGGGCGGCGAAGCCGCCATCGGCCCTTACTACGCCGGGGACTTCATCACCATGCACGAGGTGAACCCCGACCTGGCCTTTTGCCTGCCTAAGGAGGGCTCCAACGTCTTTGTGGACGCCATGTGCATCCCCAAAGGCGCGGCCAACAAGGCCAACGCCGAGGCCTTCATCAACTTCATGTGCTCCACCGAGGCGGGGCTTGCCAACTGCGAGGCGACTGGGTACTCCACCCCCCTCCTCTCGGTGCGCGAGGCTCTGCCCGACGAGGTAAAGAACGACCCCGTGGCCTACCCTGATGAGAATATCCTCAGCAGCTGCGAGTCCTTCGTCAACCTGCCCCAGAATATTCTGGACCTCTACGACAGCGAGTGGCTGCGGCTCAAGACCTGATTTCTGTCCGGGGGGAGACCCGTCCCCCCTGGATACAAAATCGGCGCGGCCTACAGGGAGTTCTTTGACAGCCTGAACCGGGGCGCATCTAAGGATGCGCTCCGTTTCTTGCATTTTTTCCCCTTTTATCGTATACTGGAGTAATCAAAGGAGCGATGCAACGTGTCGATTGAAATCGGAGCCAAGGGCCGGGCGGAAGTCCCGGTCACGCGGGAGAATACCGCCGCCGCCGTCGGGTCGGGGAGCCTGAGCGTCTTCGCCACGCCCAGCCTGGCGGCCCTGATGGAGCGCGCCGCCGTGGAGGCGCTGGCCCCCTGTCTCGCCGAGGGGGAGACCTCGGTGGGCACCCGCCTCTCCATCACCCACGACGCCGCCACCCCCGTGGGCATGGCAGTGTGGGCCGAGGCTGAGGTCACGGCGGTGGACCGCCGCAAAATCAGCTTTACCGTCCGCGCCTTCGACGGCGCAGGGCAGGTCGGCGGCGGGACCCATGAGCGGTTCCTCGTGGACGCGGCCAGGTTCACGGCAAAAGCTCAGGACAGAAAGGGACTCTGATCCATGTCCGCAGAATAAGAACGAGGTGAATGATTGATGAGAGCATTCTTCCGTAACGTGAGGGTCAGCTACCTGGTCTCCTCCCTGCTGTATATCGCCTTCGGGCTGGTGCTCCTCCTCTGGCCCGCCGCCACGGGCAGCGTCCTGTGTTTCGCCTTCGGTGGCATTCTGCTGCTGTACGGGGCCATCAGCATCATCAGCTTTTTCGTCCACTCCGGCCGCCTGGGGAGCTACCGGTTCGAGCTGGTTCTGGGCGTGGCGATCGCGGCGGCGGGGCTGCTGCTCCTCTTCAACCCCGGTTTCGGGCTCTCCATTTTCCCCGTGATCCTGGGGCTCTACGTCGTCATCGACGGCCTCCTCAACCTGAGACGGGCCTTTGAGCTGCGACGGATGGAGTATGCCCGCTGGTGGGTCGTTCTCCTCCTGGCCCTGGTGGCCGTGGCCCTGGGCGTGGTCATCCTCGCGCGGCCCCGTTTCCTGGCCGACTTCCTCTTCATGGTCATCGGCGGCGTGCTCATTTACAACGGCCTTGCCGACCTGTGGGCCATCTTCATGCTGGGGCGGGTGGGAAAGGCCTTTCGGAAGGACCACCCCATCGATGTTGACCCCATCGACATCGAGTGAGAAAAAACAGCCCTCCGTTCGGTGAACGGAGGGCTGTTTGAACTTTTAATAAGCCTGCCATCCAAAAGTTTCGGAGGGAGGGATAGTGTGAAAGGGAACCGTCAGGGTTCCCTTTCGCGTGCAGGGAAACCACTTTTCATCACTGTTTCAAAGTGATGAAAAGTGCCTCAGCCTGTCAAAAAAACTTTTTGACAGGCTGACAGCCCTCCGTTCACCGAACGGAGGGCTGTTTTTTCTCGTCTCACTCCCAAGGCTGGAGGTCCGCGTCCAGGACATTCTTGCGGTAGTAGGACACAAAATCGGGCACGGCGTCCGGGCACTCCGCGCGGATGGCGCTCACCATCAGCTCGGGGTTCAGGCCGGGGTTCTGGGCGGCGAGGATGGCGTCCAGCGTCATGCTGTCCCGGCGGCCCTCCACGCTGCAGCGGGAGATGAGGGGGATGAGGTCCACCTCCACCTGCCCGCTCTTGGCCTTCTTGGAGCGCTTGGACACCACCAGCCGCTCCCGCGCGAAGAGGTCTATGACCGCCGCTGCGGCCCCCACCGGTGTGCCGTTCTCGTACTCCAGGGTGATGATATAGTTTACATAAGTCAGCGCCTTTACCGGCTTTTCGGCCTCGTAGCACTTCTGCACCACGATGCCCTCCGGCAGGGCGGCGTTCATGCGTCCGGGGACCTCCTCCAACGCAGCGTCCCCTACCAGCTGGAAGTCCAGCACCTCGCACTCGCTGCCAAAGCCTACCGACAGAGGCAGGGGGATGGAGACAAAGGCGTGGGGGTTGTAGCCCTCGGTGTGCTTGATGTCGATCCCGGCGCGGAGGAAGGCCCGCTGAAAGGTGCTCATCAGGTCCAGGTGGGAGATATACCGGGCCCGGCCCACCTTGGAAAAGCGCAGTCTATGTTCATTGCGCATCGCATTTCCCTCCCGGACAGAGCAGCTTGTCGGCACCGCAGGCAGTGCACTGCCTGCGGCAGTCGGGGGTGATGGCGGCCCTGTAGCAGGCCTCCCGCTCCCGCCAGAGGAAGTCGGTCCGCACGCCGGTGGAGACCGTGCTCCAGGGCAGCACCTCTCCCCTCTCCCGCACACGGGCAGCATAGAAGTCGGGGTCGACGCCGCACTCCCTGAAGGTGTCCATCCAGCGCCCAAAGTCGAAGTACTCGCTCCAGGAGTCGAACTTGGCGCCCTTGCGCCAGGCCGCCTCGATCACGTCGGAGAGCCGCCGGTCCCCCCGGGCAAAGACGGCCTCCAGATAGCTGGTGTCGTCCTCGTGCCAGTTGTAGACGATGGAGCGGCCCTTCATGTGCTCGCGCAGGAGCTTTACCCGCCGCCGGTACTCCTCCATGGTGATCTGCCCCTCCCACTGGAAGGCGGTGTGGGGCTTGGGGACGAAGAAGGCGGTGGACACCGTGATGCGCACCCCCCGCTTGAGGTCCTGCGTGTTCTCCCTCCAGGTCCTGTAGATCTTCTCGGCCAGGTCCGCGATGCCCAGCACGTCCTCGTCGGTCTCGGTGGGCAGCCCCAGCATGAAGTAGAGCTTGACGGCGCTCCACCCGCCGGAGAAGGCCACGGCGCAGGAGCCCAGAATCTCCTCCTCGGTGACGTTTTTGTTGATGGCGTCCCGCAGGCGCTGGGTGCCCGCCTCGGGCGCGAAGGTGAGGCCGCTCTTCTTCCCTCTCTGCATCCGGCGCATCAGATCCATGGAGAAGTTGTCGGCCCGGAGGGACGGCAGGGACAGGTTGACCCCGTTGGGCTCGCAGAAGTCCATCAGGCCGTCGCAGAGCTCGTTCAAATGGCGGTAGTCGCTGGTGGAGAGGCTGGAGAGGGTCATCTCCTGATAGCCCGAGGCCCGGCAGGCCTCCTCCCCGTACCTGGCCAGCAGCTCGGGGCTGCGGGAGCGGACGGGCCGGTAGGCGTACCCCGCCTGACAGAACCGGCAGCCGCGGATACAGCCGCGGAAGACCTCCAGGGTCACCCGGTCGTGGACAATCTCGGTGGAGGGAACGATGGTCTTGGCGGGGAAATAGGAGCGCTCAAAGTCCTGGACGATGCGCTTGGTCACCACCTCGGGGGCCCCCCCCCGGGGCGTGATGGCGGCCACGGTGCCGTCCTCCTTGTAGGTCACGTCGTAGAGGGAGGGCACGTAGATGCCGGGAATGTGGGCGGCAGCCGCAAGGAATTCCCCTTTCCCCCACTCCTCGGCCTTGGCCCTGCGGTAGAGCTCCAGCAGCTCCACCGAGACCTCCTCCCCCTCTCCCAGGGACACCAGGTCCACAAAGGGGGCCAGGGGTTCGATATTGAAGGCGCAGGTCCCCCCCGCCACCACGATGGGGCTAAGGCTCCTGCGCTCCTCAGCCCGGACGGGCAGTCCGGCCAGGTCCAGCATATTAAGGACGTTGGTGTACGCCATCTCATAGCCCAGAGAGAACCCGATCAGGTCAAAGTCGGCGATGGGGTCGCCGCTCTCCAGCCCGTAAAGGAAAATCCCTTCACGGCGCAGCTCCTCCTCCATGTCGCCCCAGGGCGCGAAGGCCCGCTCACACCAGACCCAGGGCAGGTCGTTCATAACGCCGTACAGGATGCGCAGGCCCAGGTTGGACATGCCGATCTCGTAGGTATCGGGGAAACAGAGGGCGTAGCGCACCTCTACCTCGCGGGGGTCCTTGACCACCGCGTTATATTCGCCGCCCGTGTAGCGGGCGGGTTTCTGCACCCGTGGAAGGATGCGCTCCAAGCTCCGGTCCATGACAAAACTCCTATCTTTTCGCGTCCTTTTATTCTACCTGTTATCCCCCTGCTTGGCAAGCCAAATTTATGGCTCAGGACCCGGAGCCGGAAGATTATGCTTGACTTTCCCATGCAAGTTTATTTATCATATAGAATATAGTACGTGTCACCACAAAAGGAAAGGAAGTCTCTAACACTATGAGCAAGACCATTATCTCCACCGCCAACGCCCCAAAGGCGATCGGTCCCTACTCCCAGGCTATCTCGGCGGGCGGCCTGCTGATCACCTCCGGCCAGCTCCCCATCGACCCCGCCATCGGCAAGATCGTGGAGGGCGACATCAAGGCCCAGACCGAGCAGTGCTTTCAGAACATCGAGGCGATCCTCTCCGAGGCCGGCCTGACCGTGGACAACATCATCAAGACCACCGTCTTCCTGGCCGACATCGCCGACTTCGCGGCGATGAACGAGGTCTATGCCCAGCACATCACCGAGCGGTTCCCCGCCCGCAGCGCCTTTCAGGTGGCAGCCCTCCCCATGGGCGCCAAGGTGGAGATCGAGACCATCTGCGCGCTGTAGCCCTATCCCCGTGAGGCCGGGGGAGCCTCACTCCCAGGTATGAAAAAATCCCCGGAGCCAGGCGGCTCCGGGGATTTTTCAAGCGGTCGTCCGGCATTTCGTGCACAGTACGCCGCAGGCCGTCTCGCTCTGCATGGCCTCGACCGCCCATTGGGCAAGCTGCCCCAGGGCGGGCAAAATACTCACGCCCTTTTCCGTCAGGGTATACTCCACCCGCGGCGGCACCTCGTTATACTGCTCCCGGTGAACGATCCCCGCCGCCTCCAGCTCCCTGAGCGACTGCGCCAGCATCACGTTTGTAATGTCGCCCAGTCTCCTTTTGATGGTGCTGTACCTCAAAGGGACCTCCGCCGAGAGCATACAGACGATGGGCAGTTTCCACTTGCCGCTGAATATACTCATGATATAGCGGATGGGGCAGAGCAATTCCCCGGCCGGCTGCTCGGTCTCCCGCCTGTTTTCAGCGGACATTTTACATCCCTCAATCCCAATAGTATGTTTTTTATTACT
>DATMXU010000089.1:0-8244 GCA_035562355.1 Pseudoflavonifractor sp.
GCGAATATCTGCCCGACGCAATAGAAAGGAAGGAGACCTAGATATGAAAAAGAGTTTGGCGTTTCTACTGGCAATGCTCCTGTGTTTCGGCGCGCTCGCCGGGTGCGCGCCCGCGGCCGCTCCAGGCGAGTCCCAGTCCCCCTCGGCTGCCCCCAGCGGGAGCACGCCCACCCCCAAGGAACCCGTGACCATCACCGTCTGGCACTCGGCGGACGCCACCATCGCCGACACTTTGCAGAAACAGGTGGACAGTCTGGCTCCCGACGTGGTGGTGAAGTTCGAGCGTAAAGAGAATATGGCCGAGGCCCTGAAACTGGTGGGGAATGACCCGAACAGCGCCCCTGACATGTACTTCTGGGCCCACGACAAGGTGGGCGTCTTCGCCCAGATGGGGGTGCTCGCCCCCATCACGGACATACTTAGCCAGGACGACCTGAAGGACTTTATCCCCATGACCCTGGAGGCGGGCACCTATAAGGGGGAGATGTATCAGCTCCCTGTCTATTATGAGGCCCTGCTCTTTATGTATAATAAGGCCCTTATTGACGCGCCTCCCACCACCACCGACGAGCTCCTGGCCAAAATGAAGGCCGAGACCACCGCCGAACAGTATGTCTTTGTGGAGCAGCACTCCTCCTCCTACAACGCCGCGCCCTGGATCCAGGGTTTTGGCGGCTACATCATCAACTCCGACAAGCAGCCCGGCCTGGATCTGCCTGAGACCGTGGCCGCGATGGAATACCACAAGCAGTTTGTGCCCTATATGCCCGCCGACGGCGAGTACAACACTGTGACCACCCTCTTCACGGAGGGGAAGTCCCAGTGCACCATTGGAGGTCCCTGGCTGGTGCCCAGCCTGAAGGCCGCCAATATCGATCTGGGCATCGCGCCTATGCCAACGCTGCCCAATGGCTCTCCGCTCATGCCCTTCTCCGGCGTACAGGGCGTCCATGTCCTCAAGCATGCCGCCGAGAGCAAGAAGGCCGCTGTCGCCGCCGCCCTCCGCGCCCTCGCTAGGCCCGAGACCGGCATTGCCCTGGCAGGCGCCGCCAACTGTGCTCCCGCCAACAGCAAGGCCTATGACGACGCGGCGGTGGCAGGCAACGAGATGATTATGGCGCTGAAGGAAATGGCCGCCAACGTGGTGCCCATGCCCAACGTGCCTGAGATGGACGTGATGTGGGCGGTTACCGACGGCCTGCTGGCCTCCGTCAATAAGAGCGGCGGAGACCCGACAGGCGAGTGCGCCAAATACCAGGAGGACGCGCTGGAGCAGATCGCGGCCATGCAGTGAGCTTAGGTGCAGGGGAGCACGGCGTCTGCCTGTGCTCCCTTGCACAGTATCCGAGAGGGGGGAGCATCTATGAGGCGGAGAAACGGGAAGGCGTGGCTTTACTCCGCGCCGTTCCTCATCGCCGTGGTGCTGATTGTCGTGGTCCCACTGTTCTATACGGTGTATATCTCCTTCACCAACATGAGCATCTACCATTGGTTTGAATACCAGGGCGCGGGCGTGGAGAATTACAAGAAAGCCCTGCTCACCATTGATTCGGGATTTCTTCCCGCCCTGCTGCGCACCTTGCTGTGGACCGCGCTCAACATGGTCCTCCAGCTTTTTCTGGCCTTCCTCATCGCTCTGGGACTGAACGCGCCGGGGCTGCGGCTGAAACGCGTCTACAAGACGCTGCTTATTTTCCCCTGGGCTATGCCCGCCTACGTCTCCATCCTCCTGTGGCGCATGGGCATGTTCAACACCGAATTCGGTTTTTTAAATCAAATCTTAAGGACAATCGGACTCCAGCCCATCAATTTCCTGTCCTCCAGCGTGGCGGCCTTTCTCAGCTGCCTGGTGGTCAACCTCTGGCTGGGGCTTCCCTATATGTTTACCATGATGGACGGGGCCATGCAGAGCGTGGACCGGGGCATCTATGAGAGCGCCCGGCTGGACGGCGCGGGTTTCTGGCGGCTCCACTTCAAGATCACCGCCCCCATGATCTCCCCCATCCTGGCCCCCGCGTTCATCATGACGGCATTCACCACCTTCAAGCAGTTTGACATCGTCTACCTCATGACCATGCAGACCGGCGCCAGAACGGGCGCCGACATCAACACGGTCATCACCTATGTCTATGAGAAGGCCTTCGTCACCAGCAACTACGGCTACTCCTCCGCAGTTGCCATCGTGGTGTTCTTCATCATCGTGGCCCTCTACCTGGCCCTGTTCAAATTCAACCGTTCCGATTTGCTTGATTGAGGGGGCGAGCCATATGAGTATGAAGAAGATCAAGAAAGCCCTGCGGCTCCCGGCCCTCAACCTCATCTTTATCGTGCTGTGCTTTGTGACGCTGCTGCCCATCCTCTACGCGCTCTCCGTCTCCCTCAACGCAAGCAACAGCATCCTGACCACCGAACTGCGGCTGTTCCCCCGGGAGATGACCCTGCAAAACTACCAGACCGTCCTCTTTGACAAGCCCTTTCTGATTTGGATCAAAAATTCCGCCCTGCTGAGTGTCTTTACCGTCGCCCTCACCCTGGCGGTGGCGGTCCCCGCGGCCTACGCCTTCTCCCGTTTTCGTTTCGGGGGGCGGAGGGCGGCCATGAACGTCCTGCTCCTGCTCAACGCGTTTCCTGCTATTCTGTCCATGTTTGCCATTTACCGTATGATGAAACTGATGAACCTGCTCAACAGCTACCTGGGGCTGGTGCTCATCTATACCGGCACCATGGCCATCTTTGCCCTGTGGAACATGAAGGGATACTTCGACAGCATTCCCAAGGACATTGAGGAGGCCGCCAGGATCGACGGCATCAGCGACTTCCAGCTGGTGACGCGCATCGTCCTGCCCCTGGCCCGGCCCAGCATCATCGTCACCGCCGTGCTGGTGCTCATCTACGTGTGGAACGAGTACATCTTCACCACGGTCTTCCTCTCTGGGGCCGACAAGTACACCCTGGCGGTGGGACTCTACTCCCTCCAGGCCACCGAGTACACCCGGAATTGGCCGCTGTTCTCCGCGGCGAGCATTCTCACGTCCATCCCTGTGCTCATCATCTTTTTCATGATCCAGAAACACATGGTGTCCGGCCTCGCCGCGGGCGGCGTCAAGGGGTAAGGCACTACCATAAAGCTCTCGACGGAAGGGAATTCATATGATTTTATGTCAGGCTGTGACCCATATCCCGCTGTCCCAGTACGCCTTCGCCAACAGCGAGATCAACATGACCATCCGCCTGCGCGCCGCCAAGGACAACCTGACGCGCTGCGTCCTCTGGTACGGGGACCGCGTCCAGCCAAGCGAACCCATCGTCTTTACTCCCGTAGAGATGGAAAGGGCCGCCTCCGACCTTGAATTTGACTACTACGACGCCACCTTCGACACGCCCTATACCCGGGTGTGCTACTACTTCGAGCTCACGGATGCTGAAGAGTCGCTGTACCTATATGCCGATCTCTTCTCGAAAAAGCTGCCGCTGGAGCGGAGCGAGTTCTACCAGTACCCCTTTATCCGGCGGGAGGAGATCAGCGCCGTGCCCGAGTGGCTTAAGAGGGCGGTGGTCTACAATATTTTTCCCGACAGCTTTGCCTCCGGGAAACGGGCGATCCGCGGCACGCCCTCGGAGATGGAGTGGGACCGGGGCGTCACTCTGAAATCCCGGCTGGGCGGTACGGTAAAGGGCATCACGGAGAATCTGGATTACATCAAGGACCTCGGGGTCAACTGCATCTACATCAACCCCATCTTTACCGCCGGTGAGTACCACAAGTACGACCTGCTGGACTACTTTCACGTCTCTCCCGACATGGGTACCGACGAGGACTTCCGGGAGCTGGTGGACAGGGCCCATTCCATGGGGCTCCGAGTGGTGATCGACGGCGTCTTCAACCACTGCAGCTGGCGGTTCTTCGCCTTTGACGACGTGGTGCAGAACGGGGAGAACTCCCGCTACAGGGACTGGTTTTACGAGCTCCAATTCCCCGTGGTCCGGCCCGACCGCGAGGACGAGCCGCCCGCCTACAGTAGTTTTGCCTACGAGCGGAAGATGCCCAAGCTCAACTCCTCCAACCCGGAGGTGCGGGCCTATTTCATGGAGGTGTGCGCCCGCTGGATCCGGGATTTCCATGTGGACGGCTGGAGGCTGGACGTGGCAAATGAGGTGGACCGGAACTTCTGGCGTGACTTCAAGCGGACCGGCCGCGCCCTCGACCCGGAGAGCGTCATGATCGGCGAGATCTGGGAGAATTCTGAGAGCTGGCTCCGGGGGGACATGTTCGACTCCACCATGAACTATGACTTCCGCAAGAACTGCCGGGACTTCTTCGGCACGGAGCAGATCAATGCCGAAGAGTTCAACGCCCGGATCACCCAGATGAATTTCCGCTACCCCACGGGTATTGTGCAGGGGCAGCTCAACCTGCTGGACAGCCATGATGTGAACCGTTTCTTTACCTATTGCCGGGGGGACTACCGCAGGCTCCGGCTGGCGGAGGTCTTCCTCTTCACCGCGCCGGGCGTGCCCTGCGTCTTCTACGGCGACGAGCTGGGGATGCCCGGCGACCGCGAGTTTAGCCTCCGGGGCCCCATGCCCTGGAACGACCCGCCCTCCGACGAGCGGGAGCTGTTCAAAGCGCTCATCGCACTGCGCAGGCGCAGCGACGCGCTGGTCTGCGGCAGGTTCAAGGTCCTCGCCATGGACGACAGGGGCCTCTATGTCTTCGCGCGGGAGCTGGGCGGGGATTCGGTCGTCGTCGCCCTGAACGCGCGGGAGGGGTCGGCGGAGCTGGACGGATATGCCCCGAAGGGCGAGAGCACGCTTTCCTATATGCTCGACGGCGAAACCCTCGGCGCGTTCGGTTACGCGGTGTGGGAACAAGCTTTTTAAGCTGGGGCATGGGCCGGTGAGCGCTGATCCTGCGGCCGTGCCTGCGCCATGCGCCGACCATTTTGCAGACAGCAGGAGCCGAAGTTGCATAAACAAGCGGAATTCCCCGGGGATGTCCCGCAATATCTGCAACAAAAAAATAAATTCCTTCAAAAACCAACTTGACAGCGCGCAAAAAAATTCGTATACTTTAGCCAGTGGCGAACAAGGGAGTTCAAGCCTAGTGCTTGTGCTGCCTTGTTTTTTTGTATGCCGGCCTGTCCGCCCCCTCCGTACGAGTCCTCCGGCTCCGACGGCGAGGGCTATCGCTGTCTAGTCAGTTAGTTGGAGATGCGCTCAGTGCAAAAGCTTTGTCAACCAAAATTCCACGATGGGTTGCACTGCCGCGCTGATGCCCACCCATACGAAAGGAGCCCTGATCCATGCAACAAAACAAAGAACATGCCCGACAATGCGGGTTATATGACCCTGCCTTTGAGCATGATGCCTGCGGCATTGGCGCGGTCGTCAGCATCAAGGGAGTGAAAAGCCACCAAACCGTCGACGATGCCCTGAAGATCGTGGAAAAGCTTGAACACCGCGCCGGTAAGGATGCGGAAGGCAAGACGGGGGATGGCGTCGGTATCTTACTTCAAATCTCCCACCGGTTTTTTAAAAAAGCGACCGAGACTTGCGCTTTCTCGATTGAGGGTGAGCGGGATTACGGCATAGGTATGTTCTTCTTCCCGCAGGATACCCTGAAACGCAGCCAGGCCAAAAAGATGCTTGAGCTGATCGTCGAGCGCGAGGGTATGGAGTTTTTAGGCTGGCGGAAGGTTCCCGTACAGCCCGACGTCCTCGGACAAAAGGCGTTGGCTAAGATGCCGTACATCGAGCAGGCCTTTGTCAAACGCCCGAAAAATGTGGCCAAGGGGCTGGAGTTTGACCGGAAACTCTATGTTGTGCGCCGGGTTTTCGAGCAGTCCAACGACAACACCTACGTGCCTTCTTTTTCAAGCAGAACCATTGTCTATAAGGGTATGTTCATGGTAGGCCAGCTGCGCCGGTTCTATCCGGATCTGCAGGATAGAGACTATGAGGCCGCCATTGCCATCGTCCATTCCCGCTTTTCCACCAACACCACGCCCTCCTGGGAGCGCGCCCACCCCAACCGCTTTATCTGCCACAACGGAGAAATCAATACCATCCGGGGCAACGCCGACCGCATGCTGGCCCGCGAGGAGACGATGTCCTGCAAGGCCCTGCAAAAGGACCTGGACAAAGTGTTCCCGGTCATAAATGCCGAGGGCTCGGATTCGGCGATGCTGGATAACTCTCTGGAGTTTTTAGTTATGAGCGGCATGGAGCTGCCGCTGGCCGTGATGATTACCATCCCGGAGCCATGGGCCCATAACGAAAACATCAGCAAGGCGAAACGGGACCTGTACCAGTACTACGCCGTCCTGATGGAGCCGTGGGACGGCCCCGCCTCCATTCTCTTTTCAGACGGGGATACCGTTGGCGCGGTGCTCGACCGCAACGGACTGCGCCCCTCCCGCTACTATGTCACCGATAACGACCAGCTCATCCTCTCCTCTGAGGTCGGGGTGCTGGATATCGACCCTGCCCACATCGTCAAAAAGTCGCGGCTTGAGCCGGGGAAGATGCTGCTGGTAGACACCATTAAGGGCCGCATCGTCGGCGACCAGGAGCTGAAAGAGACCTATTCCGCCCGCATGCCCTATGGCGAGTGGCTGGACCGCTATATGCTGCGCTTAAAGGATCTGGCCATTCCAAACCGCAGGGTGGAGATGAGCACCAAGGAGCAGCGGCATAAGCTGCAAAAAGCCTTCGGCTATACATACGAGGACGTGCAAAAGCGCATTCTTCCTATGGCAAAAGCCGGTTCCGAGCCCATTTCCGCAATGGGCATTGATATCCCGCTGGCGGTTCTTTCAAGCCACGAGCAGCCGCTCTTCAACTACTTCAAGCAGCACTTTGCCCAGGTGACAAACCCGCCGCTCGACGCCATACGCGAGGAAATCGTCACCGACACCACCGTCTACGTCGGCGACGACGGCAATCTGCTTGAGGAAAAGCCGGACAACTGCCGGGTGATACAGATCCACAATCCTATTTTGACCTCTCTTGACCTGATGAAGATCCGGGATATGAAAAAGCCGGGCTTTCATGTTGAAACGATTTCGATGCTCTACTATAAAAACACCCCCATGAAACGCGCGCTGGATCAGCTGTTCGTCGCGGCTGACCGCGCCTACCGCAGCGGGGCGAACATTATTATCATGTCCGACCGCGGAGTGGATGAGAACCACGTGTCCATCCCCTCGCTGCTGGCGGTCTCCGCGATGGAGCAATATCTTGTCCGCACCAAGAAACGCACCGCGGTATCCATTATATTGGAAAGCGCGGAGCCGCGCGATGTGCACCATTTTGCCACGCTTTTGGGCTACGGCGCGCGCGCCATCAACCCATACCTGGCCCAGGAGACCATCTATGAGCTGATCGACGAGGGGCTTCTTGACAAGGACTTTCACGCGGCGGTGGACGATTATAACAACGCCATCCTGCACGGCATCGTGAAGATCGCCTCCAAGATGGGCATTTCCACCGTACAGTCCTACCAGTCGGCTCAGATCTTCGAGGCGGTAGGCATTGATAAGGCCGTCATCGACGAGTACTTCACCAACACCGTCTCGCGTGTCGGCGGCGTCGGCCTCAGGGAGATCGCCGCGCTTGTTGACCGTAACCACACCCGTGCGTTCGACCCGCTCGGCCTCGGCGCCGACGAGACGCTGGACAGCCGCGGCGAGCACAAGGCCCGCTCCGGTCAGGAAGACCATATGTACAACCCCCAGACCATCCACACGCTTCAGGAGTCTGCCAGGCGGGGAGACTACAAGCTGTTCAAGCAGTACACGGCGCTCGTGGACGCCGAGACCATGCCCCACACCCTCCGCGGCCTTCTTGAAGTACAGTACGCCGAGACCCCCATCCCCCTCTCCGAGGTTGAAAGCGTGGATTCGATCGTCAGGCGTTTCAAGACCGGCGCGATGAGCTACGGCTCCATATCGCAGGAGGCGCACGAATGCATGGCGCTGGCGATGAACGAGCTGGGGGGCAAGTCCAACAGCGGCGAGGGCGGAGAACGTCCGGAGCGGCTGCACTCCGACCGCTGCTCCGCCATCAAGCAGGTCGCCTCCGGGCGGTTTGGCGTGACGAGCGAGTATCTGGTGAACGCCAAGGAGATACAGATCAAGATGGCCCAGGGGGCCAAGCCCGGCGAGGGCGGCCATCTGCCCGGCAAAAAGGTCTATCCTTGGATCGCCAAAACCCGTTATTCCACCCCCGGCGTGACTCTCATTT
>DATMXU010000090.1:0-2073 GCA_035562355.1 Pseudoflavonifractor sp.
CCAGTACCTTGTTCCCCATCCAATTGATGCTGTTGCTCATAAAAATACCTCCATCTCAGGTTTGTGCGTAGGCCTCTGTAGGATTAAAGAAACAGTGCTGATTTACTCTTGTGAACCAGTATCCCGTCCTGTTGTAGGGGAAGAAGTCAGGGCATTCGGGATTGAAGGGATTCATGAACCAGAGGGCGTTTGAGCCCACGCCGGTAAAGGTCCCGCCGTTCATGGCCCAGTCGGCCACCTGGAAGTGGATGTCCTCCGGGGTAGTCACCCACACGTTTTGGTTGTGTGGTACGCCGCCGATGACGGTCTTGTAGCAGGAGAATTGGCAGGTCTGCATGATGACCTTGCGCACATCCCCCTGGCAGACCCGGAAATACTCCCCATGGGGCACCCTGGCCCGGTTCATCACTACCGTGGCCATCGCCCGCATCCCGTTGAGGCCCTCCCCTCCGGCCTCGCATTTGATCAGTCTGGCAAACAGTTCTCGCGTATCCACGGTCTTCACCTCATCTCATGTTACGCGCCTTTTTGCGGTTGGTTCCGATATTCCGGGCCGAAATCCAAAGAAAGCGGCGCCGTTGCGATACCGGCGGCAGGGGAGAGGGAAAATCTTCGCAGCTACTTTCCTTTGGGCATTGGCATGTGGTATACTGTACAGCGTATATCATAGGTAAGAAGGTAGGCTGAATGGAGACAGAGCAGAAACGTACCTGGAGAGAGATTAGCCTCTCCAATCTGGAACACAATTACCGCACCCTCCGGGCAATGCTGCCCGCGGGCTGCCGTTTTTTAGGCATTGTGAAGGCCAACGCCTACGGGAACGGCGCCGTCCGGGTGGCCCGCAAGCTGGAGGAGCTGGGGTGTGAGTATCTGGCGGTGGCCTGTGTGGACGAGGCCGCCGACCTGCGCGGCGCGGGGGTCACAACGCCCATCCTGATTTTGGGCAGCACTCCCGCCGATTATGCCGGAGAGCTCCTGCGCCTGAATCTGACCCAGACCGTCTTTGATCTGGATTCCGCCCAGGCCCTTTCAGAGGCGGCGGTCCGCGCGGGAAAGAAATTGAAGATCCATGTAAAGCTGGACACCGGCATGTCCCGCCTGGGTTTTCTGTGCGACGAGGAGCACATGGACGCCTCGGTGGAGGCGGTGGCCCGGCTCTGCGCCCTGCCGGGCCTTGAGCACGAGGGGGCCTTCACCCATTTCTCCGACTCAGACGGCAGCGAGGAGTACACCATGCTCCAGTTCACCCGTTTTCTGGAGGCCTTGAAACGATTGGAGGAGCAGGGCGTCGCCTTTCCCATCCGGCACTGTGCCAACAGCGGCGCCGTGCTGAACTATCCCAGTACCCATCTGGACATGGTGCGCCCCGGACTCTCCCTCTACGGCCATTATCCGGACCCCTCCTGCGAGGGGCTGGACGGCCCCGGCCTCCTGCCGGTAATGGAGCTGAAGAGCCGCGTTTCCGCCGTCCGCAGCCTGCCCGCGGGTACGGTGGTGAGCTACGGCAGGACCTTCACCCTCCAGCGGGACAGCCGCCTGGCCGTCCTGCCCCTGGGCTACGCCGACGGGCTGCACCGTGTCTGCTCCAACCAGATGGAGGTGTTAATCCACGGGCGCCGCGTCCCCATCGTGGGGCGGATCTGCATGGACATGTGCATGGCCGACGTAACCGATATCCCCGGCGTACAGGCCGACGATATCGCCACAGTCTATGGCCGGGACGGCAGCGAGGACCTCCCCATCGAGGAGGCCGCCCGCGCCGCCGGAACCATCCAGTACGAGCTTCTCTGCGCCATCTCCGAGCGGGTGCCCAGGGTATATCTGGAGTAGGGGGCGGGCGGCCCTGTGCTTTGCCCGTCGCTCCGGTCCACACCCCTGCTCGGCGGCTCGGCGTTTCTGCCTGTCGCGCTTTGCACGCCTCGCGGTCGGGTTGCTTTCCCTCCGACTCCGGCCAAACCCGGTCCGCCTGCGGGCGGCCCTGTGCTTTGCCCGTCGCTCCGGTCCAAGCGCCCCTGCTCGGCGGCGCAGCGTTTCCATGCCCCGCACGCCTGCGCGTTTCTTAGCATAAAATGG
>DATMXU010000091.1:0-31916 GCA_035562355.1 Pseudoflavonifractor sp.
AAAGAGGGGTTTTTATATGAGCAAAGTCGCGGTCGTCTATTGGAGCGGGACCGGCAACACCGAAAAAATGGCTGCCAAGGTAATCGAGGGCGCGAAGGAGGCAGGGGCGGAGGTGACCAGCTTCACCGCCGCTGAGTTCAACGCGGACCTCATGGACCAGTTTGACGCGGTGGCTTTCGGCTGCCCGTCCATGGGAGCCGAGCAGTTGGAGGACGGGGAGTTCGAGCCCATGTTCCAGAGCTGTGAGGCAAAGCTGGGGGGAAAGAAGATCGCCCTGTTCGGCTCTTATGGCTGGGGCGACGGAGAGTGGATGCGCACCTGGCAGGAGGCCTGTGTGAGCGACGGAGCTGTCCTCGTCTGCGATAGTGTCATCTGCAACGAGGCCCCCGACGACGACGCCCAAGCGGCATGCGTGGACCTTGGAAGAGCGCTTGCCTGAGCATGCTCATCGGTGACCAACACGAAACCGCCGCCTGAACTTTAAGTTCAGGCGGCAGTTTCGTACTGGCGTTTTTTAGATGGTGCAGAAGTTAAGCTGCTCGGACCGGACTGAATTGCTGATTTTGCCTGAGACTGCTGATGTCCGCCGTGTTTTTTCCTTTTATCTCGCGGCGGGGAGGAGAACGGTAAAGACGGTGCCCTCCTCCTCACCGCTGGAGACCGAGAGTTTTCCCCTGTGGCCGTCCGCGATGCTTTTGGCAATGGCAAGACCCAGGCCAAAGCCTCCCGCGTTGCGGCTGCGGGCGCTGTCGACCCGGTAGAACCTCTCGAAGAGGCGCCCCAGGTGCTCGGGCGGGATAGGGGCGCCTGTATTACAGACGGTAAGCTTTATTTTGTCCTGGCTCCGGGAGAGGCGCACGTCCACCCGTCCCTTTTCCCCGGCGTACTTGCAGGCGTTGTCCAGCAGGATCATGGCGAGCCGCCTGAGCTGCCCCTCGTCCCCGCTGACGGTGAGCCCGGGCGTAATGTCACTCTCCAGGATTACGCCACGCTCAAAGGCCACCGATTCGAAGGGGAGGAGGCAGCCGGTGACCAGTTCGCTCATCACAACGTCCGCGCGGACGCCGCCCGAGCGGGCAGCGTCGCTCTTGGCGAGGAAGAGCATATCCTCCACCAGACCCTTCATCCGGATGGCCTCCTCCTGGATATACTCCACCCACTTGGCCTGGTGCTCCACCGTGTCGCCCCTGTGAGAGAGGAGGATGCCGGAGTTGGCGAGAATGACGGTGAGCGGGGTCTTCAACTCATGGGAGGCATCGGCCACAAACTGGCGCTGCTGCTCCCAGGCGATCTCAACCGGGCGGACCGAGAGTCTGGAGAGGAAGAGGCTTACCAGAAAGAAGACCAGCAGGGCCCCGGCTCCCACGGACAGGGAGGTGAGGAGGATGCGCCGCAGACTTTCCCACTCCTGGGTGCGGTCGGCGAAGGCGATATGGGTGGAGCTGCCCGTCCGCTCCAACAGAAAGCGGAGGTTCAGCCCTGAGAGGGAGCCCTCGTCCAGCCCGGCGGCCAGGGCCTGGGCCACAGCCTCACTGAGGGCTTCGTCGGTGACGGTGACGTTGCTGCCGGAGTGGATGGCCGAGATGACGCCGTCGGCGTCCACCGTCACCGAAAAGACGGGCACCATGGCAAAGACGCGGCCATTGTGTCCCTCGCGGTTCTCGCCGTTCATGGGAGGGGCGGGGTTGAAGTCAAACTCGAAACGGGGAGGCAGGACCTCGTCGCTCCACTTGAGCGCCATGCGCATGGCGGCCACGCTCTGGTTTACCGACTGCTGGTAGTTGGATCCCACCAGTACGGTGAAGACCACCGCCAGGACGATGCTGACCAGGAACATATTGGCGAGAATGAATTTTCTCTTTAATTTACGGATCATTGCGGACACTCCAGATAATAACCCACTTTACGGACGGTGCGGATGTTCACGCCGCTCTCCAGAAAGGCCAGCTTTTTGCGCAGGAAGGAGACGTAGACCTCCACGTTGTTGTCCTCGGCCTCGGACTCCAGGCCCCAGACCCGGGAGATGATGTCCTCCTTGGGCAGTACTGCGGCGGGCTTGGAGAGGAGGAGCCGCAGCACATGAAACTCCTTAAAACCCAGGCGCACCGACTTATCCCCGCGCGCCAGGCTATGGGTGGACAGGTCCAGCGTCAGATCATGGAAGGACAGGGTCTCCCCCACGACCTTGCCCTGGCGGCGGGTAAGGGCCCGGACCCGGGCCAGCAGCTCCTCCGGGTCGAAGGGCTTTGTCATATAGTCGTCGCTTCCGCTGTCGAGGCCTGCCACCTTATCGCTCACCTCATCCCGTGCGGTGAGCATGAGGATGGGGGTGGAGACATGGGCCGCGCGGAGCCGCCGGGCTACCTCGAATCCGGAGAGCCCGGGGAGCATCACATCCAGCACGATCACGTCATACTGCCCGGTGAGGGCGTAGTCCAGTCCGTCGGTCCCCGTCGTCACCGCATCCACCTGATAGCGCTGCTCAGCCATGATCTGCCCCAGCGCCTCGCCCAGGCGTACCTCGTCCTCCACGATCAAAACGCGCATAGGATTCACACCCTCCTCTTGTTTCCTGAGAAAAACTTTAACGCGCAAACCTTTAATTTACCTGAAAAACGGAATCAAATTTGAGGGGGAAGGCCAGTTTTAACCAAAATATTTACAGAGCGTTCATATTTCCTCCAGGGTCTTTCAGGGTAATTTCAGGTTTTGCTCTTATACTGTCCCTGTTAAAACGAACCATGGGAGGAACGAATATGAAGCTGCTCAATCGGAAAAAGCAGGGCGACGCAGGGGAAACGGCGGCCCCGTCCCGGCCGAAGAAGAAGTTCAAGAAAAAGACCCTTATCATTGTGCTGCTGGCGGTGGCCCTGCTGGCAGGCATGGCATTCGGCGTCAAGGCGCTCTTCTTCACCCAGGAGACCAAGACGGCCCTGACCGAGAAGACCACCTATGGCAGCCTCTCCACCACCATCGAAGGCACCGCCACGACCCTCCCCGCCGACAGTACCACCATCACTGTGGCCTCCACCGCCGCCATTGAGGAGGTGTTTGTCTCCGCGGGCGACACGGTGGCGGTGGGCGACCCCCTCTATACCCAGGACGACAGCGAGCTGGACGACGAGATCGAGGGCTACGAGAGCCAGATCGAGGACTATCAGGACCAGCTCACCGCCAGCTATGAGCAGCTCGACACTCTGCAGGACACCTTGTCCGAGCTTACCGTTTCAGCCCCCTTCACCGGCCGCCTCACCGAGGTGGACGCCGAGGCGGGGGACGACGTGCAGAAAGGAGCCCGTCTAGCCCTCCTCGTGGATGACAGCGCCATGAAGCTAACCCAGTACTTCAGCTACGCCTATGAGGACCAGGTCTACGTGGGCATGACCGCCGGGGTGAGCGTGGCCGACCTGATGACCAACCTCACCGGCACTGTCACCGACATTCAAAAGGTGGAGCGCATCACTGCCGAGGGGACCAAATGTTTTGCCGTCACCGTGACGGTGGAGAACCCCGGCGCACTGACCGAGGGCATGACCGGCGCGGGGTATCTGGTCTCTTCTTCCGGGGAAAAAATCTACCCCGCCATTGAGGGCACCCTCGAATATAACGCCAGCAAGACCCTCTCCGCCGGGGCCTCCGGCGAGCTGACCGCCGTCAAGGCCGTGGCTTATCAGAAGGTCAGCAAGGGGGACACCCTCTTCGTCATCGACGGCAGCGACTATCAGGACCAGGTGGACTCCGCCAACCAGAAGATCACCCAGATCCAGGACAAGATCACCACCCTTCAGGAGAAGATTGCGGAGACCGAGGAGAAACGCAGCGACTACACCGTGGTGAGTCCCATCGCGGGCAAGGTCATCATGGTGCAGGTGCGGGCGGGGGAAAAACCCCGCCAGTCGGGCATGACTGCCGTGTCGGTCTACAACCTGGACACCATGGAGATATCCGCCAACATCGATGAGCTGGACATTGACAGCATCACCAAGGGCATGACCGTCCAGGTGGTGCAGTCGGGCAGTGAGAAGAACACCACATACGAGGGCACCGTCACCGAGATCAGCTATGAGGCCACCAACTCCAGCGGCACCGCCTATTTCCCCATCACGATCGAAATTCCCTCCCAGGGCCAGCTCTCCGCGGGCGTGAACGTCTCTTACTACATCACCGTGGGCGACCCGGAGGAGGGTGTGCTGGTACCCATCTCCGCGCTAAAGAAGACCGACAGCGGCACCTACCTCTTCGTAAAGGCAGACGCCCGGCCCGACAACGCCGAGGATCTGGAGGGGGTGGATGTGCCCAAAGGGTTCTATGCCGTACCCGTTGAGGTGGGCGTTACCAGCAGCCGGTACGCCCGCATTCTCTCCGGCGTGGATCAGGACGCGGAGGTCTTCACCCGCTACCAGAACAGCGCGCCCACCGGCGGCTCCACCACCAGCGAGGGCCAGGAGGACGGGGCGCAGAGTTTCCCGGACTTCCCCGGCGGAAACGGGAACTGGAACAGCGATGGCGGCGGACGGCCCAATTTCTCCGGCGGCGGCAACATGGGCGGGATGATGCCTGCGGGATGACGGCGCAAGAGGCGCGCCGGGTCGTCGCGCCCCACAGGGGTGCACCCAACGTAGGGCGCGGCCGCTGGGCGCGCGGTGTCCCAAGGTTAAGAAACAGGAGGCCGTTTATGAGTCTGATCCGTTTGAACAATGTCTATAAAATTTACGGCGAGGGGCAGGAGAACCAGGTGAACGCCCTGGACGGGGTGGATCTGCAGATCAACGCCGGGGAGTTCGTGGCCATCATCGGTACGTCAGGCTCCGGCAAGTCCACCATGATGAACATCTTGGGCTGCCTGGACGTGCCCACCGGCGGGGAGTACTACCTGGACGGCATCCCGGTAAGCGAACGCACGCAGAAGGAGCTGTCGGACCTGCGTTCCCGCCGCATCGGGTTTGTCTTCCAGGGCTATAACCTCATCCCCTCTCTCAACGTGTGGCAGAACGTAGCCCTGCCCCTCGCCTACCAGAGGATAAAAGCGGAAGAGCGCCGACGCCGGGCCATGGAGGCGCTGGAGATGGTGGACATCGTCTCCAAGGCGGAGGCCCGGCCCAACCAACTCTCCGGAGGCCAGCAGCAGCGGGTGGCCATTGCCCGGGCCATGAGCACCGGCTCCCCCATCCTCATGGCCGACGAGCCCACCGGCGCGCTTGACTCCAAGACAGGGGCCCAGGTGCTCACCCTTCTGCGCCAGCTCAACGCCTTGGGTACCACCATCATCCTCATTACCCACGACAGCGGCATCGCCGCCCAGGCAGACCGCACGGTGCGCATGATGGACGGGAAAATTGTCCATGACAGCCTCTGGGACGGGGTGCTCATCCCGGGCATGGAGCATACCGAGGAAGGGCAGGCGGTCTGATGAATTCCCTCCTCATGGCCCTGGACTCCATATGGGAGAAAAAGGGCCGCTCCTTTCTCACCATGCTGGGCATCATCATCGGCGTCACCGCCGTGCTGGTGCTGGTGGCTCTGGTGTCGGGGTACAACGCCGACATCACCGCCTATTATGAGAAACTGGGCGTTAATAAGGTGACGGTGAACTTCACTTGGTACGACACCACCCGGGCCCCCGACGTGATGAGTCTCCTGTATGACTACGGGAACGGAACCCTCTCGGATAAGGTGGAGGGGGTGTCCCCCTCGCTGAGCACCACCATGACGGCCAAGTACCGCACCACTACCACCGGGGACACCACGGTCTACTTCGGCGGGGACCAGTGGTCCATCTGCAATAACTATATCCTGGACGACGGGCGGGATATCCTGGACTACGACATCGAAAATCGCAGCCGTGTCTGCGTCATCGGCTCCTATGTGGCGGAGACCCTCTTCCAGTACGCCGACCCGATCGGCCAGACCGTCTACTTGAATGCCCAGCCCTTCACCGTGGTAGGCACCTTCTACCAGAAGGACGGCTCGGCGGAGGACTCCATGGACAACGCCGTCGCCATCCCCTACACTTTGGTCCGGGCTATCATGAGTACCGACCAGATCACGGCCTACACCGTCAAGGTGGATAAGTCGGACAACATGACGGCGGTCATCAACCAGCTCGACACCTACCTCACGGGCAGCGTGGACTCCAGCGTAGGTACTTATAAGATGGAAAACGGCAACTCCGCCATGACAGAGTCTAACGACGAGATGACGTCCATGAGCGTGGTCCTGGGCGGTATCGCAGGTATCGCCCTGCTGGTAGGCGGCATCGGCATCATGAACATCATGCTGGTCACCGTCACCGAGCGCACCCGGGAGATCGGTATTAAGAAATCCATCGGAGCGCCCCGCGGGGAGATCGTTAGCCAGTTCCTGGTGGAGGCAGCTATCCTCAGCGGCTGCGGCGGGCTCATCGGCATCGGACTGGGTTTCCTTTTGTCGGTGGTACTGGGCAAAATCATGTACGACTTAATCCTCTTTCCGAGCACCCTCGTCACCGTGGGAGCCTTCCTCTTTTCGGTGGCCATCGGTATCGTTTTCGGCATCTACCCGGCGGTCAAAGCGTCCAATCTCCAGCCTGTGGACGCGCTGCGAGCGGACTAAGAACGTCTAGGGGGAAACCGTCCCCACCAAATCCAAGGAGGAACCACCTATGAAAAACCGTGTTTTGACCATGCTCGCGGCGGCGGCGCTCTGCCTTGCCGTCATCGCGGGCTGCATCCCTGCCACGCTGGCGTTCTCCGACGTGTCCGACAGCGATATGTCCCTGGCGGCGGAGACTTTGGCGGGCCTGGGTATCGTCTCGGGGGACGGGAGCGGCAGCTTTTACCCTGACCAGGGCCTCACCCGCGCCCAGTTCTGCAAGATCGCGGTGCTCACCGAGGGGCACGGAAGTCTCGTCAGCTCCACCGCCTATAAGACACTTTTCTCCGACGTACCCGGCTCTTCCTGGGCAGCGCCCTACGTGAACCTGGCCTACAGCGAAAAGCTGGTCTCCGGCTACGGCAACGGCTATTTCGGGCCTGACGACGCGGTGACTGCCTCTCAGGCCGTCACCATTGCGCTGCACCTGTTGGGGTACGAGAACACTGATATTGGCCCCTTCTGGCCCGAGGACTATATGTCCAAGGCCGCCGACCTGGGGCTCCTGGACGGGGTCTCAAAGGCGGCGGACGCGCACCTGACCCGGGGCGAGGCGGCTCTTATCATCTATAACCTTCTGAACATGAACACCGCCCAGGGCAAGCCTTTCTACCAGGGCCTCGCATCAACGACTGTGACAAGCGCCATCCTTATGGACAACGACGCCACCGCCGATGACGGCACGGCCCGCACCGCTATGGTCTATGCGAACGGAGCCGTTGCCTACTATAACCAGTCCACCGCCCTCCCCGAGGCTCTGGTGGGAAAGCGGGGCGTCCTGCTCCTGGACTCCTCCGGTAAGGTCATGGGATTCCTCCCCGGCGACACGGTCGAGAAGACGGTCATCGTGAGCGACGCGGACGGCTCCGAGCTCAACGGGATCCCTGTGGGAAACAGCATAACCGTCCTCCTCGAGGGCGAGAAGACCACATACCAGGAGAGCTGGTATGATCTGCGCGACGGTGACCAGGTGGTTATTTACTACAGCGCCGCCGGCTCTATCGACCTCCTGTGGGTCAAGAGCCGGGCGGCGGGCACGGAGACTGCTCTGGTCGGCTACTACGAGGACGCAAGTCCCAACACCACCGCGCCCAGCACCATCACCGTGCTGGGCGCGTCCCTTAGCGTGAACGCCGAGGGCCGGACCGCCCTCAAAGGCTTTGCCATCGGAGATAAGCTTACCTTGACTGTGAACGCCGAGGGCAAGGTTATCGATGCAGCCCGGACTACCTCCACCATTCAGATGGTGGGTATCCTCAAAAGTGCCGGCACCAGCAAGGTGGAGGTGGCGCTCCTCTCGGGCCTTACCATCTCCGGCGAGCCCTATTCCACCGTGGCCTCCACTTTGGTGGGGGGGCTGGTCAGGGTAAGCGCTGCCGCCAGCGGCGAGCTGTCAGTAAGCGCGCTCAATTACTCCACCACCACCAAGGCCTTAGGGCAGATGGACCTTGCAAGCAATGTGAGGCTGTATGAGCAGGTGAACGGCTCCGTTCCCGTCGAGATCGACCTGGACGACATCCTGACAGACAGCGTGCCTGCCTCCTCTATCCTCCACGCCGGGACCAACGCCGCCGGGGAGGTGGACCTGCTGGTCCTGAACGACGTGACGGGGGCCAGCTACACCTACGGCATCTTCGTGGAGGGGACCCAGCAGGGGGGTAGCGGCAGCATGTCCTACACCAACACCACTATCTCCGTGGAGAACAGCAGGGGAACCGGGACAGCCTATATCACCGGCCTCTCCTTTGAGGACGGCACGGTGGGCGGCGTGGCCGGGAACGCGGCTGGAAAGACGGCGTCCGTCATCGTCCTTACCCCCGTAGAGGGCCTTACCCGCTCCGACTTTAACGGCAGCAGCGGTGTGGCTGGGTTCCCCATCGCCGACGACGTGCAGGTCTATAACGCGGTCACCGGTAAATGGACCACCCTCTCCGGAGCCAAAGCCTTTACCAACCGTTTCACAGCCTATCGCGACGCCCACGGTGTGGTGCGCGTCATCTTCGCGCAGTAAGCCGCGGCGGGGACATAGAGGGCCGCTGGGACACTGCTTTTCAGTGTTCCAGCGACCCAATTATTATGTTTCTCCACGCCCCCGGCCAGCTTATTTATGGAGGCCCCTCCTTATATAAAGAGATCAGAGTGACTATAATACTAATATGCGGTGCTCAGGCGGGCACGGGAGGGGGAGCCGGATCAAAGACAGGCCATACCGCCCAAGGTTTTTAAAATTCTGCACAATATAGCGGGGGAAGGTTTGCTCTTTTTCACAATTGACAGTGGTAGGCGGGGACGCTATACTTACCATATCACGCTCGATCAAAAGTTTTTTGGGCAACAAAAAATTTTTTTGAAGTAGGCTTGCCGTCCTCCCCCGGGTGGGGGTTTTAATAAACGTTTTGATCGGAAAGGAGCGAGTAGGAGAGGAAGAGCCGCGCGCGGCGCGGCACAGAGATGTGATCTATGAGAGGGATTTGAGTGAACAAAACAAGAGAGAGGTGCTTTCATGAAAAACAGCGCGCAAAGCTCCGGCAGCGGGGCCCTGTTCCAGCTCAACGGTAAGCCGTCAGTTGGCGTAGCTCTGCCCCAGGCTCTGCAGCATATTTTGGCCATGCTGGTGGGTAACATTACGCCCCCCATGCTGATCGCGGCCACCCTGGGCTTGCCGGATGAGGACAAGATCATTCTGGTCCAGGCCGCCATGCTCATCGGCGGTATCACCACCATTGTGCAGCTTTTCCCCATCTTTGGCTTTGGCATGGGGCTGCCCAACGTCATGGGCGTGGCCTTTGCCTATATGCCCATCCTGACCGCCATCGGCAAGGCGGCGCTGGATGCCGGCGGTACGCCCGAGGATGCCATCGCCACGATTTTTGGCGCGCAGCTGGCCGCCGCCTTCCTGTCCATCTTTATCGGCATGGCAATGGGCAAGATCCGCAAATTCTTTCCGCCCATCGTCAGCGGCACCGTGGTGCTCAGCATCGGCTTATCCCTGTACGGCACCGCTATCAACTATATGGCCGGCAACACCGGCAGCAGCCCTGTCGAGTCTGTGCGCGCTACCTTCGGCGAGCCCCGTTTCTGGGTCCTGGCCATAATCACTCTGGCCGTTACCCTGGCCTGCAACCTCTATGGCAAGGGCTACGTCAAGGTGTCCGGCATGCTCATCGGCATCGGCGTGGGTTACATCGTAGCCTTGATCTGGGGCATGGTTTCGGGCAGCCCCATGATCAAGTTTGAGGACATTGCCTCCGCCAAATGGATTGCCGCCCCCCACTTCCTGAAATGGGGCATCATCTTCGACCCCGCCGCGATTTTGTCCATGGTGCTGATGTATATCGTCCAGGCCGTGCAGACCATCGGCGACGTGTCCTCCACCGCCATCGGCGGCTTTGGGCGCGAGTCCACGGACGCTGAGCTGGGCGGCGCCATCAAGGGCCAGGGCATCTGCGGCATGCTGGGCGCGCTCATCGGCGGCCTGCCCACCGATCCGTACAGCCAGAACGTTGGCCTCATCGTCACCACAAAGGTGGTTGCCAAGCGGGTCTTCGTGCTGGTGGGCGGCATCATCATTGCCGCCGGGTTCCTGCCCAAGTTCGGCGCGGTGATGACCACCATCCCGTACCCCATCCTGGGCGGCGCCACCATGGTGGTCTTCGCTGCCATCACCATGTCGGGCATCCAGCTCATCTCCGAGCAGCCCCTCAACTACCGCAACCGCATCATCGTCGGCGTATCACTGGCCCTGGGCGTGGGCATCTATATGGTCCCCAACTCCCTCCAGTACGCGCCCGACATGGTGCAGAACATCATTGGCAAGTCCCCCATCGTGCTCTCCTTCCTGGTGGTATTCTTCCTCAATATGATCGTTCCCAAGGACGACACCCCCGAGAGGGAGTAAGCCCCTGCGGTATCCCGAGATAGGTTTGATCAGCCCCCGTTTCCGTCGGAAACGGGGGCTGATCTTATTTAGAGGTGGGCCGCGGGGGAACAAATTTTTCCGTCCACCGTCTAAAAATGGCAGCTACCGGTTGCTTTTTACGGGGCGGGCGGCTATACTTATGTTAAGTATAGCCACCGAAGAAAACGATGCTTTTACAGCTTGGAGGTACGCTATGAGAGGAAAAAAACTCCTGTCCTGTCTTCTGGCCGCGGCGCTCTGTCTGCCGGGGTTCACGCTGCCCGCCGCCGCCGCATCCTTCCCCGATGCAGCTGCGGAGGGGGAGTGGGCCGTTCCATATATCAACGACACGGTCGCCAAGGGCATCTTTATCGGCATTGAGGAGAACGGCGTGATGAAATTCGTCCCCGGCAAGCCCATCAGTGCCAGCGAGGTGCTTGCCGTCTGCGCCCGCATCGCGGTGGACAGCGAGACCCGCGCCGATATCGGCGCCGACAGGGCCGCACAGATCGAGGGCCTCATGGGGGACGAGCAGACGTGGTTTCATAAGGAGTACGCCGTCTGCCTGGAGAGTGGTATTCTCACCTACCCCGAGCTGAAGGAGCTCTACCAGAGCAAGGCCCTCACCCAGCCCATCTCCAAAGAGGACTTCGACGTCTACCTGGTGCGGGCTCTGCAGCTGGAACCCATGGCAAAGAGCTTGCCCTCTTATAACCTGAGCTTTACCGATAAAAAGGATATCACGGTGGGCCATGAGCCCTACATCTATGTCCTCAATATGTATGGCATCATCACCGGCACCGAGACGGGCGCGTTCCAGCCCAAGAGCAACGTGAACCGGGCTGTGGCCGCCGCCATGCTCTCCCGTGCCACCGATTTTATGGAGGAGAACGGCACCAGCGTGGAGCTGCCCGAGTACGCCGACTACGACAGCTGGGAGGCCGGCGCCATCGTCAGCGCGGCGGCGGGGGACAAGGGGGTCATCCTCCTCACCCTGACAAATGAGCTCTCGGGGTCCAAGGTCCTCTCGCTCCTGTCCGACGCGCCCATCTATGAAAACAGCATGCTGGTGGACAAGACCGTGCTCAAGGCGGGTACCTATGCCCGGGTCAACATGGACTCGGACGGGGGGATCATCAGCGTGCGGCTCTCCGGCAGTGTGCAGACCTATGCCGGCAGCGTGGTGGGCATCTCGGAGGACGCGATCATGCTCAGCGTGGACGGCGCCACCAAGACCATGGGTTATGACCGTTTCACCGAGGTGCAGGTGGGCGGCAAGGTGGGTGACCGGAGCCTGATTGACCTGGACGCCGGATACGCCACCGCCACCTGCCGGGTGGATAAACTCGGACATATGGTGGCCATGACCCTCACCGGAGGTACCCGCCAGGAGGAGGGACTGGTCAGCAGTGTGGAGAGCATTGCCACCGGCGGCACCGCTCTGACGGTCTCCGGGTTTGACGGGCAGCTCCAGAAGTATACCGTCCCCACCGGCGCGGCTGTCACTGCCAACGGGCTTGCCCTCTCCTCCGGCACCATCGGCTCCAGCTATGTGGGCTGCTATGTGGCCCTCCGGGTCTCTAACGACAACGCCAGCAGCGTGGTCACCGCCGAGCTGGACACCGCCACCAAGTACATCCAGGGCGCGGTCAAGGCCATCGGGAGCGACAACGGCGCCGACACCGTCACCCTCAACGATCTCTCCACCAACAAAGCCACTACCTATAAAGTTGCCTCCCGTGCCACCTTTGCCTATCAGAATTCCGCCATCACTTACGGCAGCATTCAGAAGGACTGGTTCGTCACCGTGCGCATCTCCGGCGGGGAGCTGGCCGCGATGTGGGCCTATCCCGGTTCCAGCATCGTTGAGGGGACCGTCTCCAGCATTGCTTTCCCCACGGGCAGCACCAAGCAGGTCATCGCCGTCACCAGGGCAGACGGTTCGGTCGTCAGTTTCGAGTTCGACCTCTCCGGCACCTTGCCCGAGGTCAAGCGCAGCGGCAAGACCAGCTCTCTCGACAAGCTGCGCACCGGCGACGTGGTGAAGGTCACCAGCCGGTATAACGCCGTCACCTTGATTGAGGCTACCCCCCAGGGCGCCAACCTGGCTGGTACCATCGCTGAGATCACCCAGACCACCACCGGCGTCACCCTCACGGTGGAGCTGGATGGGGGCGCGGGTACCAGGACCTATACCGTCGGTACCGGCGTATCGGTCACCAAGGGCGGGACGACCATCTCCATGTATGACCTGAGGGTGGGCTACCACGTGGCCATGGTCGCCAGCTCCGATCAGGTGTCCTCCATCGACGTGGATAAGGCCGCCGCCAGCAGCGGCAACCAGATCAGCGGCACGGTCATCCTGGTAAATACCACGGATAAGACCTTCCTCTTCCGCCCCAGCGGGAGCGGCTCCTCCGATCAGCCCGTCACCGTTCTGGTCCCCACCGGTACGACGATCCAGGATGTGTCGGGCGGCGGCATCACCAATATCAGCCTCAGTAAGCTGACCAGCGGCGACACACTGGATATCTACGGCGCCTACGTGAACGATCAGTTCAAGGCAACGCTGATTGTCCGCAGATAGACGCGCAGAGCAGATAGGACTTTTCGCGCCCGGACCGCCATGGTCCGGGCGTGATTTCTGCGCGGGGAAGGGAAAAGCTGCGCCATCCCCAAAAAACTTAAAAAATACCGCGCAAACCCTTGACATTGGGCCCAGCTTGCGATATTATATCAAAGCGCCTGTTCTGGGCGCAACTGCGATGATGCGGGAGATTGCGGCGCAAGCCGGTAACTTCCGCGGAGTATGTCCGTTGATCGGGCGGCTGAGAGGTCTGTGCACGGGCGTATATCGCCGGCGCATGGATAAAACCGGCCTGTTTCAAGCGCCGGTTTTCTTCATGTCACGGAGTGATACGCACGATACCGTGGATAAAAAATCTCTCACCTCCCAAACCGATTAAGGAGGAAAAACACCATGGCAGCTCAGAAAGAAATGATTCGCATTCGGCTCAAGGCTTATGACCACCAGCTCATCGACCAGAGCGCCGAGAAGATCGTAGAGACCGCCAAGCGCACCGGCGCCTCCGTCTCCGGCCCAATCCCTCTGCCCACCAAGAAAGAGGTGGTCACCATCCTGCGCGCCGTCCATAAGTACAAGGATAGCCGCGAGCAGTTTGAGCGCCGCACCCACAAGCGCCTCATCGACGTCATTAAGCCCTCCCCCAAGACCGTCGAGGCACTGATGACTCTTGAGCTCCCCGCCGGCGTGGAGATCGAGATCAAGCTCTAACTCCCGCATCTCCAAATCAAAGCCCAGCGCAGTGGGTTTGATTTGGAGAGGAAAAGCAAGGAATCGAGCGGAGTTTTCACCGTCGGGTGGAAACGGAGCTTAGTGGACTTTGCTTTGACGAGTTTGCACCGCAGTCCGCCGCGTTTTGAGGCGGACGGGTCATGTTTGACGTTTCCAATTCGCGAAGCGAATCAAATCCCAGAGCGTTTTTCGGGGAATTCACTTCCCCGAAAAACACCCCGACCCGCGCGTGGAGCGCGAAACCGGGGTGCCCGCGAGGGGTATGAGATACCCCTCGCGCAGCTGAGCGGAGCGAGGCGTCAAACCAATAACCTAATTTAAGGAGGAAAAACCACATGGAAAAGGCCATTATCGGCAGGAAGATCGGCATGTCCCAGATCTTCACGGAAGCCGGCAAGGTCATCCCGGTCACCGTCATTGAGGCGGGCCCCTGCACCGTCGTGCAGAAGAAGACCGTGGAAAAGGACGGTTACAACGCCGTTCAGCTCGGCTTTGAGGATATCGCCGAGCGCAAGCTCACCAAGCCCGAGCTGGGGCACCTGAAGAAGGCGGGAGACGCCCGCAAGAAGGTCCTCAAGGAGTTCGACCTCAAGAACTACGAGACCCTCAACGTGGGCGACGTTCTTACCGCTGAGACCTTTGCCGCGGGCGACCGGGTGGACGTCACCGGCATCAGCAAGGGCAAGGGCTACGCGGGCGTCGTCAAGCGCTATGGCGCCGGGCGCACTCCTATGAGCCACGGCGGCGGCCCCGTCCACCGCCACGCGGGCTCCATGGGTCCCGCTACCGACCCCTCCCGCATCTTCAAGGGCAAGATCGGCGCCGGCCACATGGGTCATGAGCAGGTCACCGTCCTGAATCTGGATGTGGTCACCGTGGACCCGGAGCTGAACCTCATCGCCGTGTACGGTGCGATCCCCGGTCCCAAGGGCGGCATCGTCACCCTGCGCAACAGCGTGATCAACGTTAGGGAGAAGGGCGTCGCCGCCGACATCTCCAAGAACCCGCAGAAGGCGTCCGGCCGCGGCAATCCCCAGAAGGCCTCTGCGCGTAACCACTAAGAAAGGAGAGATACCAAATGCCTAAAGCAATCGTTGTTGATATGACCGGCAAGAAGGTCGGCGAAGTGGAGCTCTCCGAGGCTATTTTCGGCATCGAGCCCAACGCCAACGCCGTCCACGCCGTGGTCAAGAATCACCTGGCCAACTGCCGTCAGGGCACCCAGAGCGCTCTGACCCGCGCCGAGGTCTCCGGCGGCGGCATCAAGCCCTGGCGCCAGAAGGGCACCGGCCGCGCCCGTCAGGGTTCCACCCGCGCCCCCCAGTGGACCCACGGCGGCATCGTATTTGCCCCCAAGCCCCGGGACTACAGCTATTCTCTCAACAAAAAGGTCAAGCGCCTGGCCCTTAAGTCCGCTCTCTCCGACCTGGCTAACCAGGGCGGCATCATCGTGGTGGACGGCCTGAATCTGGGCGAGACCAAGACCAAGGCCATGGCCGCCTTCCTCTCCGGCGTCAACGCCTCTAAGGCCGTCCTGGTCACGCCTGAGGTCAACGAGAACGTGGTCAAGTCCGCCCGGAACATCCCCGGCGTTACCACCACCACCGCCAAGCTCCTCTCGGTCTACGATATTGTGAACGCCAATCACTTCATTGTGGACAAGGCTGCGCTGGCTATCATCGAGGAGGTGTTTGCGTAATGGCTACCACCGCTTATGACATTATAAAGCGCCCCATCATCACCGAGCGGTCCATGGAGGGCGCCGAGCTCAAGAAGTATACCTTCGAGGTGAGCCGGGCCGCCAACAAGATCGAGATCGCCAAGGCTGTCGAGGAGGTCTTCGGCGTCAAGGTCGCCAAGGTCAACACCCTGAACATGCAGGGCAAGGAGAAACGCACCGGCTCCTATCCCGCCGGCCGCCGCCCCGCCTGGAAGAAGGCAATCGTCACTCTCACCGAAGACTCTAAGTCCATCGAGTTCTTCGAGGGCGTGTAGGAGGAGGAGTAGAAAATGGCTATTAAAACATATAAGCCCACGACCCCCTCTCGCCGCCACATGACCGTGTCCGCTTTCGAGGGGATCGACAAAAAGGCCAAGCCCGAGCGCAGCCTGACCGAGAATCTCAAGAAAAATGCCGGCCGTAACAGCTATGGCCGCATTACCGTCCGCCACCGCGGCGGCGGCAACAAGAAGAAGTACCGCATCATTGACTGGAAACGGGTAAAGGACGACGAGGTGGCTATCGTCACCCGCCTGGAGTACGATCCCAACCGTACCGCCAACATCGCCCTCATCGAGTATGCCGACGGCACCAAGAGCTATATCCTGGCCCCCGTCGGCCTGAAGGCCGGCCATAAGATCGTCTCCGGCCCCGGCGCCGACATTCTGCCCGGCAACTGTCTGCCCATCGCCAATATCCCCGTGGGCGAGATGATCCACAACATCGAGCTGTATCCCGGCAAGGGCGCTCAGCTCGTCCGCTCCGCCGGTGTGGCGGCCCAGCTCATGGCCAAGGAGAACGGCATGGCTCAGGTCCGCCTTCCCTCCGGCGAGGTGCGCTATGTCCGCGAGGAGTGCCGCGCCTGCATCGGCCAGGTGGGCAATACCGACCACGCCAATATCCAGATCGGTAAGGCGGGCCGCAAGCGCCACATGGGCTGGCGTCCCACCGTCCGCGGCTCCGTCATGAACCCCAACGACCATCCCCACGGCGGCGGCGAGGGCAAGAGCCCCGTGGGCCGTCCCGGCCCTGTCACCCCCTGGGGTAAGCCGGCGCTGGGCTACAAGACCCGCAAGAAGAAGTCCAAGACCGAGCAGTTCATCGTCAAGCACCGTAACGAGAAGTAAGGAGGAGAGTAAAAGATGTCGAGAAGCATTAAGAAAGGCCCCTTTTGCGCTCCTGAGCTGCTCAAGCGGGTTGACGAACTGAATAAGGCCGGCGACAAGAAGGTTCTCAAGACCTGGAGCAGGGCCTCCACCATTTTCCCCTCTTTTGTCGGCCACACCTTTGCCGTGCACGACGGCCGGAAGCACGTGCCCGTCTATGTCACCGAGGACATGGTGGGCCACAAGCTGGGTGAGTTCGCTCCCACCCGCACCTTCCGTGGGCACTCCGGCAGCAAGACCGGGAAGTAAGGAGGAGAGATAACATGGAAGCCAAAGCAACTCTGAGATACGCCCGTATCTCTCCCCGCAAGGTCCAGATCGTCTGCGACCTCATCCGGGGCAAGAGCGTGGCCCAAGCCAACGCGATTTTGATGTCCACGCCCAAGGCTGCCAGCGAGCTGATGCTCAAGATCCTTAAGAGCGCCGCCGCCAACGCCGAGAACAACCATCAGATGGATCCGGAGAGGCTCTATGTCTCCAGCACCTACGCAAACCCCGGCCCCATCATCAAGCGCATGCGACCCCGCGCCCAGGGCCGCGGGTTCCGCATCAACAAGCGCACCAGCCACATCACCATCGCCGTCGCGGAAAAGGAGGCCAAGTAATATGGGACAGAAAGTAAATCCTCATGGCCTCCGCGTAGGCGTCATCAAGGACTGGGACTCCCGCTGGTATGCCCGTAACGAGAAGGTCGGCGACCTGCTGGTCGAGGACGACATGCTGCGCAAGTACCTCAAGAAGACCCTCTACGCCGCCGGTATCCCCAAGATCGAGATCGAGCGCGACAACGCCAAGGTCCGCAT
The DNA here is from genome assembly GCA_035562355.1 of Pseudoflavonifractor sp. Classification (GTDB taxonomy): domain Bacteria; phylum Bacillota; class Clostridia; order Oscillospirales; family Oscillospiraceae; genus Pseudoflavonifractor. The sequence continues at coordinate 17,534 of DATMXU010000091.1, forward strand.
TTACCTGCACTGTGCCCGCCCCGGTGTGGTCATCGGCAAGGGCGGCGCCGACATTGAGATTCTCCGTGCCAAGCTCGAGAAGATGATCGGCAAGAGCGTGGCCCTCAATATCGTCGAGGTCAAGAACGTGGACATGAACGCCCAGCTGGTGGCTGAGAACATCGCCCAGCAGCTGGAGAAGCGCATCGGTTTCCGCCGGGCCATGAAGAACGCCATGGGCCGCGCCATGCGCATGGGCGCCCGGGGCATCAAGACCCAGGTGTCCGGCCGTCTCGGCGGCGCCGAGATCGCCCGCACTGAGCACTATCATGACGGCACCATCCCCCTGCAGACCCTCCGCGCCGACATCGATTACGGCTTTGCCGAGGCTGCTACCACATATGGGCGCATCGGCGTGAAGGTGTGGGTCTACAAGGGCGAGATACTCTCTCAGGCCCTGCGTACTACCCCCCGTACCCTCGACACCAAGAACTTCAAGGAGCGCCCCGACCGTCCCCGCCGCGACCGCAACGACCGCAATGACCGGGGCGACCGCAAGCCCGGCTTTGGCGGAGCGCGCCCCCAGGGCCAGGGCGGCTACGGCCAGCGCCCCCAGGGTCAGGGCAGCTATGGTCAGCGCCCCCAGGGTCAGGGCGGCTACGGCCAGCGCCCCCAGGGCCAGGGTGGTTTTAGCTCCCGTCCCCAGGGCCAGGGCGGCTACCAGGCCCGTCCCGCCGCTCCCAATCCCACCACTCCCAAGGAAGGAGGCCAGGGCTAATGCTGCTGCCTAAGAGAGTAAAATATCGCCGCGTTCACCGCGGCCGTATGAAGGGCAAGGCCACCCGCGGTAACACCGTTACCTACGGCGAGTATGGCCTCCAGGCCACCGAGCCCTGCTGGATCACCAGCAACCAGATTGAGGCCGCCCGTATCGCCATGACCCGCTATACCAAGCGCGGCGGTCAGGTCTGGATCAAGATCTTCCCCGACAAGCCCGTCACCGAGAAACCGGCCGAGACCCGCATGGGTTCCGGCAAGGGCTCCCCCGAGTACTGGGTGGCCGTGGTCAAGCCCGGCCGCGTCATGTTCGAGATCGCCGGCGTCTCTGAGGAGATTGCAAAGGAAGCCCTGCGTCTGGCCTCCCACAAGCTGCCTGTCAAGTGCAAGATTGTGGCGAAGGAGACTGCGATTGCCGAGAATGGTGGTGAATGAAGATGAAAGCAAGTGAGATCCGTAAGCTCTCCGCCGCTGAGCTCGAGAGCAAGCTGGGCGACCTGAAGAAGGACCTTTTCCAGCTCCGTCTTCAGCACGCCACCAACCAGCTTGACAACCCTATCAAAATCGCGGAGGTCAAGAAAGACATTGCCCGCGTCAAGACTTTGATCCGTGAGCAGCAGCTCGCAGGCCGATAAGGAGGAACTGAGAAATGGAAAACAGAACTTCTTCCCGCAAGACCAGAGTCGGCCTGGTTGTCTCCGATAAAATGGACAAGACCGTGGTGGTCTCCATTGCCGACCGTGTGGCCCATCCCCTGTACAAGAAGATTGTCAAGCGGACCTATAAGCTCAAAGCCCACGACGAGCTCAACGAGTGCGGCGTCGGCGACCGCGTGAAGGTTATGGAGACCCGCCCCCTGTCCAAGGACAAGCGCTGGCGCGTGGTCGAAATCATTGAAAAAGCGAAGTAAGGAGGTGCCGGAATGATTCAGCAGGAAACATATCTCAAGGTTGCCGACAACACCGGCGCCAAGGAGATCAAGACCATCCGTGTCCTGGGCGGCTCTAAGCGCAAGTACGGCAACATCGGCGACGTCATCGTGGCCTCTGTCCGTAAGGCCCAGCCCGGCGGTCAGGTCAAGAAGGGCGACGTCGTCAAGGCCGTCATCGTCCGTACCGCGTTCGGCGTGCGCCGCGCGGACGGCAGCTACGTCCGCTTTGACGAGAACGCCGCCGTTCTCATCAAGGACGACAAGAATCCCCGCGGGACCCGTATCTTTGGGCCCGTGGCCCGTGAGCTGCGCGACAAGGATTATATGAAGATCCTGTCCCTGGCTCCCGAAGTGCTGTAAGGGGGTAGGAGAAAACATGAACAAGATGAGCATCAAGAAGGGCGATACCGTTATCGTCCTGTCCGGTAAGGACAAGGGCAAGCAGGGCAAGGTCGAGGTTGTCCTCCCCAAGGAGGGCAAGGTCGTCGTGGAGCGTGTCAACGTGGTCTCCCGGCACACCAAGCCCCGCCAGCAGGGCGACGAGGGCGGCATCATCAAGAAGGAAGCCCCCATCTATGCCTGCAAGGTCATGCGCGTTTGCCCCAAGTGCAATAAGCCCACCCGCACGGCCCACAAGCTGCTGGCCGACGGGAAGAAGGTCGCCGTCTGCAAGAAGTGCGGCGCCGAGATCTGAGAGAGGAGGAGTTAACCATGGCTGATAAGAAAATCCCCAACCTGAAAGCAAAGTATCAGGCCGAAGTCGCTCCTGCTCTCATGCAGAAGTTCGGCTACAAGAGCACCATGCAGATCCCCCGCCTGGACAAGATCGTGGTCAACTGCGGCTGCGGCGAGGCCCGGGACAACGCCAAGATCCTGGAGGCCGTCGTGGGGGACCTCACCAAGATCACGGGCCAGAAGGCCATTATCACCAAGGCCAAGAAGAGCGTGGCCAACTTCAAGCTCCGTGAGGGCATGCCCATCGGCGCGAAGGTCACCCTCCGCGGCGACAAGATGTGGGAGTTTCTGGACCGCCTCTTCAACGTGGCCCTGCCCCGCGTCCGTGACTTCCGCGGCATCAACCCCAACGCCTTCGACGGCCGCGGCAACTATGCCCTGGGCCTGAAGGAGCAGCTCATTTTCCCCGAGATCGAGTACGATAAGATCGACAAGATCCGCGGCTTGGACGTGGTCATCTGCACCACCGCCCAGTCCGACGAAGAGGCCAAGGAGCTCCTGTCCCTCATCGGCGCTCCCTTTACCGGCAAATAAGGAGGAGAATGAAAAATGGCTAAAAAGTCTATGATTTTGAAGCAGCAGGCCGTGCCCAAGTTCTCTAGCCGCCGGTATAACCGCTGCAAGATCTGTGGCCGTCCCCACGCCTATCTGCGCGACTACGGCGTCTGCCGTATCTGTTTCCGTGAGCTGGCGTACAAAGGTCAGATCCCCGGGGTCAAAAAGGCGAGCTGGTAATCTCCAGCCCGCCTCCCTGCGGTTTTGAATATCCCCTGTTGCGTTTTCCCTTGGCCGGCGGTAACAGGTCGGAGCGGCAAACTTCGATACCTTCCGCTGAAACAGACCCCGTGTCTGTAACTCTAAAATAGGAGGTAACACTCATGCACATCACTGACCCCGTTGCCGATATGCTCACCCGTATCCGCAACGCCAGCAATGCCAAGCATGACTCCGTGGACGTTCCTGCGTCCAACATGAAGAAGTCCATCGCGCAGATCCTTCTCGACGAAGGCTATATCAAGAGCTTTCAGCTCATCGACGACGGCACCCAGGGTGTGATCCGCATCACCCTGAAGTACCTCATGCCTGGCAAGGAGAAGGCAATCTCCGGCCTGCGCCGCGTCTCTAAGCCCGGCCTGCGTATGTACGCGGGCGCCGACGAGCTGCCCCGCGTCCTCAAGGGCCTGGGCGTCGCTATCGTCTCTACTTCCAAGGGCGTCATGACCGACAAGAAGGCCCGCGAGGCCCATGTCGGCGGCGAAGTCCTTGCATTCATTTGGTAAGGAGGAGCATCGAACATGTCTAGAATCGGAAGATTGCCGATCGAGCTCCCCGCCGGTGTGGAAGTGAAGATCGACGCAAATAATCTGGCCACCGTTAAGGGGCCCAAGGGCACTCTGACTCAACAGCTCCACAGCGCCATAAGCTTTGAGCAGGAGGGCAACGTCATCCATGTCAAGCGCCCCAACGACCTGAAGGAGAACCGCAGCCTTCACGGCCTCACCCGCACCCTGCTCAATAACATGGTGATGGGTGTGTCCACAGGCTTTAAGAAGGAGCTGGACGTGAACGGCGTCGGCTACCGTGTGGCCAAGGAGGACAAAAAGCTGGTCATGAACATCGGCTACTCCCACCAGGTCACCATGGTGGAGCCCGAGGGTATCACCATTGAGGTGCCCGGCCCCAACAAGATCGTCATCAGCGGCGCCGACAAGCAGAAGGTCGGCCAGTTTGCCGCCGAGGTAAGAGAGAAACGTCCGCCTGAGCCCTATAAGGGCAAGGGTATCAAATATTCTGACGAGGTCATCCGCCGCAAGGAAGGCAAGACCGGCGTCAAGAAGAAATAAGGAGGTGTGCCACAATGATCAAAAGACCTGATACCAACGCTCAGCGGCTTAAGCGCCACAAGAGAGTGCGCGGCAAGATCGCCGGCACGCCCGAGCGTCCCCGCCTGAACGTATTCCGCAGCGGAACCAACGTCTATGCCCAGATCATCGACGATACCGCGGGCAAGACTCTGGTCTCCGCGTCCTCCCTGGAGAAGGGCTTTGAGGGCGCCGGCAGCAACATGGAAGCCGCCAAGAAGGTCGGCCAGATGGTCGCCGAGCGCGCTAAGGCCAAGGGCATCGACACGGTCGTGTTCGACCGCGGCGGTTACCTGTACCACGGCCGCGTCCAGGCGCTGGCCGAGGGCGCCCGTGAGGGCGGCCTGGAATTCTAAGGGAGGAGGAAACGAAAATGGCTAGATTTGAGAAAGAACCCAGCGAGTTTACAGAGAAGCTCGTTTCCCTGAACCGGGTTTCCAAGACCGTCAAGGGCGGCCGGATTTTCAAGTTCGCCGCTCTCATGGTGGTGGGCGACGGCAAGGGCCGCATCGGCTTTGGTCTGGGTAAGGCCGCCGAGGTGCCCGAGGCCATCCGCAAGGGCATCGAGGACGCCAAGAAGCATATGATCACCATCAGCCTTTCCGGCACCACCATTCCCCATGAGACCATCGGCGTGTTCGGCGCCGGCCGCGTGCTGATGAAGCCCGCCGCCCCCGGTACCGGCATCATTGCCGGAGGCCCCGTTCGCGCCGTTATGGAGGCCGCGGGCATCCGCGACATCCGCGCCAAGTGCCTGCGCTCTAACAATTCCCAGAACGTGGTCTCCGCGACCTTCGAGGGGCTCAAGAGCCTCCGCGGTCCCGAGGAAGTGGCCCGTATCCGCGGTAAGAGCGTGGAAGAAATCGTAGGTTAAGGAGGTTCAAAGCAATGGCGAAGACAATCAATCTCAAGCTGGTCAAGAGCCTGAACGGCCGTATCGCCAAGCACAAAGCGACTGCCGAGGCTTTGGGGCTCCGTAGGATCGGTGATACGACCGTACAGCCCGACAACGAGGCTACCCGGGGCAAGATCGCCCACATCGGCTACCTGCTCCAGGTTACCGAGGAAAAGTAAGGAGGTGCGCGTCAATGAATCTGCATGAACTCTCCCCCGCCGCAGGCTCCACTCACGTGGGCAAGCGCAAGGGCCGCGGGAATGGCTCCGGCAACGGCAAGACGGCCGGCCGGGGCAGCAAGGGCCAGTGGGCCCGCTCCGGCGGCGGCGTCCGCGCCGGTTTCGAAGGCGGCCAGATGCCTCTGGCCCGCCGTATCCCCAAGCGCGGTTTCAACAACATCTTTGCAAAGCCCCTGGAGATTATCAATCTCACTTCCCTGAATAAATTTGAAGATGGAGCCACCGTCAACGTTTGCGACCTGCTGGAAAAGGGTATCCTCTCCAAGTGTGAGTACGGCGTGAAGGTGCTCGGCAACGGCGAGATTTCCAAGAAACTCACCGTCCGTGCCTCTGCTTTCTCTGCCACTGCCAAGGAGAAGATCGAAAAGGCGGGCGGGAAGGCAGAGGTGGTCTAAAGTGATACAGACCATCCGTAACGCTTGGAAGATCCCCGAGCTGCGCAAGAAACTCATATTTACCATCTTTGCGCTCCTCATCTTCCGCTTGGGCTCCGCCGTGCCTGTGCCCTTTGTCAACACGGATCTCCTTGGGACCACCCTTGAAAACATGGGCGGCATTTTCGGCCTGCTGGGCGCTATGAACGGCACTGCCTTCTCCATGGCGGCCGTCTTCGCTCTGGGCGTGCAGCCCTATATCAACAGCTCCATCATCGTGCAGCTTCTCACCGTCGCTATCCCCGCCCTGGAGCGTCTCCAGAAGGACGGCGGCGAGGAGGGGCGCAAGAAACTGGCCGCCATCACCCGCTATGTCACCGTGGGCATCGCCCTCCTGCAGGGCTTTGGCTACTTCTCCCTCATCAACTACCAGGGGCTTATCCAGGCGGCGGGCACTCCCACCTGGCTGGCTGGCCTCATCATCGTCGCGTCCTTCACGGCCGGCTCCGCTTTCGTGATGTGGCTGGGCGAGCAGATCACCGAGTTCGGCATCGGCAACGGCATCTCCATCATCCTGTTTGCCGGTATCGTCTCCCGTATCCCCCACATGCTCTATAACATGTATATCGGCGTACAGCGCTGGGGCATGCACCTCACGGCTGAGGAGATCACGGCCATGGGGACCAGTCAGGGCGAGTCGTTCCAGAACAGCATTGTCCACCCTGCCATGATCCCCCTGATCGTCATCGGCATGCTGGCCCTTGTGATCTTCATCGTCTTTATCAACGACTCTGAGCGCCACATCCCCGTCCAGTACGCCAAGCGCGTGGTGGGCCGGAAGATGTACGGCGGCCAGTCCAGCCACATCCCTATGAAGGTGAATATGTCCGGCGTCATGCCCATCATCTTCGCCCAGGCGATTGCCAGTCTGCCCGCCACCATCGCGGGTTTTATCCCCGGCAGCGGCGACTCCCTCTTTATGAAGGTGTTCGACGCCAATGGGCTGGTCTACGCGGTGGTCTACTTCCTGCTCATCCTAGGCTTTAGTTTCTTCTATGCCACCATGCAGTTCAACCCCATTGAGGTGGCCAACAACCTGAAGAAGAATGGCGGCTTTGTCCCCGGGTTCCGCCCGGGCAAGCCCACCGCCGACTTCATCCACAAGGTGCTTAACAAGATCACGCTGTTCGGCGCCATCTATCTGGCTGTCATCGCCCTGCTGCCTATCATTACCGCCAACATCATCAACTTCGCCAGCGGCTCCGCCATGGGCAAGAGCCTCTCGGTGGGCGGCACCTCGGTCATCATTGTGGTGGGCGTCGCGCTGGAGACGGTTAAGGCCCTGGAGGCCCAAATGCTCATGCGGCATTACAAGGGATTCCTGGAGTAATGGGAAGTGTGGTGGGAAGGAGAATGAGACTCATCCTGTTGGGAGCGCCGGGTGCCGGAAAAGGTACTCAGGCCGATATTCTCAGTAAGCGGTATGGCATCCCCACAATCTCCACCGGAAACATCCTGCGCGCCGCCGTGAAGGACGGCACCCCCTTGGGCTGTGAGGTCAAGAGTTTCCTGGACGAGGGAAGGCTTGTCCCCGATGAGATTATCCTCGGCATCATGGAGGACCGCCTCAAGCAGAACGACTGTGTGAATGGTTACATTCTGGATGGGGTGCCCCGCACCATCAACCAGGCCGAGAGTATGGAGCGGGACGGCGTCGCGATCGACGTGGTCCTCTCCTTGGAGGTTTCCGACGAGGAGATCGAGCGGCGGATGACCGGACGGCGGGTTTGTCTCACCTGCGGGGCCACCTACCATGTGGTTAATAAGCCCCCCAGGCGGGAGGGCGTCTGCGATCAATGCGGCAGCGAGGTCATCCAGCGCATCGACGACTCTCAGGAGAAAGTGCATAACCGCCTGATGATCTTCCACGCCCAGACTGAGCCCCTCAAGGCATTTTATAAGGAGCGGGGCCTTCTGCGGACTGTGGAAAATCAGCCGACGATAGAGGATACTACCCGCGCGATAGAGCAGGTTTTGGAGGCCTAGACAGTGGAAATCATCTCCATTAAATCCCCTCGCGAAATTGAACTGATGCGCCGCGCCGGGCGGATTACCGCGGCGGCCCGCCGCTTGGCGGGAGAATTGGTAAAACCCGGCGTCACAACCCTGGAAATAGATACGGCCGTGCGTAAATTTATTGAGAGTCAGGGCGCAAAGCCCTCCTTTCTGGGCTACAACGGGTTTCCCGGCTCAGTCTGCCTCTCGGTGAACGACGAGATTATCCACGGCATCCCCGGCCACCGGGCGCTCCGGGAGGGGGATATCGTCAGCGTCGACGTGGGGGCCGTCATCGACGGCTACCACGGCGATTGCGCCGGTACCTATCCCTGCGGCCGGGTGAGTGAGGCGGCGGCAAAATTGATTGCCGTTACCGAGCGCAGTTTTTGGGCAGGTATGGAATTTGCCCGCACGGGCTGCCGGGTGTCCGACATCTCCCACGCCATCCAGGTCTATGCCGAGAAGAACGGCTGCAGTCTGGTGCGGGAGTATGTGGGCCACGGCGTGGGGCGCAAGCTCCATGAGCCGCCCGAGGTGCCCAATTACGGCCCCGCCGGCCACGGCGTTCGGCTCCAGCCGGGTATGACCCTGGCGGTGGAGCCCATGGTGAACGCCGGAGCCCCCGGCATCCGGGTGCTCAAGGACGGCTGGACGGTGAAGACGGCAGACGGCAGTCTTTCCGCCCACTATGAGAACTCCATCCTCATCACGGAAGACGGCGGCCCTGAGATTCTCACGGCTCCGGAGAACGGCTGAGTATGGAGCACTTCAAAGGACAGATCGTGCGCTCGCTGGCCGGGCACGACGCGGGAAGGCTCTACTGGGTCATCGACTCAGAGGGGGACTTCCTGCTCCTGGCCGATGGAAAACACCGGAGGCTCGCGCAGCCTAAGCGGAAACGCGCAAGGCATGTGGAGATCACCGGCATGTCCGCCGCGGCAGCGGGGGACGGGGCGCTCCGACGGGCGCTGGCCGCCAGCCGCGATTTAGGGTCAAGGAGGTAATCACGCTTGGCAAAAGACGATATGATCGAGCTGGAGGGGATCGTGACCGAGTCTCTGCCCAATACCACGTTCCATGTGGATATCGGCAACGGGCATATCATCCTGGCACACATCTCCGGCAAACTCAGAATGAACTTCATCAGGATTCTGCCCGGCGACAAGGTGACGATACAGATGTCGCCCTACGATTTGACCCGCGGCAGAATCACTTGGCGCAGCAAATAAGGCAAGACTTCATTTGTATGCAGGGGCCGGCGGATGCGGCGGCCCCATATCCCCGTAAGACCGGCGCGGAACTCACCGCGTCGCAACGACCGGCGGCACAGGGCCTTGCCCGCTGACCGCCGGGGCCATTCAGGCATTCATAGGAGGTTTCATTATGAAAGTAAGACCGTCCGTGAAGCCCATGTGCGAGAAATGCAAGATCATCAAGCGCAAGGGCAAAGTCATGGTCATTTGCGAAAACCCCAAGCATAAGCAGAGACAAGGTTAAAGGAGGCGCTGAAGAATATGGCAAGAATTGCCGGCATTGACCTGCCGAAGGATAAGAGAGTCGAGATCGGGCTCACCTATATCTACGGCATTGGGCGCACCAGCGCCAACAAGATCCTGGCTGAGGCCGGGATCAACCCCGATACCCGCGTGAAGGACCTGACCGACGCCGACGAGGCGAAGCTGCGCGAGGTCATCGCCAACCACTACACCGTGGAGGGCGACCTGCGCCGCGACGTGGCGATGGACATCAAGCGTCTCACCGAGATCGGCTGCTACCGCGGCCTGCGGCACCGCAAGGGGCTGCCCGTGCGCGGGCAGCGCAGCAAGACCAACGCCCGTACCCGCAAGGGTCCCAAGCGTACCGTCGCCAACAAGAAGAAGTAAGGAGGGATACACATGGCTACTGCTGCGAAAGGCAAGAAAGTGGTGCGTAAGCGCCGCGAAAAGAAGAACATTGAAAAGGGTGCCGTGCATATCCGCTCCTCTTTCAACAACACCATGGTCACCGTGACCGACGCCAACGGCAACGCCCTCAGCTGGGCCTCCTCCGGCGGACTCGGTTTCCGCGGCTCCCGTAAGTCCACCCCCTTCGCCGCCCAGACGGCCGCCGAGACGGCTGCCAAGGCCGCTATGGAGCATGGGCTGAAGACCGTCGAGGTCTTTGTGAAGGGCCCCGGCGCCGGCCGTGAGGCTGCTATCCGCGCGCTGCAGGCCGTGGGCCTGGAGGTCACCCTGATCAAGGACGTGACCCCCGTCCCCCACAACGGCTGCCGCCCGCCCAAGCGCCGCCGCGTCTAAAGAAGGAGGAGAAATTTTATGGCAAGATATACCGATGCGGTCTGCCGCCAGTGCCGCCGGGAGGGCCAGAAGCTCTTCCTCAAGGGCGACCGCTGCTACAGCGACAAGTGCGCGTATGACCGCCGCCCCTTTGCCCCTGGCCAGCACGGTCAGGCCCGCAACAAAAAGCGCTCCGAGTACGGCATGCAGCTTCGTGAAAAGCAGAAGGCGCGCCGCTATTACGGCGTGCTGGAGAGCCAGTTCGCCAAGTACTATGAGATGGCCGCGTCCACCAAGGGCGTGACCGGCGAGAACCTCCTGGCCATTCTGGAGTCCCGCCTCGATAACGTGGTCTATCGCCTCGGCTTTGCGATGAGCCGCCCTGAGGCCCGTCAGCTGGTCCGTCACGGACACTTCCTGGTGGACGGCCACAAGACCGACATCCCCTCCTATTTGGTGAAACCCGGCCAGACCATTGTGCTGAAGGATTCCAGCCGGAGCCTCGATAAGTTCAAGGCGTCCTTGGAGGCTAACGCCTCCCGTACCGCGCCCAAGTGGCTGGACTTTGATAAGAACACCCTCACTGCTAAAGTGGTGGCGGCGCCCGCCCGTGAGGACATCGACCTGCCCATTGAGGAGCATCTCATCGTCGAGCTGTACTCCAAGTAAGGCAGAAGCCCGCGTCCGGCGTCTCCGGTCAGCCCGAGGGGGCCGGGTACGGGCGATACCCTCGCCACAACTACCATCACCACGCGGCGGGCCAACCCACCCGCCGCCGCGAAAAGGAGGGTAACACATGGTAGAAATCGAAAAACCCCGCATCGAATGTGTGGAAAATCCCGGCGATGGCTACTACGGCAAGTACGTGGTAGAGCCTCTGGAGCGTGGCTATGGCACCACGCTGGGCAACTCCCTGCGCCGCATCCTGCTCTCCAGCCTGCCCGGTACGGCGGTGACTTCTATCAAGATTGCCGGCGTCCAGCACGAGTTTTCCACCATCCCCGGCATTAAAGAGGACGTGACTGAGATCGTCCTCAACGTTAAAAGTATTGTCGCCAAGCTGCACAGCGACGGCGTGAAGACCGTCTATATCGAGATGAGCGGCGAGGGTGAGGTCACCGCCGGCGACATCAAGGCCGACGGCGAGGTTGAGATTCTCAACCCCGACCTCCATATCGCCACCCTGGGTCCCGACGCCAGCCTCAACATGGAGCTGACTTTGGCCCATGGCCGGGGCTATGTGCCCGCCGACCGGAACAAGCCCCCCCAGAGCATCATTGGGGTTATCCCTGTGGACAGTGTCTACACCCCTGTCAGCAAGGTCAACTACACGGTGGAGAACACCCGCGTGCGGGATCTCACCGACTTTGACAAGCTCACCCTTGAGGTGTGGACCAATGGCACCATTACCGCCCGCGACGCGGTGAGTTTGGGCGCCCGTATCCTGTGCGACCACTTCCTGCTCTTCACCGACCTCTCCGAGACCATGGGCAACAAGTCCACGGTGGTGGAAAAGGCCGAGGCCCAGCGGGATAAGGTGCTGGAGCTCACCATCGAGGAGCTGGACCTGTCGGTCCGCAGCTTTAACTGCCTCAAGCGCGCCAACATCAACACAGTCGAGGACCTGATCTCCAAGACCGAGGACGAGATGATGAAGGTGCGCAACCTGGGCCGCAAGAGCCTGGAAGAGGTCATGAACAAGCTGGCTATGATGGGCCTGAATCTCGCCAGCGACGAGAATTAAACATACGGCTCAGGCGGGCTGGGGGACATGTAACGTCCTCCCCCGGTCCCATACCGCGCCCAGCCGGGGGAAGAGATTCTCCGGGACGAATTCAATTAGGATTTCGCTTGTGCGAAACATTTAAGGAGTGCTCGAAATGTCCGGTTACCGTAGACTCGGCCGCCGCGCTGACCAGCGCCGCGCCATGCTCCGCGCCATGACCACGTATCTGCTGGAGAACGGCCAGATCAAGACCACCCTCTCCCGCGCCAAGGAAGTGGCCCCCATCGCCGAGAAGATGATTACTCTGGCGAAGAAGAACGATATGGCTGCCTATCGTCAGGCGCTGTCCTATATCACGAAGGAAGACGTGGCGAAGAAACTATTCAGCGAGATCGGCGCCAAGTACGCCACCCGCGACGGCGGTTATACCCGCGTCGTGAAGATCGGCCCACGCCGCGGCGATGCCGCCGAGATGGCCATCGTCCAGCTCGTGTAAGTATAAAAGAAAGGGCCCCATGCGCATTCCGGTACACCGGAATACGCATGGGGCCTTCTTTTTTGTTAAATTACCGCTCGACTGCAAATGCTAAGTGCGAGGTGATGTGCATGAGTTCCATTTGGAGGGAGACTACGGCGATTGCGCCCAGGAACGCCCTGGAGGGCGACATAGAGGCAGAGGCGGCCGTCATCGGCGGCGGGCTGGCAGGGGTGCTGACCGCTTATTTTCTCCGGGAGCGGGGCGTGGAGACCGTTCTGCTGGAGGCAGACCGGCTGGGGAGCGGGCAGACCGGGAATACCACCGCCAAGGTGACCAGTCAGCATGGCCTCCTATACCACAAGCTTATCGGGGAGCTGGGAGAGGAGGGGGCGGGGCAGTACGCCCGGGCAAATCAGCGAGCCATCACCGCCTACCGGGACCTCATCGGAGAAAAGTGCATCGACTGCCAGTGGGAGGAGCGCCCCGCTTACCTCTACACCTCCATGGAGCAGGAGCTACTCCAGGAGGAGGCCCACGGGGCCTGGCGGCTGGGGATCGACGCCAAATTCACCACAGATACCGAGCTCCCCTTCCCGGTGAAGGGGGCGGTACAGTTTGAAGGGCAGGCACAATTCCACCCGCTGAAATTTCTGGAGCACATAGCCCGGGAGCTTGTGGTCTACGAAGGAACGCGGGCGGTCAAGGTGGAGGGTGATACCATCCTCACCGACAGGGGCAGGGTAAAGGCCCGGCACATTGTCTTTGCCACCCATTTCCCGTTCATGAATGCACCGGGGTATTACTTCCTGCGTCTGCACCAGGAGCGCAGCTATGTGCTGGCTTTGGAGCACGCCCAGCCGCTGAACGGGATGTATCTGGGCGTAGACGAGGGCGGGCTCTCTCTCCGTACCAGTGGGGCACTCCTCCTGCTGGGCGGCGGCGGCCACCGCACGGGAGAGAACTCCGCCGGCGGTAGATACGACCTGCTGCGCCAGGCCGCCCAGACCTACTGGCCCCAGGCGAGGGAGACGGCCCATTGGTCGGCTCAGGACTGTATGCCTCTGGACGGTGTGCCCTATATTGGCCGGTTCTCCCCCTCCGCCCCCAACTGGTATGTGGCCACTGGCTTTCAGAAGTGGGGTATGACCAGTTCCATGGTGGCGGCCTCGATTCTCTGCGGCCTTATTACCGGCAGGGAGGACCCGGATGCCCGGGTCTTTGGACCCCACCGCCTCCGCCTGGCCGCCTCAGCCAAAAGCCTCTGGACCGACGGGGGGAAGACCGTAAAAAGCCTTGCCCGGTCAGCGTTTGTCCCAGCCGGGGCCGCACTGGACGAGCTGCCGCCGGGCCACGGCGGCATCGTGGACTACAATGGGGTGAAGACAGGAGTCTACAGGGACGGAGAGGGTCAGGTTCATACGGTCTCGGTCCGCTGTCCCCACCTGGGCTGCCAGCTGGAGTGGAACCCGGACGAAAAAAGCTGGGACTGCCCCTGCCATGGCTCCCGTTTTGATTACACCGGCGCGCTCCTGGACGGCCCGGCTCAGGAAAATTTGAAAGGCAGCTCCGGCTAGGAGCTGCCTTTCAGCGGTCGCTGACGGGCTGGATGATCTCGCCGGGAAAAATCAGGTCATCTACATCCTGCTTTCCTTCTGGCATAGATAAGCCTCCTCTCGGGGGGAAGTGATGTACAAATTAGTATATGCCAAGGGCTATGGAACATGTGCGGGAATTTTGGCGGACACCAAAAGATAGTTTTTCGCGCGAAGGGTTGACAAAGAGGGGGCTATGTGGTATCCTATTAAAGCACCTCAAGGGAATGGTATGCTGGAGTGCAAATGCCGGAGTGGCGGAATTGGCAGACGCCCGGGACTTAAAATCCCGTGTTCGCAAGAACGTGCCGGTTCGACCCCGGTCTCCGGCACCATAAAAATTCCATATCGCGGGGTAGAGCAGCTGGAAGCTCGTCGGGCTCATAACCCGGAGGTCGTAGGTTCAAATCCTACCCCCGCAACCAAGATAAGTTGACACCCAGGTATTATAATAATACCTG
>DATMXU010000092.1:0-5299 GCA_035562355.1 Pseudoflavonifractor sp.
GAGTATAATAGCACTCTATGGGATTCAACATCGTCATATGGAGGGGAAAAAGCATGTTCGGAAAACTCATTGACATCTTAAAGGCCAATCCTCAGAGGATCGTCTTTACCGAGGGCACCGACCCCCGTATCCTGGAGGCCTCGGCCCGACTTCTGTCCGGCACCTTCCTCACGCCCATCCTCGTGGGCGACATGGCCGAGATCACGGCGGCGGCAGAGGTAGGCGGCTTTAATATCCGGGGCGCCGTTCTGGTCGACCCCGCCACCTATCCCCGCATGGAGGAGATGGTGGAGAAGATGGTGGAGCTGCGCAAGGGTAAGATGACCACCGAGCAGTGCCGCGACGCACTCAAGAAGAGCAACTACTTCGGCACCATGCTGGTGAAGATGGGGGAGGCCGACTGCCTCCTCGGCGGCGCTACTTATTCCACCGCGGACACCGTCCGCCCCGCGCTCCAGATCATCAAAACCAAGCCCGGCAACAGCATCGTCTCCTCCTGCTTTATCCTGGTACGCGAGAGCGTGGGCGGCAACGAGGTGCTGGCGATGGGCGACTGCGCCATCAATATCGACCCCACTGAGGACGAGCTGGTGGAGATCGCCACCGAGGTGGCCCACTGCGCCCGCATCTTCGGCATCGACCCCAAGGTGGCCATGCTCTCGTACTCCACCAAGGGCTCCGGCTCGGGCCCCAGCGTGGACAAGGTGCGCCACGCCTATGAAAAGCTGCTGGCCACCAACCCCGACTTCGACGTGGACGGCGAGCTTCAGTTCGACGCCGCCGTCTCCCCCCGCGTGGCCGAGACCAAGTGCGTTGGCTCCAAGGTGGCGGGCAGCGCCAATACCTTTATCTTCCCTGAGATCCAGTCGGGCAACATCGGCTACAAGATCGCCCAGCGCCTGGGCAATTTCGAGGCCTACGGCCCCATTCTCCTAGGTCTCAACGCCCCCGTCAACGACCTCTCCCGCGGCTGCAACGCCCTGGAGGTCTATTCCATGGCCATCATCACCGCAGCGCTGAAGTAAAGATATAAGCACAAGGCCCGCCGCCGGTCAACCCGGGCGGCGGGCCTTGTTGTGATTTTTACCAAACCTTTTTGGGCCAAGCCGGAGGGTATTCATAGATTTTGTTCCCCTAATGGGGGTCCTCTCCAATAAAAGAGGACTTTGATACAAGATGTCGTATCCTGTCGGAGAAGTTGGGGTGCAAAGGCTGCGCGTTTTTTGGGGAGGAAAAATACTTGACGGGAAGAGGAAAAGCGTGTATGATACCGTTTGTAACTACTGTAACCACTTTGTAATTTTTTTAGCCGGGCATTGTCCGGCTTTGACTTTGGGCACATGATTGGAGGTCCGAATCCAATGGACGAGATCCTGCACAGTCATGACGAATACAAAGGCCCCTCACTTCTTGTGCTGGAGGCAGGCGAGCAGACTGCCCCGTCACCCCGGCAGAGCCGACTGCGCCGTTCAGCCGCCGCCGCGTGGGATGCCCTTGAGGTAGCCCGCCGCAGGGCAGCCGGTGTGCTCCACAGGGTGGACGCCGCCCCCGGCGCGCTGCGGTTCCTGGCCCCCGTGGCTTTCCTGGCCGCCTCCGCCGCCATCGGCGCGGCGCTGGTGCTCACCACGGTCTACACCCCCAGCTACCAGGTAACGGTGGACGGTATGGCCCTGGGCGCGGTGAAGGAGCCCGCCGTCTATGAGGAGGCCGTCAGCCGGGTGGAGGCGCGGGCCTCCCGTATTTTGGGCTATGACTACACCGTCGAACATGACGTGACTTACGAGTTCGCCTTTACCGAGAAAGACGCCCTCACCCCCGAGCCGAGCATTGAATCCTATCTTTTCGACCATGTGGGCGAGGTGATGAAGACCTACGTGCTCCGGGTAAACGGGGCGTTTATCGGCGCGGCGGTGGACGAGTCCAGCCTGACTGCTATGCTGGACGCCATCAAGGCCCCCTATATGAATGAAAACACCGCCTCCTCCGCCTTCGTGGAGGACGTGTCCATCGTCCGGGAGTACACCCCCTCAGACATTGAACAGAATCTGACCAAGATGGTCGAGACCCTCACCGCCAACACCAACGGCGAGACCCAGTACGAGGTCAAAAAGGGCGACACCTTTATGCAGATCGCCTACGACAACGGAATGGATATGTCCGAGCTGGAGGCCCTCAACCCGGAACAGGACGTGAATAAGCTCTATATCGGCCAGATCCTGACCGTTCGGGAGACCATCCCCTTCCTCTCTGTCAAGACGGTGGAGCGGCAGGTCTATACCGAGGCCATCGCCTGCCCCGTGGAAGAGGTGGAGGACAATACCCTCTACCAGGGCGAGACCAAGGTTATCACCCCCGGCGTGGAGGGACAAGCCCAGATCACCGCCGACGTCACCTATGTCAACGGCAGCGAAAAGGGCCGGGACGTCATGGACACCTTGGTACTGGCCGAGCCCACCACCAAGGTCGTGGCCGTCGGAACCAAAGAGCGGCCCACTTGGCTGCCCACCGGCCATTTCATCTGGCCCACCTACGGCAGCATTTCCTCCCGGTTCGGATACCGCTATATCTTCGGCTCCTACAGCTACCACTCGGGGATCGACATCGCGGTACCCTATGGCAGCAGCATCAAGGCCGCCGACGGCGGCACCGTCATCTGGTCAGGCACAGGCAGCGGCTCCAACTGGAGCTACGGAAAGTATATCATCATCGACCACGGCAACGGCAAGCAGACCTACTACGCCCACAACTCCTCCCTTTTGGTCAGCGTGGGAGACAAGGTTTACCAGGGCCAGGTCATCGCCAAGGCGGGCTCGACGGGCCGCAGCACTGGCAGCCACTGCCACTTCCAGGTTAAGATCAACGGCAGCGACGTGAATCCCCTGTCCTATCTGCCCTGACATGAAAATAGACGTCCCCCGGCCTCTGGGCCGGGGGACGGTTTTTATATGCAGGCGCCACAGCGCGCCCGACGCGCAGACACCCTCTGCGCAAACTTTTAATGTATTACCGGGAAACAAAAAGGGACGCGGATGCCAATAGCATACGCGTCCCTTTTTTATCATCCGATTACCGGCTCATAAACTGATAGAGCATACTCACCGCTTCTGCGCGGGTTGAAATCCGTGCGGGGGCAAAGTTGCCGGCCTTATCTCCCTTGACAATGCCCAGCGCCTGACCCACGGCGGCATAGCCGAGGTACTCGTCGGAAATCTGGGCCCCGTCGGCAAAGGTGGTCTTGAAAATACCCTTCAGCCCCGCCAGGTTGCCGTACCCCGCATGGTCCAGCAACAGCTTGGTGAGCTGGGCCCGGGTGACGAGGGCGTTATCGTCGCGCTCGCCCTTCTTGAGGAGACCCATGTAGTAGGCCTGCTGATAGAGGTCGTCGGCCGCGCCCTCCTGGGCGGGGTCGTAGCGGTAGCCGTTGGTGCTTGCCAGCAGAGCAACGAGGTCGATCTGCTTAAGCTCGGCGGCGGGCTTGAAGGAGCCGCCCAGCCACCCCACTCCGTACTTGGCCAGGGCCTCGGCCTGGGCCTTGACCCAATGGCCGGAGAGGTCGTCATAGGAGATTTCACTCTTGGGAGCGGACTCGCTCTCCACGGGCTCGCCACTCTTGGCGTCTATACCCAGATACCAGCCCTCGCGCTCCAGGTAATAGGCCAGCTTGCGGGTATAGAGATAGCTGCGCCCCGCCTCGATGAGGGGTTTCCACTCGGGCTGAGAGAGGTCCAATTTCTCGGGGACCGCCAGATAGCCCAGCGTCACGTCATAAGTGCCAAACCAGGCGGTCAGGGCAGCGGCCTCGCCGATGATATCCTCGGCACTCTCGAAGGTGACGCCCTCCACGTAATTATTGTAGTAAGCGCTCACTGAGCCGTCGACGCCGTCGATCTCCACCGTCATGCTGCTGGCGGGGAGGAAGTAGCCGTTCTCCTTGGCGGCGTACTGGAAGGCGCGGGTGACGCCGTCGCCCTCGGGGGAGGAATAGCGCTCGGTCTCTGCGAACTGCTCGGGGACGATGGTCTTGAGGAAGTCCTCGGCCTTGGTCTGAGCCTGAGCGGCGGTGACCGTAGCCTTCTCTTGCTCGTTCCAGGGGCGGGAGCTGTACACGGCAGTCAGGGTGCCCGTCTTGCCGTCCAGGGTGACAGTGCGGCGGTAGATGCTGTCGCCCGACTTATAGGCGTACTGCAGGGTGGCCGACACGTCGCCGCTCTCCTGGTTCACCCGGTAGCTGGCAGTAGAGAGGGTGTACTTGGAGAGACCCAGAGCGGAAATTTT
Source organism: Pseudoflavonifractor sp. (assembly GCA_035562355.1). Classification (GTDB taxonomy): domain Bacteria; phylum Bacillota; class Clostridia; order Oscillospirales; family Oscillospiraceae; genus Pseudoflavonifractor. The sequence goes on from DATMXU010000092.1 coordinate 4,276, forward strand.
CCGGGCGGCGGCATCCAGGTCCTCCTTGGAGAGGACACCCTCCAGCTGGGCGACACCTGCCAGCTCCACCTCGGTGAGTCCCTTGTCGTCCATGGCAGTCTTAGCCGAGGGGGCGGCGCCATAAAGGTTTTCCCCGCCCGCGGCGGAATTTGTCCAGAGGTCCTCGCGGAGCTTGGTCAGATCTACCAGCGCGCCGGTCTGGCCGTCCACATAAAAATCGTGAATGGACTCGGGCAGGTAACGGAGTACTGCCGTCTTGCCGTCGTCGGCCAGCACATACTCCAGACGGAGTTTCAGGGTGGACTTCAGGCTCTCGCCCGCCTGGCCGGCAGCGGCGGCGGGAGTGGCCGAGGGGATACCGCCCAGATAATTCTCCTGCCCGCCGTTCAGGTAGAAGTTGGTGACCGTATTATCGCTCACCCGGACGCTGATGCGGAAGGAGAAGGGGGAGGGGAGGTCGTTCTCCAGCAATGCGCCGTAAAAATTGTGGTTGGTGACCGAGAGTTCGTCCGCGCCTGTTTCCTCAAACGCAGGGGTCTCCACCCCGGCGGTGAGGACTTTGCCGAGGAAGGCCTGAGCGGTCTTCTGGGCGTCGGCCCTGGCCAGCTTGGGGAAGGTGACTCCGGTGCTCCGGCCCGGATAGTAGGGGGTAGCCATGTCGTCGTACACATTGTAGCTGAGGATTTTGCCGCTCTCGGTAGCCGAGACGGTCAGTCCTCCGTCCTCGCTTGTCCACTGGAGCTGCCAGACGGGAGTGACGGTGCCGTCCTCCAGATTGCCCTGGAAGGCGGTATAGGCCGAGGTATCCAGACCCAGCGTGGCTTTCACTTTTTCGGTCACCGCGGTGAGCCGGGCATCGGCGCTCTCCGCCCCGGCGGCGGCCACAGGGACAGCCAGGGTGCACAGCATGGCCGCGGCCAGCGCAAGGGACAGAAGTTTCTTCATTCAGAACTCCTCCTAATCTTTGCGGACTTGACATCCGCACATTCTAAGCTTTAGACGTCGCTTTATTAGTATAAGTTTC
>DATMXU010000093.1:0-6988 GCA_035562355.1 Pseudoflavonifractor sp.
CTGGGAGATACAAGGTCAAGGTTGGGGATGGCTCCATAATAAATTCGGCATGGGGATGGCCGCGCCGGCGTTGACGCATCTCTCCGTAAGAGGTATAATCAATTATTCATATAAATTCGCGCGGGAGGTGCCGTTTTGCCATGAAGACCCTCGTAATTGAACGACAAGCCGTGAAACAGAATCTGGCGGTCATTCGGGAGAAGGCGGGGAGCGCGGCCATCTATGGCGTGCTCACCGGGGACGCGTATGGCGCGGGATTGGTGGAGATGGCCACCCTTCTGCGGGATGAGGGGGTGCGCCGGTTCGCCGTGGCCGAGTGCGCCGACGCGGAGGCCCTACGGAAGGCGGGCTTTGTGGAGGAGGAGATCCTCATGCTCCGCGCCACTGCCGACCGGGCGGAGCTCGAAAAGCTGACCGACCTGAACGTAGTGTGCACCGTCTCCTCGGTAGAGACCGGCATGGTGCTCAATAGTCTGGCCGAGAGCCGCTCCACCGTGGTGGAGGCTCAGCTCCAGGTGGATACCGGCATGGGATACGGTGGCTTTTTCAGCGGCGAGCCGGACAAGGTCCTCTCGGTCTGCAAGAACCTGCCCAACGTGGCCATCACGGGGGTGTATACCCAGATCCACTCCAACAAAGCGGATGGAAAGGACGCGCAGGCGGCGCTGGAGGGGTTTCGGCGGCTGCTGGCAGTGCTCCATGCCGGCGGGGTCGAGACCGGTACCGTCCACGCCGCCGGGTCCTTCGCCCTGCTGCACTATGACTTTGCACGGCTGGACGCGGTACGGGCGGGTTCGGCCCTGCTGGGCCGGTGCCGCCGGGTGAAGAAGGACGGCCTGCAGCGCGTGGGCTACGGCGAGGCCTCGCTGGAGGAGGTACGGTGGCTCCCCAAGGGACACACCGTGGGAGGCGCGGGCGCGATCACCCTGCGCCGGCCCACCCGGGTGGCGGTTTTGCCCGTGGGGTATTTAAACGGGTTTGGCACGTCCCGGGCCAGGGACGCCGGGCTTTTCACGGCCATCCGCCGCTGGTGGCGGAGCCGCGCCGTCACCGTCCGCATCGACGGGCAGAAGGCCCGCGTCATCGGGCGCATCGGCGCGCTGGAGACCCTGGTGGACGTGACCGACCTGAAGTGCGCCGCCGGGGACACGGCATATTTCGACATCGACCCCATGTATGCCCGCGGGCTCATGCGGGAATACCGGTAACAAAGCGGGAGGGCAAACATGCGCGCAGTAGTCACAAGAGTCAAAGCGGCGGCGGTGGAGATTGGCGGCGCCGTCAACGGGGCCATCGGCCAGGGCTTTCTCGTTTTGCTGGGGGTAGCCCCCACGGACACGGAGGAGACCGCTGAAAGGCTGGCCGACAAGGTATGCGGCCTGCGCGTCTTCGAGGACGAGGCGGGAAAGATGAACCTGAACCTGGAGACGGTGGGCGGAGCCATTCTGGTGGTCTCCCAGTTCACCCTCTATGCCGACACCAGGAGCCGCCGCCCCGGTTTCACCGGGGCCGCCAGGCCCGACCTTGCCATTCCCCTCTACGAAAAATTCATGTCCGCCTGCCGCCGTCGCGGTTTCCAGGTGGAGCACGGCGAATTTGGCGCGGATATGCAGGTGTTTTCGCAGAACGACGGCCCAGTGACCATTTTGCTGGATACCGACCAGATGTAGACGCCAAATTTGCCCGGGGCCAACTTGGGAACCGCGTGCCCGAGCCGCGTTGTGAAACAAGCGGCGGTTCATCGCGTCATGCCGAATGGGGTCCCGCGCGCCAAAGGTTTGCGAAATTAGGCGAAACGGAGCGGAGCAGAATGTTCCCCCGGGGTCCAGTGGCCGATGCCCCGGCGCTTTTCTCCCCGCTTTTTGCGTAAAAAGCGGGGCCCCCGCCGGGTAGGCGCGTCCCCGCCGGGGGAAAATTCCCGAATCCCAACCGGACATTCAGAGGAACGGCGGGCCGATGAGGACATCGGCCCCTACGAGGACGTCGGGGCATGAAAAAGGAGTCCCCGCCGGGTGCCACGGCAAACCCAACACAAAATCCACACAGGAGGAACCACCCATGGACATCAGACAGCTCTCCCTGGCCCCCATTGGGGCCAACTGCTATATCTTCACCGACGGTACGGGTCACGCCGCCATTGTGGACCCGGGCGGAGAGGCGGAGCGGGTGCTTGCCCTGGTGCGGAAACTGGGGGTAAAGGTGGACGCCGTTCTCCTTACCCACGGCCACTTTGACCACACCGGCGGCGCGGCCGGGCTGCGCGCAGCCCTGGGCTGCCCGGTCTACCTCCACCCCGGCGATAAGGCCCTGCTGGGGGACCAGGTCATGCCCGACATCGGCCCCACGGTGGACTATGTGGAGGGGGACCATGTCCGGGTGGGCGCCATCGACGTGGAGGTGATCCACACCCCCGGCCACACCCCCGGCGGGGTGACTCTGAAGGCGGAGAACGTCCTCTTCACCGGGGACACCCTCTTCAAGGGCTCCATGGGCCGCACCGATCTGCTCGGCGGGAGCTACCCGGTTCTCATGCACTCCCTCAGAAAGCTGGGGGAGCTGGAGGGGGACTACAAGGTCCTCTCCGGCCACGAGGGGGCCTCCACCCTAAGCGCCGAGCGCGCGGGCAACTATTATCTTATCGAGGCTATGTCGGACTAAAGGAAACGCGCTATGAAGCTCTATCTCAAAGGCCATGACTATAAATACGCTGTGGAACAGATTATGCTCACCCTCTTCCCCGGCGAACGGCCCGTCTATCTGGAGGAAAAACCGGAACCTGGGGACACAGCAGCCTCTGTCTCCCTCCGCCAGGGAGAGACCTGGGCCACCGGGAAAACGGTACTCCGGTACGGCGGGGAGGAGCACACCGCCTCCTGCCGGGTGAAAATCCGGGGCCTTGCTCCCGGGGCCGACCTGGACCGGGCACTCCAGAGGGCGTTGAAGCTCTCCTTCTATCGGGCGGGTACCCGCGCCCTGGGAAAGGAGCCCCCTTGGGGCGCCCTCACCGGAGTACGCCCGGTGAAGATACCCACCAAGATCCTCCTGGCCGGAGGGAGCGCGGGGGAGGCCGAGGCTGTCCTGCGCAGCACCTACCATGTCACCCCCATCCGCCGCCGGCTGGCGCTGGACTGCGCCCAGGCCAGTATCCGCGCGCGGAAGAGCCTGAAGAGCGACGAGGTCTCCCTCTATGTGGGGATTCCCTTCTGCCCCACCCGGTGCGCCTACTGCTCCTTCGTCTCGGCCGACGTGGGGCGTACCCTCAAACTGGTGGAGCCCTACCTGGAGGCCCTGTTCCGGGAGATCAGAGCGGCGGGGGAGGCGCTTGAACAAGCAGGCCGCCATGTCCGCACGGTGTACATCGGCGGCGGCACTCCCACCACCCTTTCGGCCCAGCAGCTCTCCGCCCTCATGGGGGAGGTCCGCGCCCACATCGACCTCTCCCACTGCACCGAGTACACGGTGGAGGCCGGCCGGCCCGACACGATCACGGCGGAAAAGCTGGCCGCCATCAAAGCGGGCGGGGCGGACCGGGTGTCGGTGAATCCTCAGACCATGCACGACGGCGTACTCTCCGCCATGGGCCGGGCCCACACCGCCGCCGACATCCTCGCCGCCTATGCGCTGGTGCGCTTTGCGGGTCTTGCCTGCGTCAACATGGACCTCATCGCCGGGCTGCCCCAGGACAGCGCCGAGGGGTTTCGCTCCTCGCTCGACCAGGTACTGGCCCTGAACCCCGAGAATATAACCGTACACACCCTGGCCCTCAAAAAGGGCTCCCGCCTTACACTGGAGGGGGGCGGCCTGCCGGGGGACGCGGCGGTGGCGGAAATGCTGGACTACGCCTGGGCCGCCCTGCGCGCCGCGGGCTACGCGCCCTACTACCTCTACCGGCAAAAATATATGTCCGGCTCCTTTGAGAACGTGGGCTGGGCCAGGCCCGGCTGCGAGAGTCTCTACAACATCGCCATGATGGAGGAGCTGCACACTGTTCTGGCCCTGGGGGGCGGCGGCGTCACCAAGCTGGTGGACAGCGCCTCCGGGAGGATCGAGCGTATGGCGGACCCCAAATATCCATATGAATATATCGCGGGCATCGACAAGCTCATCGAGGGGAAACATCGGCTCGCGGAATTTTACGCCCAGTGAGGAGGGCTTGATTTTGGCTTATCAACTGCGCGAGATCAACAAGCGTGTAACACAGGATCCCAAGATCTTTATGGCCGAGTGCGACAGCGCCTACGCGGCGCGGCTGGAGGCCGCCGCCGAGCGCATTGCGGAGCGTATGGCCGACAGCCCCATCGTTCTCCTCTCCGGCCCCTCGGGATCGGGGAAGACCACCACCGCCCTTAAGCTGGAGGAGGCGCTGGAGCGCCGGGGCATCAACACCCACACCGTCTCCCTCGACAACTATTTTCACGCCATGAGCCCTAAGGAGGCGCCCCGCACCCCGGAGGGGAATATCGACTACGAGTCCCCCAGGTGCCTGGACATGGAGCTGCTGGACGAGACCTTCACCCGCCTCTCCCGGGGGGAGGAGGTGATCATCCCCCGGTTCGAGTTTACCCGCCAGATGCGAAACGACGCCCGGGGCGTCCCCCTTAAGCTGGGGAAGAACGAGATCGCCATCTTCGAGGGTATCCACGCCCTGAACGACGATATCGCAGGCCGCCACAGCGAGGCCACCAAGCTCTATATCTCGGCCCGCAGCAACGTGCTCGAAGGGCAGGAGCTGCGTTTCAAGGGCACCTGGATGCGCTTGACGCGGCGGGCCGTCCGGGACTATAATTTCCGTGGGACCGACATCACCGCCACCCTGGGCATGTGGGCCAATGTCCGCCGGGGAGAAAAGCTCTATATCTCCCCCTTCAAGAACCGGGCCGATATCATCATCGACTCCTCCCAGCCGTACGAGGTCAGCGTGATGAAGAATTACGCCCTGCCCATGCTTCAGGCCGTCCCCCGGGAGAACCAGCGCACTGCGGAGCTTTTGGACCTGATCCGTGCTTTCGACGCCTTCGAGCCCATTGACCCCACGCTGGTGGCGAGGGACTCCCTCCTGCGGGAGTTCATCGGCGGCGGCTCGTACCGGTATTGAGCATTTTATCTGATAAAAAAAGGAGAGGTTCCCCATGTCCGACTGCACCCAAGACTGTTCCTCCTGCGGCGAGAGCTGCGGGGAGCGCACTTCGCCCCAGAGCTTTTTGGCCCCCCCAAACGCCCTGAGCAGCATCAAAAAGGTCATCGCCGTGGTGAGCGGCAAGGGCGGCGTGGGCAAGAGCCTGGTCACCTCCTCCCTGGCGGTGGCCATGCGCCGGATGGGAAAACGGGTGGGCATTCTGGACGCCGATATCACCGGCCCCTCCATCCCCACCGCCTTCCACCTGCATGAGCGGGCCGTGGGTACCGACGCGGGGATCGAGCCCTGCCTCACCAGAACCGGCATCGAGGTTATAAGCCTCAACCTGCTGGTGGCCCGGGAGACCGACCCGGTCGTCTGGCGCGGCCCCGTGATCGCGGGCACCGTCAAGCAGTTCTGGACCGACGTGGTCTGGGGGGACCTGGACTACCTCTTCATCGATATGCCCCCCGGCACGGGGGACGTGCCCCTCACCGTGTTCCAGTCTCTCCCGGTGGACGGCATCATCGTGGTCACCTCCCCCCAGGACCTGGTGAGCATGATCGTCACCAAGGCGGTGAACATGGCAAATCTCATGGACATCCCCGTGCTTGGAATGGTGGAGAACTACAGCTACTTCCGCTGCCCTGACTGCGGCAAGCGACACGCCGTCTTTGGGGAGAGCCATATCGACGACGTGGCCCTGGATCTGGGGCTCCCCGTCCTGGCCCGCCTGCCCATCGACCCCGCGGTCGCCGCCGCCTGCGACGCGGGCGAGATCGAGGACTTCGAGCCCAACTACCTGGCCGACCTGGCCCTCCAGTTAGAGCAGCAATAACGCGGTGCGTCTCCGCCCTCTATACAAAAAGCCCGCCCCATTGTTTTGATGGGGCGGACTTTTCTGTTCATACGCTCATTCACTCAGCCGCTCCAGCGTACCCGCCAGGAGGGCGGCGTAGGTGGGCAGGCCGGCGAGGGGAGCACGCTCATGAACGGAGTGCGCGTCAATGATATCGGGCCCCGTGCTCGCCATGATGAGACCGGGGGCTTTCTCCTGAAAGAAGGAGGGCTCCAGCCCCACGTGGACGGCGGTAATCTCCATCTCCCGCCCAGTCTGAGCACGGTAGACCCCGTCCATCAGCCGGGCCAGTGGATTGCCCACGTCGCCCTGCCAACTGGGGAAACGGGCCACGGTGCGGTCAAACCCATTTCGCGCGGCCAGGGCCAGGTTCTGGCCGGCAAGTACCTCCTCGTCCGCGGGGTCGGTACAGCGGAGAAAGGTGCAGACCTCCACGGCCCCCTCCCGCACCGTCGCCAGCCCCACGTTCCCGGAGGCTGAGACGACGCCCGGGAAGTCCCTGTGCCAGGCGTAGACCCCGTTGTGGAGGCCGGTGAGCAGCTCCAGAGTACCTTGCCTGCACCCCTCGGTCCACACGCACGCCGGCAACGCCGACTCCGCAGTCCAGCCCTCCTGGGGGGCCTCCCCCTCTGGGAGGACCACCACCGCCGAGGCCCAGGTGGGGATGACGTTCATCCCCGTGCCGCCCGAGAGCTCGGCCAACTCCCATTCCCCTTTTAGCTCCAAAAGCTGCCCGGCCAGCAGGCGCAGGGGGTTAGGGCGGCCCTTGTCGATGTCATCCCCCGAATGGCCGCCGGGAAAGCCGGAGAGAGTTACCCGGTAAGCCCGTGTTCCCCGGGTAGGGGCGGTCTCCAGCGCCCGGCGGTAGGTCTCCCTCCGCCCGCCCGCCGAGGAGACCACCGCCCGGCCCAGATGAAAGCCGTCGGTGTTGATGAGGTAGCGCGCTCCCTCCAGCCACGCGGGGGAGAGTGCCCGCGCCCCCTCCAGCCCCACCTCTTCCGCCACGGTAAAGA
>DATMXU010000094.1:0-5334 GCA_035562355.1 Pseudoflavonifractor sp.
GAATGATATCCCGGCCTGCCACTCGGCGGCAGATCAAAAAGCATTTATTTTAGGATGCGTTGAACCGGATCCTAATATGTTCTCTTATTTAAAAGGATTTGTGAAGTATCAGAAACTCCGAGGACACAATTACAATAGCTCGCGTAGTTATACCCTATGTGTGCTGAAAAAACTGCAAAGCAGAAAAAATGGAGCCCACAGGATTACTTCCGGCTTGGGAAGTTAATGCATTATATCGCGGATGCTTTCACATGTCCTCACAACGAGAGCTTTACCGGGACGCTTTGGAGCCACCGTATCTACGAGGCGCACCTGCACCCATGCCACTCATCCAGTCCCTCTGCCCTGAGTGGCGGCGCTTGCTCTACCGCCAGCATATACTCCCTGACTGTCCGTGCGATGGGTACGACCTGATGGCATAGATCGTTGGCCTCCACAGAGCGGAGATCGTTGGGAAACTTGACGGCTCCGCCAAAGGGCTCAATATGGCAGGCGGGCTGGCCATCCAGCAGGATGGGGAGACTGCCCCGCTCCGGGGGTGCGGCACGAATCCCTTTCTGGGCAAGGACGCGGGTGAGCTCTGCGAAGTACTTCTCTGTCGTCATGGCGATGATCCTCCTATTTGATTCTGTGGTGGAAATGAAAAAGGGCACCGACCTTCTGACCTCCTCTCGGTCAGTAAATCGGTGCCCTTTGCGCTCATTATTTTATCTCTGATCTTGTTGAAAAGATTGGTGCCCTTTTTGAGTTTCAAAAAGGGCACCAATTGAAAAGCAGACGACCTTGCCTCACTGTAGGTTCGAGTCCTGTTCATCGCCCTAAAAAGGGGCTCTTCATCTATCGTGTCACCCGTGCTTTTTGAGGGATCAAAAACCCCGGAAACGGTTGATGCCACTGGCTTACAGCCAGTGGCATCTATACCGTTGCATCCTTTTGGTACGCCCGAAGGGACTCGAACCCCCAGCCTTCAGAACCGGAATCTGACGCTCTATCCAATTGCGCTACGGGCGCATACCAGTGCCCCGATTTAAGGCACTGTGACATTATAGCAACCTTTCGCGCTTTTGTAAAGGGGCATTTTTAGTAGCGGCGCTTGTCTATTTTTAATAGGGAATGGTACTCCAGGTGTTCGCCCGCGTCAGGTCCATAAACAGCACCCAGTCCGGCGGCAGGAAGGTGAAGAGCACCAGCGCACCCCCAAGCGCCAAGGCCAACAGCATCAGTGCCTCCGCTCTTTCCCGGATGGCGGGGAGGTCCAGCACCCGTGCCAGCACGAAGGCCAGGGCCATCATGAGTACATAGATCCCCACGTCCACCGCCATGGCCTCTCCGCCGAGGACGATGTGATGGAGGTACCCCAGCCCCAGCACCCCTGCCGCCGCAATCAGGATCGCCAGCGCCCAGGGGCCCTTCGCCTCCTTCCCCTCCCCCCGGGTGAGGAACAATCCGGCGCAGAGCAAAGGCCAGTAGACAAGCTTGACGTGCTCCCATAAGCTCTCCTGCACCGGGGCGAGCAGGGCCGTGACCACGTTGGGCAGCAGTTCGTAGACAAAGTGGAGCGCCACCCCTGCCGCCAATGCGACGAGAAAGACGAGAAACGTCCGTTTAGGCCGCCGTTTCATATGAGACATACCCCCTTTTCCGTAATAGAATATGTTCAGGGGGGACAAATCATACCGCCCGCGGCCTCACTGCCGCGGGCGGTTTTTCACAGCGTTTTACTTCCTCGCGTCACCGATAGCCGAGCCGATGGTGCGCCCACCGGCCTCTTTGGCGTGCTTGTCCACCTCCATCGGATTCCTCGGACTGCGGACGATGATGCCCGCCCCCTGCACGCAGCCGCCGTCGCAGGCCATGCCCTCGATAAAGTTCCCATCCAGGACTCCTTTGCCCTGCTTGAGGAAGGCCAGCTTGCACGCCTCGATGCCGCTGCAGGGCACGGCCTTCAGGTCAAACTGCTCCTTGGTGAGACCCTTCTCCTTAAAGGACTGGGCCACCGCGCCGGATACGCCCCCCGAGTGGGCGAAAGCCCGGCCATAGCCGCTGGCCTCATCGAGCGTCTCCGCCTTGAGTTTCTCTATCTCAATGCCCCTGGACTCGAAGAGGGGGTTGAGTTCCTCGTAGGTCATCACGCAGTCCACCGCGCCCATGGTCTTACCCAGGCGGAACTCCTTTTTCTTCGCCACACAGGGCCCCACGAAGACCACCTTGGCCAGGGGGTCGCTCTCCTTGATGTGCTTGCTGATGAGCACCATGGGGGACGGCGTGTGGGAGATAAGCCCCGCCTGATTGGGAAGGTTCTTCTCTACATAGTCCACAAAGGCCGGGCAGCAGGAGGTGGCAAGCTCGCCCTTCTCCAGGAGCTCCTCCCCCTCCAGGTCGGCCACCATATCGGCTCCCAGCGCCACCTCATACACACCATAGAATCCCAGGGTCTTCAGCCCGGCCACCACCTGCCCGAAGGAGGCGGGGGCGAACTGGCCCGCGATGGAGGGGGCGACGGCGGCATACACATGATACCCCCAGCGCTCCGCCCCGCGGAGCATCTGCACCACGTCCACGATGAAGGACTTGTCCATGATGGCCCCGAAGGGGCACTGGTACACGCAGTTGCCGCAGGAGATGCACTTATCGTTGTCGATGCTGGCCTTCCGGTTGGGTCCCATGGAGATGGCCGAGCCCCTGCAGCCCTTTTCACAGGGGCGCAGGTTCTTGGTGATGGCCCCGTAGGGGCAGGCGGCCACGCACTTGCCGCAGGTGATGCACTTTTCATGGTCGATGACCGAGCGATGATTGACCACGGTGATGGCGTCCTTGGGGCAGGCGTGGACGCAGCGGGTGGCGATACAGCCCCGGCAGGCGGGGCCTACGGTGATCTCAGCGACGGGGCACTCGTCGCAGGCCACCTCCATCACCTCCACCACACAGGGGTTGGAGCGGTCGCCCCCCAGGGCCATCTTTACCCGGCTGGCCACCACGGCCCGCTCCTTATAGATGCAGCAGCGCATGGTAGCCTCCGGCCCGGGGACGATCTTTCCGGGAATGTCCCACAGGTCGCCCTGAAGCTTATCCTCCCAGGCCAGGGTAGCCACCTCGCGCAGCACGTCGTTCTTCAGTTCTTGTACCTTTGTCTCGAAAACAGGCATATGCTTTTCCTCTCTCCCCGCACAGGATGCAATTTATCCTTCTTTTTACCCCTTCATTTTACGTTTTTCCCCCCTTGTTGTCAACGCGGTGGCCCCTGATCCGGGGATTTTAGTCATTTGGTCCAACATCCCGTATGCTCTCTTCTTTTTTTATGGTATAATCCTTATAAAGTCTGCTCACGGGAGGTATCGCCATGTCTGAAAATCCACTCCGGCAGGTGCCTAAAATGGATCTGCTGCTCTCCCACCCCATCCTGGAGCGGGCGGGGCGGAGCCTGCCCCACTCCGTGCTTCGTCAGGCGGCGCGGGACTGCCTGGACAGCCTGCGCTCCGCCCTAAAAGCCCGACCCGACCAAGCTGTCCCCCCTCTGGAGGAGCTGGCCCGCGCGGCGGCCGAGCGGGCCGCTCTGGCCGCCCGCCCCCATCTCCGCCGGGTAATCAACGCCACCGGCGTGGTGCTTCACACCAATCTGGGCCGGGCGCCCCTGGCGGAGGCCGCGGCCCAGGCCGCGTATGAGGCCGCCCGGGGCTACTCCAACCTGGAGTACGACGTGGACTCGGGCCGCCGGGGAGACCGGCACGCCCACGTGGAGGATCTGCTCTGCAAGCTCACCGGGGCGGAGGCCGCCGTCGCCGTCAATAACAACGCCGCCGCCGTCCTGCTCATGCTGTCGGCGCTGGCGGCAAACAGGGGGGTGGCTGTCTCCCGGGGGGAGCTGGTGGAGATCGGCGGCGGTTTCCGGGTGCCCGACGTCATGGTTCGCAGCGGCGCCCAGCTCATCGAGGTGGGCACCACCAACAAGACCCGTCCCGCCGATTACGAACAGGCCGTCACCCGTCAGGGTGCGGGGGCGCTTTTAAAGGTGCATCCAAGCAACTACGAGATCGTCGGTTTCACCGAGGAGACCTCGCTTGCGGAGCTGTCCCTCTTGAAACAGCGCTATCATGTTCCCCTCCTCTACGACCTGGGGAGCGGCGCACTGTCCAGGGACCATCTCCCCATCCTGCCCGACGGCCCTACGGTGGAAGAGGCTCTGGCGGCGGGGTGCGACGTGGTGTGTTTCTCCGGCGACAAGCTGCTGGGCGGCCCTCAGGCGGGCATTGCGGTGGGAAAAAAGGCCCCTATCGACGCCATGAGAAGAGACCCGCTGGCCCGGGCTCTGCGGATCGACAAGCTCTCTCTGGCCGCGCTGGAGGCCACCCTCCTGCTCTACGCCGACCCCGCGGAGAGCAGAGCCTGTGTGCCCACCCTCGCTATGCTCAGCGCCGCCCCCGAGCAGCTCAAGGCCCGGGCCGAGGAGCTGGGCGGGCGGCTGGAGGCCCTGTCCGGCGGGCGGTTCACCGTGGAGGTCCTGCCCGCCGAGGGGCAGGTAGGGGGCGGCGCCATACCCAACCGGGCCCTGCCCTCCTTCGCCGCTGCCCTCACCCCCGTGGACGGGGACCTCGCCCGGCTGGAGAGGCGTTTGCGCGGCTGGAGAACGCCCATTATCTCCCGTGTGTTCCATGGAAAGCTTCTGCTGGATGTGCGTACCCTGACCGGGGAGGACATGGACGAGATCGCAGAGGCTCTGGCCCATGGCTGATTTTGTTCTGGGAGTCGCCGGGCACGTGGATCACGGCAAGACCGCCCTGACCTACGCCCTCACCGGCGTGGAGACCGACCGCCTGGCCGAGGAGAAACGACGGGGTCTGACCATTGAGACCGGCTTTGCCCCCCTCCCCCTGCCGGGGGGCGGCGTGGCGGCTTTGGTAGACGTACCCGGCCACGAGGCCTTTTTGCGCAACATGCTCTCAGGCGCGGCGGGGCTGGATGCGGTATTGCTCACCGTGGCGGCTGACGACGGCGTGATGCCCCAGACGAGGGAGCATCTGGATATCTGCGCCCTGCTGGGGGTGACGCGGGGTTTAGTGGCAATTACAAAATCCGACCTGGCCGACGAGGCCCGCCTCACCCAAGTCAGGGGGGAGATCGCCTCCCTGACGGCGGGGAGCTTTCTGGAGGGCGCGCCCGTCCTCTCCGTCTCCGCCCGTACGGGGGCGGGGCTGGAGGCGCTGTACTCCGCCCTCGCGGAGCTGGCCGATGCCTCCCGCCCCGTGAGGGCGCGGCAGGAGCCCTTCCGGCTGAATATCGACCGCGTCTTCACTCGGGAGGGCTTTGGCACCATCGTCACCGGCACGGTGCGGGCGG
>DATMXU010000095.1:0-5763 GCA_035562355.1 Pseudoflavonifractor sp.
GAAGACACACACGGGAATAACTGTACAAAACTAACAAAATATGATAGTGGTAGCTGCAACGGAGTGCTGCGCGCACGGGCTGAATAAAATAAGGCCTGTGTGCGTTTTTTGTTATGAGATGGTCATTTATTAAAGGAGGAATTTCCATGCTTCTCATCGGTAACGGCAGACTCATCACCCGGGACCCCAAGCTCCCCTACCTGGAGAGCGGCGCTGTCGTCATTGACGGCGAGGCGATCAAGGAGGTGGGCGACTACGCCGCCCTCAAGGCCAAGTACCCCCAGGCTGAGTTTGTGGACGCACGGGGCCAGGTCATCATGCCCGGCCTCATCAATGCCCACACTCACATCTACTCGGGCCTGGCCCGGGGTCTGGCCATCGACGGCAACAACCCCACCAACTTCCTGGAGATCCTGGAGGGCATGTGGTGGAACATCGACCGCAACCTGGGCATGGACGGCACCAAGGCCAGCGCCTACGCCACCGTGCTCGACTGCATCCGCGACGGCGTGACCACCATCTTCGACCACCACGCCTCCTTCGCGGAGATCCCCGGCTCCCTCTTCGCTATTAAGGACGTGTGCCAGGAGGTAGGCATCCGCGCCAATCTCTGCTACGAGGTCTCCGACCGGGACGGCGAGGAGAAGGCCCTCCAGTCCATCCAGGAGAACGCCGACTTCGCCAGGTGGGCCAAGGAGTGCGGCGACGACATGATTACCGCCATGTTTGGCGGACATGCGCTCTTCACCATCAGCGACAAGACCTTTGAGCGCATGGTGGCCGCAAACAATGGTATGACGGGCTACCACATCCACGTGGCCGAGGGCATGAACGACGTGTACGACTCCCTGCGCAATTATGGCTGCCGCCCTGTGAACCGCCTGCTCAACCACGGCATTCTGGGCGAGAAGACCATGCTCGGCCATTGCATCCACGTCAACGCCGCCGAGATGGACATCATCAAGGAGACCGGTACCAGCGTGGTCACCAACCCCGAGAGCAACATGGGCAACGCCGTGGGCGTGACCCCTGTGCTGAAACTCTATGAGAAGGGCATCCCAGTGGCCCTTGGCACCGACGCCTACACCCACGACATGCTCGAGAGCCTGAAGGTGATGCTCATCATCCAGCGGCACAACGCCTGCCACCCCAATGTGGGCTGGATGGAGACCATGGACGCCCTCTTCAAGACCAATCCATTCATCGCTGCCAAGTATATCAAAAAGCCCCTGGGCATCCTGGCCCCCGGCGCCGCCGCCGACGTCATCGTCATGGACTACAAGCCCTTTACCCCTTTTGGGGCGGAAAACATCGACGGCCACATGCTCTTTGGCATGATGGGCAAGAACTGCCGCACCACCATCATCAACGGCAAGGTCCTCTACAAGGACCGGGAATTCGTGAACATTGACGAGGCGCGCATCAACGCCTGGACGATGGAGCAGGCGAAAAAGCTCTGGGGCGTGCTCAACAACCGCACCTACTAGGATACTACGCCCAAGCGTTGACGCGCGCCTCAACAAGCGTTTTGCCATAGGCAAAACCTTGGCGCAAGGCGGAATTCACTTCCGCCGCGCAAATGAAATCACCGGGGTCCCCGCCCGGTGTATGCCGGGTGGGGCGCGCATCAACGCCTGGACGATGGAGCAGGCAAAAAAGCTCTGGGGCGTGCTCAACAACCGCACCTACTAGGATACCACGCCCTGGCGTTGACGCGCGCCTCAACAAGCGTTTTGCCCTTGGCAAAACCTTGGCGCAAGGCGGAATTCACTTCCGCCGCGCAAGTGAGATCACCGGGGTCCCCGCCCGGCTTATGCCGGGTGGGGTGCGCACCAACGCCTGGACAATGGAGCAGGCGAAAAAGCTCTGGGGCGTGCTCAATAACCGTACCTATTGAGAGAACGGCGTCTTTCCACCGGCTCGACCTATGAAATTATAAAACCGGAGGTTTTATTATGAGCGACATTATGCGTCCCATTTCCTTTGACCAGCTGATGTGCTGGGTCCTTAACGAATACCGGGGCCACGGCAGCGTATTCGGCGTGAGCAAGCTGGTCAGGCACACCGACGGCAAGGCCCTGCCCATCTTCCGGGAGAAGATCGAGTCCCCCTTTGGCCCCGCCGCCGGGCCCAACACCCAGCTGGCCCAGAATATCATCGCCTCCTATGTCTCGGGCTCCCGGTTTTTCGAGCTGAAGACCGTCCAGATCATGGACGGCGAGGAGCTTGCCAAGTGCGTGGCCAAGCCCTGCATCACCGCTGGGGACGAGTGCTACAACTGCGAGTGGTCCACTGAGCTATACGTCCCCCAGGCGTACGACGAGTACGTCAAGGCCTGGTTCGCCTGCAAGCTGCTGGCGAAGGAGCTGGGCCTGGGCGATGGCGAGGGCTTTGTCTTCAACATGAGCGTGGGGTACGACCTGGCGGGCATCAAGTCTGAGAAGATCGACCGGTATATCGAGGGCATGAAGGACGCCTCGGGCAGCGCGGTCTGGGCGGAGTGCATGGACTGGACCCTCTCCAACCTCGACTTCTTTGAGCACGTGGACGCGGCCTACGTCAAGGCCATCTCCCCCAGGGTGTCCGACTCCATCACCGAGTCCACCCTCCACGGCTGCCCCCCCGACGAGATCGAGCGCATCGCCTCCTATCTCATCGCCGAGAAGAACCTGAACACCTACGTCAAGTGCAACCCCACCCTCCTGGGCTACGAGTTTGCCCGCAAGACCCTGGATGGCCTGGGCTACGACTATATCCAGTTTGATGACCACCATTTCAAGGAGGACCTCCAGCGGGAGGACGCCTTCCCCATGTTCCGCCGCCTCATTGAGCTGACGAAGAGCCGTGGCCTGGAGTTCGGCGTAAAACTGACCAACACCTTCCCCGTGGACGTGGCGGCGGGTGAGCTGCCCAGCGAGGAGATGTATATGTCGGGCCGTTCCCTCTACCCCCTCACCATCTCCCTGGCGGCCATCATCTCCGAGGAGTTTGACGGCAAGCTGCGCATCTCCTACTCGGGCGGCGCCGACCTGGGCAACATCGAGGACCTCTTCGATGCGGGCATCTGGCCCATCACCATGGCCACCACCGTCCTCAAGCCCGGCGGGTACGAGCGTTTCAGCCAGATCGGTGAAAAGCTGATGGGTAAGGGCCATGGAGCCTTCGCCGGCGTGGACGCGGCCAAGGTGGCCGCCCTGGCCGAGGCCGCAAAGAGCGGCGCGCGCTACACCAAGCCCATCAAGCCCCTGCCCCGGCGCAAGATGGACCGGGCTCTCCCCCTCATCGACTGCTTTGAGGCCCCCTGCCGGGAGAGCTGCCCCATCCACCAGGACATTCCCGCCTATCTCAAGCGGGCGGGCGAGGGCAAGTACGACGAGGCCCTGAGCGTCATTCTGGCCCGCAACGCCCTGCCCTTCATCACGGGCACCATCTGCCCCCATCCCTGCGGCAGCAAGTGCATGCGCAACTACTATGAGGACACCGTCCACATCCGTGACGTCAAGCTGGAGAGCGCCCTCCAGGGGTATGACGCCATCTATGGCGCTATGAAGCCCAAGGCTCCCCAGGCGGGCAAGAAGGTTGCCGTCGTGGGCGGCGGTCCCGCCGGCATCGCGGCCGCCTTCTTCCTGGCCCGCGAGGGGGTGGACGTGACCGTCTTTGAGCGCAAAGACGCCCCCGGCGGCATCGTGCGCCACGTGGTGCCCGAGTTCCGCATCTCCGCCGAGACGGTGGAGAAGGATGTGAGCTTTGCCAAGGCCATGGGCGCCAAGTTCGAGACCGGCGTTGAGGTCAAGAATGCAGCAGAGCTTATGGGCCAGGGCTTTACCCATGTCATCCTGGCCACCGGTGCCTGGGTGAGCGGCTCCGCGGGCCTGGAGTACGGCGAGGAGATGAACGTCATCCACTTCCTGGAGCAGGCCCGCTCCGCCCCCGAGACTCTGAAACTGGGCAAGGACGTGGTGGTCATCGGCGGCGGCAACACGGCCATGGACGCCGCCCGCGCCGCCAAGCGCATCGAGGGCGTTGAGAACGTCCGCCTGGTCTACCGCCGCACCAAGCGCTATATGCCCGCCGACGAGGAGGAGCTCGCCCTGGCCCTGGAGGACGGCGTGGAGTTCATGGAGCTCCTGGCTCCCGTGGGCGTGAAGGACGGCGTGCTCACCTGTAAGGTGATGGAGCTGGGCGCGCCCGACGCCTCCGGCCGCCGCTCCCCCGCGGACACGGGCAAGACCGTGGGTATTCCAGCCTCCGCCGTTATCACCGCCGTGGGCGAGCTGGTGGACAGCGCGCTCTTCAAGGCCAACGGTCTGGAGCTCGACAAGCGCGGCAAGGCCGTGGTCAGTGAGAGCATGGAGAGCAGCGTGAAGAACCTCTACGTGGTGGGCGACGCCCGCCGCGGCCCCGCCACCGTGGTGGAGGCCATCGCCGACGCTACCGCCGCCGCCGTTGCCATCGCCGCCTTCGATCCCGAGGTGGACGTGGAGAAGAACATCTCCCCCGACTACGCCGGGGCCAAGGCCAAGCACGGCGACCTCTGCCTCGACGTGGACCCCAGCCACGACAGGCGGTGCCTGGGTTGCTCTACCGTCTGCGAGGCCTGCGCCGAGGTCTGCCCCAACCGGGCCAACATCACCGTGAATGTCCCCGGCAAGCGTCAGCGCCAAATCGTCCACGTGGACGGCATGTGCAACGAGTGCGGCAACTGCGGCACCTTCTGCCCCTATAACGGTCTGCCTTACAAGGATAAATTCACCCTCTACTGGAGCGAGGAGGACTTTAAGAACAGCGCCAACGCGGGTTGGCTCCCCAGGGGGGACGGCAGCAGCGTGTGCATGGTCCGCCTGGGCGACAGCGTGAGGGAGTACGACGTGACCGACGAGGGCTGCGGCCTCTATGAGGACGTGCGCCAGCTCATTCTGGCGGTGCGCGACTCCTACGGTTACCTTGTAAGATAACTTGAAATCACAGAATCGAGGACCTTTCCCATGCATGCAAGGGGTACACTCCGGCAATACCTGACCTTTCTGGCGGGGGCGTTCATCTGTGCCCTGGGCATCGGGTTCATCTCCAGGGCGGCTCTGGGCTCCTCGCCTCTCTCCAGCATACCCTTTGTACTGTTCCTCTCCACCAAAGTAGACATGGGCCGGTTCACCTTTGCCGTCAATATGCTCTTTCTGGTGCTGGAAGCTGCCCTGCGCCGCCGGATTGGGTGGTATCAGGCCCTCCAGGTAGCGGCCACCGTTGCCTTCAGTTTCTGCATCGATTTCGCCCTCTGGCTTATCCCAACCCAGCTCCAAGGCCCTCTCCCCATGAAACTGCTCTACCTGGCTGTCGGATGCCCCATTATGGCCCTGGGCATCACGCTGGAGGTCTTTGGCGGTGTGGTCATCCTCCCCGGCGAGGGCTTTGTCAAGGCCCTCGCCGAGAAGACGGGCTGGGAGTTCGGCAACGTGAAGATGGGGTTCGACTGCGCGCTCACCGCCGTGGCCGCCTTACTCTCCCTCTTTGCCTTTCGCCGGCTCAACGGCGTGGGGGTGGGCACCGTGATCTCGGCCCTGGCGGTGGGGCAGCTCGTCAGGCTGTATGGCCGCAGATTCGGCCATCTGCGCGGCTGGGTGAGAAAAGAAATATAAAGAAGAATCATCGGCACGGCCAGGTTGGCCGTGCCGATGATTTTTTTGACAAGCGCTGCGAGGGCCGTCGTCTTACCGCCCCATAAAAATCTAAAAAACCTCTTGTCAATTACCTGTATGTGGTGTACAC
>DATMXU010000096.1:0-15148 GCA_035562355.1 Pseudoflavonifractor sp.
TATTTATACCATACAACTCATTGACAGTGGCATTTCCTGGGGCTATACTTCAAGCAAGGAAACCGGCCCGGAGACTGAACCGGACGCGGGGAGACCTCCAAGTCGGTGGTACGTAAAATCGAAATTTAGAAATGGAGTGGCTGAAATGAAAAAAATCTTTGCTTTGGTTCTGGCACTGTCTCTCTGCACGATTCTGCCTCTCACCGCATGTAGCACCGGGGGAACCCCCAGCCCCTCAGCTCCCAGCCCCTCAACCTCCAACACCCCGTCCACTGTTCCTCCGGCCACCAATGACGGCGACAAGTTGATCAAGGTCGGCATCATCAACAACGACCCCAATGAGTCCGGCTACCGCACCGCCAACGATAAGGACATGAAGGCGACCTTTACCAAAGAGAACGGCTACGACGCCTCTTTCGCCTACAGCCTGAAAAACGACGAGCAGATTGCCGCCGCGCAGAAGTTCATCCAAGACGAGGTCGACTACCTGCTCATCTCCGCCGCCGGCACCTCCGGCTGGGATTCCGTCCTGAAGGACGCCCAGTCCGCCGGCATCCGGGTCATCCTGTTTGACCGCACCATCGACGCGGACGTCAGCCTGTATGAAGCCTCTATCGTCTCCGACATGGCGCTTGAGGGTTCAACGGCTGTGGACTGGCTGGCCTCTCAGAATCTGGACGCCTACAATATTATCCACATCCAGGGCGTGATGGGCTCTGCCGCACAGATTGGCCGCACCGGCGCTCTGGACGAAAAGGTCGCCGCCGACAGTTCCTGGAGCCTGGTCACCCAGCAGACCGCCGAGTGGAACGCCGAGACCGCCCAGCAGATCGTACAGGCTGTCATTGATTCCGGCAAGGACTTTAATGTGATTTACGCCGAGAACGACGACATGGCTAAGGGCGCTGTGGCCGCGCTTGACAAGGCAAACATCTCCCACGGTGTGAACGGCGACGTCATCATCATGGGCTTTGACTGCAACAAGTGGGCTCTCGAGGAGCTCTTGGCCGGCAACTGGAACTACGACGGCCAGTGTAACCCGTTCCAGGCTTCTTACATCAATGACATCATCAAGGATCTGGAGAACGGCACCGCTCCTGCCGAGAAGGTCGTCATCATGCAGGAGAAGGGCTTTGACGCGACCACCATTACTCAGGAAGATGTCAACAACTACGGCATTTAAATTCCTGAGCTCCTAAAATCCAGTTATCTGATGATCGGTCGGGCACGCGGTGCGGATTATATGGATGACGTATCCGTGTATTCGCGCCGCGTGCCTTTCCTTCAGAAACATTTCAGCCTTGAATGGAGGGCAACGCAATGATGCAAGAGCGCGCCGTATTGGAATTGCACGGAATCAGTAAATCCTTCCCTGGCGTCCGCGCGCTTCAAAATGTGGATTTTACCCTGCGCGCTGGGGAAATCCATGCGCTGATGGGCGAAAACGGAGCGGGAAAATCAACGCTAATCAAAGTGCTCACGGGTGTTTATCCAAAGGATGGGGGCAACATCTATATCAAAGGCAGCGATGAGGCCGTGACCATCAGGTCTCCTCAGGACGCGCAGAATGCGGGGATCAGCACCGTTTATCAGGAAATCACCCTCTGCCCAAATCTAACCGTGGCGGAAAATATGTACATAGGCAGAACCAAGGGCGCGTTGACCAAGTGGAAAGCAATGAACGACGGCGCGGGGAGGATCCTAAAGTCCCTCGGCATCCCGGCAAGCCCCACCCAGCAGCTGGCCAGCTGCTCCATCGCGGTGCAGCAGCTGGTTGCCATCGCCCGGGCCGTGGATATGGATTGTAAGGTCCTGATTCTCGACGAACCCACTTCCTCGCTGGACGAGCAGGAGGTCACCAAGCTCTTCATGCTGATGCTGGAACTGAAGGCCAAGGGCGTGGGCATTATCTTCGTCACCCACTTCCTCGACCAGGTCTACGAGGTCTGCGACCGCATTACCGTGCTGCGCGACGGCAGGCTGGTGGGTGAGTACGTCATTGAGGACCTGCCCCGGGTCCAGCTGGTCTCTAAGATGCTGGGCAAGGAGCTGGACGACCTCTCCGGCATTCGGAACGAAGAGGATGCCTTCTGCGGCGCCGTCTCCGGTGTCCCGGTTATTGAGGCGGCGCAGATAGCGAGCTCCGCCGGTATCAAGCCCTTTGATTTTACCATCCACAAGGGCGAGGTCAACGGCTTTACCGGTCTCCTGGGCTCGGGCAGAAGCGAATGCGTGCGGGCACTGTTCGGCGCGGACAAGACCACCGGCGGTACGGTGATGATGGACGGAAAGCCGGTACGTATCTCCAGGCCCCTGGACGCCATGAAACACGGCATCGGCTACCTGCCGGAGGATCGCAAGCAGGACGGCGTTGTGGGGGACCTCTCGGTCCGGGAGAACATTGTTCTGGCCCTTCAGGTCATGAAAGGGTTCTTCCATCCATTTACAAGGGCCCAGGCCGAAGCCTTTGCCGATGAGTACATCAAGCTCCTGGATATTAAGACCGCCTCCGCCGACACCCCCGTCAAGTCCCTCTCCGGCGGCAACCAGCAAAAGGTGATTTTGGCCCGCTGGCTGCTGACCGACCCTGTCTATCTCATCCTCGATGAGCCCACCCGCGGCATCGACATCGGCACCAAAATTGAGATACAGAAACTGGTGCTGAAACTGGCCGCCGAGGGCAAGAGCGTCACCTTTATCTCCTCGGAGATCGACGAGATGCTGCGCACCTGTTCCCGCCTCATCGTTATGCGCGACCGCAGGGTCGTGGGCGAGCTGAGCGGCTCCGATTTGACCCAGAGTAAAATCATGGCTACTATCGCCGGAGGTGATGAATAATGGCGCCTGTGAAAACTCCGAATCAAAACCTCCTGCAGCAGACCGTACCCAACAAGGTAAAGGCGATTTTGCTCAAGCTGGTCAAGCGTCAAATTTTCATCCCTATCGCGGCGCTTTTGATCCTGGTTATCTTCAACCTGATCGCCGATCCCTCTTTCTTCGTCATCTCCCTGTCTCAGAGCAGCTCGGGCGCCCCCGTACTCTCCGGGTATCTTATTACCATCCTGGATAACGCCTCGGAGCTTGTCATCCTCGCCATCGGCATGACGCTGGTGACGGCAGCGTCCGGCGGACAGGACATCAGCGTCGGCGCCGCCATCGCCATCAGTGGCAGCGTGGTGCTGCGGGTACTGTGCGGTACGGATTCCCGCCCGGAGATGCTCCACGCGCCCATCATCGTGGCGTTCCTGGCCTGCTGCTTAGTCGCCATGCTCTTTGGCGCCTTCAACGGCGCGCTGGTGGCCTACTTCAAGATCCAGCCCATGGTTGCCACGCTGATCCTCTTCACCGCCGGGCGCTCCATCGCCGCATGGATCAACAACAACGAGCTGCCCATTATTAGCGACGCCAAATTCGGTTATTTCGGCAACTTCATTCCGGGGATTCCCATCCCGACGCCGGTTTTCATCGCTATCGTCTGTATGATCATCATTGCGCTGGTACTGAAATTTACCAACCTGGGTCTCTATACCCAATCGGTCGGCATCAACGCCTACTCTTCCCGGCTCAACGGCATAAATCCGGCCTTTATCAAGTTTGTTACCTACGTTATCCTGGGCCTGTGCGTGGCGGTGGCCGGTTTCATCAAGGTGAGCCGTTTCTCCACCATCAACTACTCCGTGGTGGCCAAGGACATCGAGATGGACGCCATCCTGGCGGTAGCCTTGGGCGGCAACGCCCTCAGCGGCGGCAGGTTCAACATCACCGCGTCTGTTCTGGGCGCGTACGTTATCCAGTTCCTCACCACCACACTCTACAAGTTCAATGTGTTATCCAGTGCGCTTCCTGCGTACAAGGCCGTGGTGGTCATCCTCTTGGTGGTGCTGAGCGCGCCCGTCGTCCGGGAAAAGCTGGCGCGGCTCACAAAGAAACTTATGCCCGCCAAGACCGCAAAGGAGGCAGTTTGATATGCCGGCTGTACAGACTGTAAAGGGAAGGGCCCGCCTGAAGGGCCGCGGCGGCCTCTCCGATACGAACCTCCTTCTGATCATCACCATCGCAGTCTTTATCCTCATGTACGCCGCGGCCATCTTCTGCCTGGGCTCGGGTTTCCTAAAGGCGCAGACTTTCTTCAACATCCTCAATGAGAACGCCTACCTCATCATCCTGTCCTGCGGCATGAGCATCGTCATGATCTCGGGCGGCATCGATATCTCTGTCGGCACCCTGACCGCCCTGGTCTGTATGAGCTGCGCCGTCCATCTGGACTATCAGGGCGGGAGCGTTCTGACCTCACTTTTGCTGGCATTGTCCATCGGATTGCTCTTTGGTCTCGTGCAGGGCTTTTTGATCGCCTATCTCGACATCCAGCCCTTTATTGTCACCCTGGCGGGCATGTTCTTCGCAAAGGGCATGACCACCATCGTCAACGCCACACAGTTCAATGTGGCCAACGAGGAGTTCCAGGCACTGAAATCCACCCGGATCTATGTCCCTGGAATGGGCTCGGTCAATAAGCTTGGGAACTATGTGCCCGCCTACGTGGAAATCGGCGTCGTCGTTGCGTTGATTGCCGTCGTGGTGCTGTTTGCCCTCCTGCGCTGGACCAAGCTGGGCCGAAACTTTTACGCGGTGGGCGGCAATACCCAGAGCTCCAACATGCTGGGCATCAACGTCAAGGGCACCAAGTTTATGGCCCATCTGCTCTGCGGCCTCCTGGCGGGCATCGGCGGTTTCGTCTACTTCCTCCATGTGGGATCCGGTTCCCCCTCCCACGCCAGCGGCGCGGAGATGAACGCCATCGCCTCCTCCATCATCGGTGGAACCATGCTGACGGGAGGTGTGGGCAATATCGCGGGTACCTTCTTTGGTGTGCTCAGCCTGAGCACGATCAAAAACATCGTCTCCTCCCTGGGCCTGGATGAGGCCTGGTGGACCAACATCACTGTGGCGGTCATGATCTGCCTCTTCCTGGTGATCCAGAGCGTCGTCCTGCTGCACAAGAACCAGAGAAGGCGGTGAAATGCCAATGAAATCATTCCTTGGGATAGAACTGGGCTCCACGCGCATCAAGGCGGTGGCGATAGACAGGCGCTATGCCCCCGTCTCCTCGGGGGACTACACCTGGAAGAGCAGCTACGAGAACGGCGTCTGGACCTACTCGCTGGATGAGGTATGGGTCGGGCTAAAGGCGGCGCTGGGCAGCATCAAGGACTGTAGCGGGATCGAGGCCATAGGCGTCTCCGCCATGATGCACGGCTACCTCGCCTTTGACCGGGACTGGAATTTGCTGACGCCCTTCCGCACCTGGCAAAACACCATGACCGCCCAGGCGGCCAACGAGCTGACCGGGTGTTTCGGTTTCAATATCCCCCAGCGCTGGAGCATCGCCCACCTCTACCAGGCGGTACTGAACAAGGAACCACACGTGTCCCAAATCGCCCATATCACCACCCTGGCCGGGTACGTCCACTTCATGCTGACTGGAGTCAACGCCGTCGGCATCGGCGAGGCCAGCGGCATGTTCCCCATCGACAACGAAGCCCTGGACTATGACGAGGAAATGCTCTCGAAATTCGAGCGGCTGACGGCCGACCAATCCTGGAGTATCCGGGACCTGCTGCCCAAGGTCCTCCTCGCCGGCGAGAACGCCGGAACCCTGACCGAGGAGGGCGCCAAGCGCTTGAACGGCCTGTTTCCCGCCGGGATCCCCTTCGCCCCCCCCGAGGGGGATGCCGGCACCGGTATGACGGCCACCAACGCTGTGGCGCCCCGCACGGGCAACGTGTCAGCAGGGACCTCGGTCTTTTCCATGGTGGTATTGGAAAGGCCCCTGTCCAAAGTCTATTCCGAAATTGATGTGGTTACGACGCCGGCGGGAAGGCCAGCGGCTATGGTCCACTGCAACAACTGCACAAGCGACATGAACACCTGGTTCTCCGTGCTGAGAGAGACCGTCCGGCTTTTTGGCGCGGAGGTGTCTACCGACGAGCTCTACACCAAGCTCTATGAAAAAAGCCTGGAGGGGGACACCGATTGCGGCGGCGTGATCACCTACAATTATCTGGCGGGAGAGGGCGTGACTCATCTGGACGCCGGGCGGCCTATGGTGGTCCGCAGCCCAGAGAGCAGTTTCACCCTGGCGAATTTCCTCCGCTCCCAGCTCTATGCCACTATGGCTACCCTGAAGATTGGCATGGATATCCTCTGCGCTGAGGGCGTGGCTATCGACAGCCTCATCGGCCACGGAGGGCTCTTTAAGACCCCATTGGTCGGTCAGCGATACATGGCTGCCGCCTGCAATGCGCCCGTTACCTGCATGGAGACCGCCGGCGAGGGCGGCCCCTACGGTATGGCGGTGCTGGCGGCCTTTATGGCGGAGAGGAACAGGCAAGAAAGCTTGGAGCAGTATCTGTCGTCCCATGTCTTCGCCCGGGCGAAGAGCGTCGCCGTATTCCCTGAGGGCGCCGGTGTGGCGGGTTTTAACACCTACTTGGCCCGTTTCAAATCCGGATTGGCGGCGGAAAAAGCGGCGGTAGAAACAATTTAAGGAGGACCTTCTCTATGAAAAAATATGAATTCTGGTTCGTGGTCGGCAGCCAGTTCCTGTACGGCCCCGAGGTGCTGGACACCGTTGCCGTCCGAGCCGCGGAGATGGCGGAGCAGATGAACAAGAGCGGCATCCTGCCCTGCAAGCTCATCTATAAGGTCACCGCCAAGACCTCCAAGGAGATCTCCGACGTGGCCCGGGAAGCCAACTACGACCCCAGCTGCGCCGGTATCATCACCTGGATGCACACCTTCTCCCCCAGCAAGATGTGGATCGACGGCCTCAAGAACCTCCAGAAACCCTACTGCCACTTTGCCACCCAGTATAACCGAGACATTCCCAATGACGAGATCGACATGGACTTCATGAACCTCAACCAGGCCGCTCATGGCGACCGGGAGCACGGTTTCATCGGCGCGCGGCTGCGCATGGCCCGCAAGGTCATCATGGGCTACTGGCAGGACGAGAAGGTCCTCCATGAGCTGGGCGACTGGATGCGCGCCGCCGTGGGCGCGGCGTGCTCCAAGAGCCTCAAGGTCATGCGCTTTGGCGACAATATGCGCGAGGTGGCTGTCACCGAGGGCGACAAGGTGGAGGTCCAGATAAAACTGGGCTGGGAGGTCAATACCTGGCCCGTGGGTAAGCTTGTGGAGTACATCGGCGGCGTCACCGAGGCTGAGGTGGACGCCCTGATGACGGAGTACAAGGAGATGTACACCATCGCCACCGACAACATCGAGTCCGTCCGCTATCAGGCACGCGAGGAGATTGCCATGAAGAAGATGCTGGATAGCGAGGGCTGCATGGCCTTCTCCAACACCTTTCAGGATCTCTACGGCATGAAACAGCTCCCCGGTCTCGCCTCCCAGCGCCTGATGGCTCAGGGCTACGGCTATGGCGGCGAGGGAGACTGGAAGGTCGCCGCCATGACGAGCATCATCAAGGCCATGACCGAGGGTATGTCCGGCGGCACCACCTTTATGGAGGACTACACCTACAATCTCTCACCCGGCCAGGAGTACTCCTTGGGCGCGCATATGCTGGAGGTCTGCCCCAGCGTGGCCTCCGCTAGGCCCCGCATCGAGGTCCATCCCCTGGGCATCGGAGGCCGGGAGGACCCCGCCCGCCTGGTCTTTGAGGGTCACCCCGGTACGGCCTGCGCCGTGAGCCTCATCGATATGGGCGGCCGCCTGCGCATGATCTGCCAGGACATCGAGTGCGTCAAGCCCATCCTGCCCATGCCCAACCTCCCCGTGGCCCGGGTCATGTGGCGCGCCCTCCCCGACCTCTGCACTGGCGCGAAGTGCTGGATCCTCGCCGGCGGCGCCCACCACACCGTCCTCACCTACGACGCGACCCCCACCATGCTCAAGGATTGGGCGCGGATGATGGACATTGAGTTTGTCCGCATCGACAAGGATACCACGCCTGACAGCCTGGAGCAGGAGCTCTTCCTCAACGACCTCGCCTGGAAGCTGAAATAAGGGGCTTGGTATGTTAGAAGAACTTAAACGGCAGGTCTACGAGGCCAATATGGAGCTGCCCCTCCGGGGGCTGGTGACCTACACCTGGGGCAATGTCTCCGGGATCGACCGCGAAAAGGGCCTTGTGGTCATCAAGCCCTCCGGCGTGGAGTATGCCGACTTAAAGCCCGCCGACCTGGTGGTGCTGGACTTGGATGGCAAGCAGGCGGAGGGGCGCATGAACCCCTCCAGCGACACCAAGACCCATATAGAGCTCTACAGGGCGTTTCCCGCCCTGGGCGGCATCGTTCATACCCACAGCCCCCATGCGGTGGGCTGGGCTCAGGCTGGGGAGGACATCCCCGCCTATGGCACCACCCATGCCGACTATTTTTACGGTCCCATCCCCTGTGCGCGCCGCCTGACGGCGGAGGAGATCGATGAGGACTATGAGCGCAGCACGGGCAAGGTCATCATTGAAACATTCCGGGAGCGGGGCATTGACCCCGCTCACATCCCGGGCGTGATCTGTTTCAGCCACGGCCCCTTCACCTGGGGCAGGGACCCCGCCCAGGCGGTGTACCACGCGGTGGTGCTGGAGGAGGTGGCCAAGATGGCAATTTTGACCCGTCAGATCAACCCCGACACCGCTCCAGCGTCAAAGTGTGTGCTGGATAAGCATTTTATGAGAAAGCACGGTCCCAACGCCTACTATGGTCAGGGAGATGCGACATGAAACGGGCGCTCTTTGGAATTATGCCTGACGGCAGGGATGTTGAGTGCATTACGTTGGACTCCGGCGTGGCCCGTTGCTCCATTCTTACCTACGGCGGCGCTCTTGCCGCGCTGGAGGTGCCGGATCGTGACGGGAAAGCTACGGATATCGTTCTGGGTTTCGATACCTTAGAGGATTACTGCCGCCAGGATAAGTTTATCGGAGCACTGATTGGCCGCTATGCCAACCGCATCGGCGGCAGCCGCTTTACCTTAAACGGGGCCGATTACCCTCTCCGCGCCAACGAAGGGCTAAACCACCTCCACGGCGGCCTGTCCGGCTTTGACAAGAAACTCTGGGCGGCGGAGGAAATTCTGAACGGCGTTCGCCTCTCTCTCACCAGCCCCAATCTGGAGGAGGGTTATCCCGGCACGCTCAAGGTAAACGTGGACTATACGCTGGCGGAGGCAGCGCTGACCATTCGCTACCGCGCCGTCAGCGACACGGATACGATCTGCAATCTCACAAACCACGCCTATTTCAATTTGGGCGGGCACGGAAACGGTTCCATTCTAGACCATGTCCTTCAGCTCCACGGGTCGCAATACACCGTGGTGGACAGTGCGTCCATCGCCACCGGGGAACTCGCCGATGTGGCAGGTACCCCCATGGACTTCCGCACGCCCACCCCCATCGGTGTGCGAATGGACGATGATTTTGAGCAAATACATTTCACCTCCGGGTACGATCACAACTGGGTGCTGAGTGGCAAAACCGGCGTCCTGCATCCGGCTGCCGAGGTGAGTAATCCCAGAACAGGAATCACCCTGCGGGTGGAGACCACCCTGCCGGGCATCCAGTTTTACAGCGGCAATTTTCTGGATGGCTGCCCAACCGGTAAGGGCGGCGCACACTACGGTAAGTACGGCGCTTTTTGCCTGGAGACCCAGTTCTACCCTGATTCTCCGCACCACCTGAATTTCCCCCAAGCCGTTCTCCGTGCCGGGGAGGCTTGGAAGCACACCACTATATTTTCGGCCTCCGCGAAGGGGTAGGCTGCACACGAGAGGCGAAATGACATGGAGCAGATGGCTGCCAGGTTTCCGGTGGTAACCGCCCGAGGAAGTCAGCCCGTCAACCCGGAAGAGCATCCCGCTAAGGACGGCTAAACCGTTCATGATAGCCTGCCGAATTGATTCTAGCGTTTCCATAGTGTCCCCTGAACCGCGATACCGCTAATTCCGCAAAGCCCCCAAGGAAAAAGAAGTTATTTTGAAGGGAGATCACACAATGAAAACAGGAAAACAGGCAATGGCGGCCGTGCTCGTCACGGCCATGCTCGCCGGTACCATGCCGGCAGGACTCGCGGCGGAAGGAGGGGCGGCCCCCCTTGCGCAGGAGGCTTTGCCCGTGGTTGAAATGCAGGATGTACAGCCAGCTCCCGAGAGTGAGCCGGAACCTCCGAGCGATACGAACGTCCAGGCCGAGGACGGCCTGATCGTGCATTACGACTTTAAATCCCTGGAATCGGGCACGATTGTGAATGACATCAGCGGGAACGGCCTGGCCGCCGAGGTGATGCCCCGGGGCAGCGGCGTGCAGACCAAGCAGGTCATAATCTACGGCAAAGAGGAGACCGCCATTGTACTGCAGGGCGGCCAGCCGGGGGACGGACACAACTATGTGGAGATGCCCCAGGGTGTACTGAACGACCTTGAGGACCTGACCATCAGCTGCTGGGTCTACGTGACGAGCATGAGTGGCTACAACCGGATCTGGGATCTGGGCAGCGGCACCACCAGCTATCTTTACCTGCTGGCGGACGGCTATAACGCCGGGCACACCGGCTACACCGCCGCGCTGACCAAGAGCGGCTGGGGCGCTGAGAAGGGGCCGGAAAAGGGCTCCAATTTGGCTACCGGGGTCTGGAAGCTGACTACCGTGACCTTTGACGGCAGCGAGAAGACCATGAGGCTTTATGAGGACGGTGTGCAGATCGGCGACGCGGTCAAGACAGACGCCGACCTCTCTGTCCTCCAGGGCTCCACTCAGAACTGGATTGGATACGGCCAGTTCAAAAATGACATTTTGAACGGTATGATTGCCGACTTCCGTATTTACAACCGGGCCCTCTCCGGCGAGGAGGTCGCAGGTATGTTCACCATCCCCGACAACGAGAGGGTTTCCCGCGACAAGAGTTCCCTGACCCTGGGGGACACCAGCGCGGTGACGGACGACCTCTCACTCCCCGTCAAGGGAACCGCCGGCAGCGACATCGCCTGGGAGAGCTCTGACGCCGCCGTGATCACCGACGGGGGCGTGGTGACCCGTCCCGCCACCGGCCGGCCCGACGCCCAGGTGACGCTCACCGCCACCATCTCCTCCGGCGCGATATCCGACACCAAGGTCTTCACAGTAACAGTGCTCCATCTGCCCAGCGACCAGGAGGCGGTGGACGCGGACGCCGCCGCCATCGATCTGGGCAACCTCGGCGCGGTGACCGGGGACCTGACCCTGCCTGCCGTCGGAAACCTGGGGTCCACCATCACCTGGAAAAGCTCCAACGAGAACTGCGTCTCCGCCAACGGAACTGTAACGAGGCCGGTCGGCCTGTCCGCCCAGGTGACTGTTACCGCCACCGTGAGGAAGGGCGAGATCAGCAAGGAGCGTGCGTTTACCGTCACCGTCCTGCCCCTCTATGAAAAGCTCGACATTGTAAAGGTGCCCGACATCGCGGTATCTACCGTCTGCGGCATCGTCCCCTCTCTGCCCGCCACCGTGACCGTGACCTTTGAGGACGGTACCGTCGGCACGGTGAAGGCGGTCTGGCCCACCGGGCTCACCGGGTCCGGGTTTGGTGCGGCCGGCACGAAGACCCTGGAGGGCAGCCTGGTCGGCCACGACAACAAGGTCAAAGCCCTGGTTACGGTCGTCGACGAAGAGGAGCAGGCCCCCGCGGCGATCACCGAGTCTTTCGATTTGAGCGATATTTCCCTTGACGGCACCGACACCATCTATGGAGAAAATATGGCCCGCACGCTGGAATACCTCAAAATTATGGACGCCGACCGGATGCTCTACAATTTCCGCAAGACGTTCGGCCAGGACACCAAGGGCGCACAGGCTCTCACCGGCTGGGACGCCCCCACCGGCCTGCTGCGCGGCCACTCCACCGGCCACTTCATGTCCGCCCTGGCCCAGGCCTACGCCTCCACCGGAGACGAAGTCTATAAAACCAAGCTCGACTACATGATCAGCGAGATGCGTAAGCTCCAGGAGCTCTCCGCGGGTGACGCAGCGGCCTTTACGACCAGGTGCACGCCCACGGACGCCGCCCAGACCAAGTGGAGCACCACCCCCAACACCTGGGGTGAGGGTTTCATCAGTGCCTACTCACCCGACCAGTTCGCCCTGCTGGAGCAGTATACCCCCTACAACACCATCTGGGCCCCCTACTACACCATGCACAAGCTGCTGGCCGGTTTCCTCGACAGCTACCTCTACGCGGGCAATGAAGAGGGTCTGGAGATCGCCAGGGACCTGGGCCTGTGGGTGTACAATCGTCTGAGCGCCTGCACCAAGGAGCAGCGCGAGAGGATGTGGAGCATGTACATCGCGGGCGAGTACGGCGGCATGAACGAGTCCCTGGCCCGGCTCTATGAGCTGACCGAGGACGCGCGCTATCTGACCGCCTCCCAGATGTTCGACAACAAGGACTTCTTTGACGGCCTCAGCAGCAACGAGGACACCATTGAGAACCGCCACGCCAACCAGCACATTCCGCAGATCGTGGGCGCCGTCCACGAGTACGCGGCCACCGGCGATGTGTACTACTACGACATTGCCAAGCACTTCTGGGAGATGGCCACGGCGCGCTACGCCTACTCCATCGGCGGCGTAGGAACGGGCGAGCGCTTTAAGGATCCGTACGCCCAGGGCAAGAATATCCTGGGTAACGACGGCCGCGGGGAGAACTGCGAGACCTGCGCGGCCTACAATATGCTTAAGCTGACCCAGGAGCTTTACAACTACGACCCGGATAACGCGGCGTACATGGACTACTATGAGCGCACCGTGCTCAACCAGATTGCCTCGTCCCAGAGTCACGAAGTCAACAGTCACATGCACAATGGCGTCACCTATATGCTGCCCATCGATCCGGGCCAGAGGCGCGACTATGACAGCGACTACGGCGGTTTTACCTGCTGCAACGGCACCGGCATGGAGAACCATGTCCACTACCAGGCCGCGGCCTATGCCAAGACGGACGACACCCTGTATGTGAACCTCTATATGCCCACCACCGTGAAGTGGGACGAGAAGAACATCACCGTGAAACAGGAGACCTCCTTCCCCTCCGAGGACTCCTCCCTGACCGTAACCGGCTCCGGCAGCTTTAAGATGAAACTGCGCGTACCCTACTGGGCCACCGAGGGGTTCACCGTCAGGGTGAACGGTGAGGTCGTCTGCACCGAGCCCACCCCCAGCTCCTACGTGCTGATCGACCGCACGTGGAAATCCGGCGACGTGGTGACCATTCACATGCCCTACACCCTGCACCTGGACAAGACGCCCGACACCACGGACGGCGCCGAGGTCGCCTCCCTGATGTACGGCCCCATGGTCATGGTCGCCAAGGATGCCCGGAGCAGCTACATCCCCATGAACTGGTACACCCTGTCCCTCAGCGATACAAACCTGGTTGAGACCGCCCAGATCGAGACCCCTGCGGGCGGGGACGGCACCCCCCACCTGGTGGTGGACGGCCTGAACTTCTACCCAATGTATGACGCCTATAATTACCGCTATCACGCCTATGTCAAGCTGATGGAACCCCAGTCCATCCTGAATCCCGAATGGCTGCAGGCACTGGTGGACAGCGTGACCGGGGATAACGCCCTGACAGAGACGGACTATGAGGCCGACCTCTGGGCCGCTTATCAAGCCGAGCTTTCCGCCGCACAGGCAGTGCTGGAAAAGGGCGGGGACGCCACCCAGACAGAGCTCTATGACGCGCAGGTCGCGCTCCAGAACGCGCTGGACGCCATGCACTATAAGTGGACCGTCACTTTTGAGACCAATGGCGGCAGTGAAATCGCGGTGGTCAAGGTGGAAAACGGCGGCAAGCTGACTGCCCCCTCCATCCCCACCAAGTCCGGCTATACCTTCGACGGCTGGTACAAGGACGCGAAACTGACCGAGGCCTGGAGCTTTGACACCGATCTCGTGACACAGTCCACAACGCTGTACGCCAAGTGGAGCCAGAACCCGACCTACAGCGACTCCACCCCCGGCAATCAGACCAAGACCACCAAGAACCCCGACGGTTCCACCACCACAACCGTCACCAAGCCCGACGGCACGGTCACCGAGACCACCAAGTGGATCGACGGTTCCACCAATGTGGTAGAAACCAAGAAGGACGGCAGTGTGAAGCAGTCCGGTCAGACCGCCGATGGCGTGAAGGGCGAGACCACTAAAACTTCCGATGGCACCATGAATGCCACCGCTACTGTTCCCGCGAAGGCGGCGGACAGCACCAATGCCGTGACGCTGCCCATCCTCCCCGTGGAGGCGGGCAAGTCCACCATCACTGTGAGTGCCCCTGCCGATAAGTCCGTCAAGGTGGTAATCCCCATGCAGAACGTGAAACCCGGCACCGTGGCCGTGCTTGCCAAGGCGGACGGCGCCGAGGAGATCGTCAAGACCGCTGTGCCCACCGAGGGCGGTATTGCGCTGGCTGTCCAGGGCGATGTGACCATCAAGGTCATGGACAACACCAAGAGATTCAACGACATTTCGGAGAACAACTGGGCCTATGAGAGCGTGACCTTTGTCACCGCCCGAGAGCTCTTCAACGGCACCTCCGCCACCAGCTTTGGCGCAGGCGAGCCCATGACCCGGGGCATGCTGATGACCGTGCTGGCCCGCCTGGATGGTCAGGACACCACCGCCGGAAACACTTGGTATGAGGCCGGTATGGGCTGGGCCAAGGAGCAGGGCATCTCCGACGGGACGGCCCCCGAGGGGAATCTTACCCGTGAGCAGCTTGTGACCATGCTCTACCGCTATGCGGGCAGCCCCAAGACGGCCGACACAGCCATGCGTGAATTCAGTGACACGGACAGTGTCAGCAGCTATGCCGCCGAGGCCATGGAGTGGGCTGTGGAGAATAGCATCGTCAACGGCAAGAATGGTACATTGGATCCTCAGGGTCTGGCTACCCGCGCTGAGGTCGCTGCAATGCTTCAGCGGTTTGTGGGAAAACTGTAACAAAAGTAAGAACAAGGCCCCGGCGGAGATACTTCTTCGCCGGGGCCTTGTTTGATTTGCTGCGCGGCGGCTTTAAAGCAGCTGGTATCAGCACAAAATCCTTTAAGCAATAGTATCTCTCTGTAAATCCATGCGAGGACAATTCAATCG
>DATMXU010000097.1:0-7977 GCA_035562355.1 Pseudoflavonifractor sp.
TCCATTCTCGTATCTTTAGAATCTATATAGAGGATATGGAAGTGAGGGAGATTCTATACAAAGGGGCAGACTTGTGTTAAAATAAGGCATAAAGCGTGAAGAACGCGAAAACGGACTGTATGAAGAATCGTGTGATCAATAAAATCAGAGGAGTGACCGGTATGGGAGAAATCTATCTGCCTGTCCTGTCCCATTTTCAGAATGAGAACAGCTGGATCGCCAGCGACGGGAGGTTTCGTTTCAAGGTGACTCCCGGGCAGGAGGGGCTGACGGCCGAGATCTGGGAGGGCCCCTGGAGCTACGAGCTCTCGGTCGTCGAGGAACAGAGGTCCTTCCCACTGGACGAGACAGGCGTTGAGGCCCTGCGGGCCTGGCTGGGGGAGAAGGGCGCCGAGGTCAACGCCCGGCCCGAGCGCACCATGGCGGAGGACTGGACCCGCCGCCGCTGACAGGACGATCGGCAAAGTACGGAAACTCTAATAGAGACGGGAGGATGTAAAATACATGGCTGAGTGGTGGAAGGAACGAGTCATCTATCAAATATATCCCCGCAGCTTTCAGGACAGCAACGGCGATGGAGTGGGGGATCTTCCCGGCATCATCAGCCGCCTGGACGAGCTTGCCGACCTGGGGGTGGGGGCCATCTGGCTCTCCCCGGTGTACTGCTCCCCCAACGAGGACAACGGCTACGATATCTCGGACTACCGGAACATCAACCCCGAGTACGGCACTATGGCCGACATGGAGGAGCTGATCGCCCAGGCCGGCGCGCGCGATATCAAGATCATCATGGACCTGGTAGTCAACCACACCAGCGACCGGCACCACTGGTTCCAGCAGAGCCGGGACAAGGACAGCCCTTACCGGGACTACTATATCTGGCGCAGGGGCAAGCCCGAGGGGGGCCCCCCCAACAACTGGACGAGCTTTTTTGCGGAGAAGTGCTGGGAGTTTGACGAGCTCTCCGGCGAGTACTACCTCCACCTCTTCGCCAAGGGCCAGCCCGACCTGAACTGGCACAACCCCCAGGTCATGACCGAGGTGAAGCAGATCCTCCGTTTCTGGCTGGACAAGGGAGTGGCGGGGTTCCGGTGTGACGTGATCAACATCCTCTATAAGAGCTCTCTGGCCGACGGGAAGAAACAGCTTGCCCTCACGGGGAGCGAGCACTATCTCTCCCAGAGCGGCACCCACGAGATTCTCCGGCAGCTCCGTACCGAGGTGCTGGATGGGTACAACTGTTTCACCGTGGGGGAGACCGTCTTCCTCACCCCCCAGATTGCCCACGACTTCACCGACCCCGCCCGGCGGGAGCTCGACGAGGTCTTCCCCTTCGAGCACATGGAGACCGACCAGGTCTTCGTCAAGTGGTTCCGTAAAGCCTTCCGGCCCAAACCCTTTTTCGAGGCGCTGGCCAAGTGGCAGGGGGAGCTCAATTGGAACGCCGTCTATTTTGAAAACCACGACCAGCCCCGCTCGGTCTCCCGCTTTGGGGACGAGAAGGACTACTGGGAGAAGGGCGCCAAAGCCCTGGGCACTCTCCTCCTTACCCTCCGGGGCACCCCCTTCCTCTATCAGGGGCAGGAGCTCGGCATGACCAACTTCGACTTCAAGAGCATGGATGAGCTCAACGACGTGGAGAGCCATAACGTGGACGCCCTGGCCAAGAGCATGCGCATCCCCGGCTGGTACCGCTGGCGGATGATGCGCTCCACCAGCAGGGACAACGCCCGAACCCCCTACCAGTGGGATGGGAGCGAGAACGGCGGCTTTACCACCGGAAAGCCCTGGCTGGGCGTCAACGGTAACCACAAGGAAATCAATTTTACCGCTCAGAAGGACGATCCCGAGTCGGTCCGCAGCTGGTACAAGACGATGATCGCCCTGCGCAGGGGTACCCCCGACCTCCTGGAGGGGGAGTTCAAGGTGATCAAGATCACCGATCAGCTCTTCGTCTACCGCCGGGGGAAAAGCCACCTGGTGGCCGTCAACCTCTCCAGCAAGCCCGTCCACATGGGCGCAAAGGGCGTCCTCATCCTCTCCAACTACGGCCGGGGCCGCTACAACGGCGTCCTTTTCCCCTATGAGGCCGTAATCCTAAAGAGCGAAAAGGCATAAAAGTGCAGGCGGATGTGGATTCCCACATCCGCCCGCCGGTGTCTGAGCCTCGTAAGCTCGCAGAGTTTCCGCCGCAGGCGGAAATAAAATGGAAAAAACATCCGGACCAGGACATGCGCCTGGGGAGGACACCTTAACCTGCGGCCACTGGGCCGCAGCCGCTTGCGCCATGCGCAAGCGAGGGGGTATCAAAATTGGCGCGGCCTATGGCCGCGCCAATTTTGTATCCAGGGGGGGACAAAGTCCCCCCCCTGGAACTTACTCACTCGCACAACGCCTTGGCGACGGCCTCGGCCTTGCTGAAACTGTCCTCCTGGGGGTTCCAGTTGCACCGGATCTCCGGCTCCGCCACTGCAAAGCCGGCCTCGGTCAGCCGCGCCCGCAGGACCTTGGTGCTCTCGCCGCTCCAGCCGTAGCAGCCGAAGACGGCGGCCTTCTTGCCCCTGAACTTCAGCTCCTTGAGGAAGTCCAGCCACCCGCCCACGGAGGAGAGAATGTCCTGCCCCACGGTGGGGGAGCCCACGGCGATGGCCTTGGACTTGAAGACCTCGGTCATAATGTCGTTCTTGTTGGTCTTGGAGATGTTGAAGATCTTGACCTTGGTGGAAGGGGAGAGGCGGGAGACCTCCGCGCCGATCTTGTGGGCGAGCTGCATGGTACCGTCCCACATGGTGTCGTAGGCGATGGTGACCTGATCCTCCCGGTAGTCCTGGGACCACTCGTAGTACTTCTCCACGATCTGGAGCGGGTTGTCCCGCCAGACCGAGCCATGGCTGGGGGCGATGATGTCGATGGGGAGATTCAGACCCTGAATCTCCTCAATCTTCTTCTTCACGAAGGGAGAGAAGGGGTTGAGGATGTTGGCATAGTACTTCTGCGCCTCCGCCCAGAGGAGGCAGGCGTCCGCCTTGTCGTTGAAGAGCTCCTCCACCGCGTAGTGCTGGCCGAAGGCATCGTTGGAGAAGAGGATGTTGTCCCCCGTCAGATAGGTGGCCATACTATCGGGCCAGTGGAGCATCCGCATCTCTACGAAGATAAGCTGCTTGCCGTTGCCCACGTCCACGGCGTCCCCGGTCTTGACCACCTGGAAGTTCCACTCCGGGTGGTGGTACTGGCCCACCAGGCTCTTGACAGCGTTGGCGGTGCAGTAGATGGGGGTTCCGGGGATCTTCTCCATCAGCGCGGGGAGGGAGCCGCTGTGGTCCACCTCGCCGTGGTTCATTACGATGAAGTCGATGTTCCCCAGGTCCACCTCGCCCGCCAGATTGTCCACAAATTCGGAGGAGTGGGGCCTCCAGACCGTGTCGATCAGGACGGTCTTCTCCTCCTCGATGAGGTAGGCGTTCTGGCTGGAGCCGTGGTTGATGGAATAGTCGGCCCCGTGGAAACTCTCCAGCTCCCAGTCGATCTTTCCCACCCAGGAGACGTTGTTTTTGATGGCCTTTCTCATTGGTGCACACCTCCGTTGATATATCTCTTAGGATTGCCAATTCCAGCGCGGAATAAAAGCCCGTTTACTTCCCGCCGCAGTGGGCGTTGCGGTAATCCCCGGCGGAGAGGCCCACGCATTTTTTGAAGACGCGGGAGAAGTGGGCCGTGTCCGCGTACCCCACGATGGCGGCGATCTCGCTGATGCGCAGGGACGGGTCCTCCAGCAAAACCTTGGCCCGCTCCACCCGGATGCCGTTGAGCAGGTCGTAGAAGGCCTCTCCCAGGTGCTTGTGCAGGAGCTTGGAGAGATGCCACTGGCTCACGTAGCAGTGGTCGGCCACGTCCTGGAGGGATATTTTTTCGGCGTAGTGATCCTTCATATACCCATAGGCCTGCCGGGCGAGAAAGCTGTTGGCCGAGTCCCCGGCGGCGGTGCCCTCAGCGGCCGGCGCGTCCTTGGCTGTTTCCTCCCGGGGCCGCTGTCTGTCCAGCACGCCGGTCATATAGGTCAGCGCCTCCTCCAGCTCATCCATCTTGGAGGGCTTGAGCAGGAACCGGGTCACGCCCAGGCTGATGGCCTCCTTGGCGTACTCAAAGTCCCGGTAGCCGGTGAGCACGGTGACCAGCATGTCCGGGAACTCAGACTTCAGTCCCGCCAGCATGGTCAGGCCATCCTCGTTGGGCATCTTGATGTCGGTGAAGACAATGTTGGGCTTGTATGCCCGGATGGCCGCCGCGCCGGAAGCCGCGTCGTGCCCGGCGGCGACCACCTGACAGCGGAACTTGTCCCAGTCCACCACTCGTTTCAGGCCCTCCACGATGATGGATTCGTCATCGATAATGACCACCTTATACACGGGAGCGCCCCCTTTCCTGGTAATTTTATCATAACATAAAGGGGCGGCGGGGGCAAGCCCCGCCGCTCCACAGCCTGTCAAAGAAGTCCCACGGGACTTCTTTGACAGGCTGTTACACTTTTTGAAACACCGTAGGAAGTTTCAAAAAGTGGTCTTCCTGCACGCGAAAGGGAACCCTGACGGTTCCCTTTCACACTATTCCTCCCTCCGGGACCTTCGGCCTGAGGGTTTTTTGACAGTCTGAGGGGCGGCGGGGGCTTGCCCCCGCCGCCCCAGTCCGAGCGCTCCTGCCCGGCGGCTATCCTTTGATGGCCCCAGCCGTCAGACCCTTGATGATGTGTTTTTGTAAAAGCACGTATACGAAGAGCACCGGGATCACGATGACCACCACCGACGCCGCCATCAGCCCATAGTTGACCCCCGCCTGAGAGGAGATCTCGTTGAGGAGGAGGGTGATGGTGCGGTTGCGGGGGATGCGCAGGAAAAAGCTCTGGGTAAAGAGGTCGTTGTAGCTCCACAGGAAGGAGAAGATGGCCACCGTCGCGAAGGAGGACTTGGCCGCCGGGATGATCATGTGGAAGTACACCTGGAAGACGTTGCACCCGTCCAGGTACGCGCTCTCCTCCAGCTCGATGGGGACCGACTCAATGAAACCCATGAGCACGATGGTGGCAAAGCACAGGTTGCCGGCGATCTGGGGCAGGATGGTGGCGAGAAGGGAGAGCCAGCGGTTGGATGTGCCCGCGATGCCCCAGGCCACCTCCATGCTGTACACCGGGATGATGGTGGAGAACACCGGGAACATCATCCCCGCCATGATGAGGCTGTAGAGCAGCGTGCGGCCCCGGAACCGGTAGCGCACCATCCCGTAGGCCGCCAGCCCCGCCAGGATGACCACCACGACGGTCACGGTCACCGAGACGATGAGGCTGTTCAGATAGGCGTTTTTAAAGTCGAACCGGCTCATGGCGAGCTGGTAATTGTCCAACGTAAAGCCGCTGCCCGGCGTGGGGACGGAGAAGGAGTCCTGCCGGATGAGCCCCGTCTCCCGGAAGGAGTTGAGGATGACCCATACGAAGGGGTAGAGGGTGGTGATCGCCCAGATACAGAGGACTGCGTAGGTGACGAGCTTGGAGGGCTTAAAGCGTCTGGTGTTCAGTGCCATTACTGCTCTTCCCTCCCTTAAATGTCGTCCCGCGGCCGGAAGATCCGGTTGGAGACATTACTGAGTACCACGCCCAGCACCACGATGAGAATGGCAATGGTGGAGCCGTAGTCCACGTTGCCGCGGTTGAAGGTCTGGTCGTACATATAGGTGCCGGTGAGCCAGCCCAGGTTTTGGGGCATCCCCGCGCCGAACATGACCCACGGCAGGTCGAAGACCTTCAGCGCCCCGGTGATGGCCAGCACCAGACAGGTGCACAGGACGTTTCGCAGCATGGGCAGGGAGATGTACCGCACCACCTTGAGGCCCGAGGCCCCGTCCAGAGCGGCGGCCTCATAGAGGTCCTGGGAGATGTTGTTGAGCCCCGTGACCAGAATCACGAAATAGAACCCCACATACTGCCACATAACGGGCATGAACATGGTGAAGAGGAAATGGGCCTGGTCCTTCCAGTCGATGTTTTTGGTGATGGCCCCCATGCTCAGGAGGAGCTGGTTTACCATCCCCCCCTTAAAGAGGAAGATGAGGTTGAACATCAGGCCCAGCGCGGTGGCCGAGATGACGATGGGGAAGAAGTACAGGGTGCGGAAGACCTGGGCGCCCACGCGGATGCTGTCCACCAACAGGGCCAGTACCAGGGCGATACCCACCTGAAACACGATGGTGCATAGAGTGAGGAGCAGGGTGTTCCACAGCGCCGTGCGGAGGTAGGGGTCGGTGCACAGGGTGACGAAGTTCAGGTACCAGGGCTCGTTGACGCCCGTGGCGGGCATGCCCAGGCCGCCGATGGCGCAGAAACTGTTGATGATATTTTGGATGAAGGGGTAGTAGAGGTACACGATCAAAAAGAGAAAGGCCGGGACCAGGAAGACCACCAGGGGCCCTTTCTTTTTGTACAGCGTGGAGCCGCCCATAATTTTCACTCCTCAAGAAAGAAACGCTAAGCCACCGAGCAGGGGAGATAAGACGGGAGCGGAGCCAAGAGCCCAAGGAGGCCCGGAGGGGCCGGATGGGTCTTGGCGCAGTCGTACGTCTTATCGACCCGCCCGCGAGGCGTGCGCAGCGCGACAGAAAGAAACGCTGAGCCGCCAAGCAGGGGAGGTAAGGCCGCAGGCAAAACGCGGCGAGGTTTTTCAGAAAGAAAGGGGCTGCCGAACGCAGCCCCTTTCTTTCGGCATGTTGCTTAGTTGAGCTTGATGGCGGCAATGACGGCCTCCTCGGCGGTCATCTGCCCGGTGACGATCTTCTGCACGTCGGCAAAGAGCTCGCCCTTTGCCTCCTTGGTGATGCTGTCCTGCACCGCGCCGATGACGCTGGTGACCTTGGCGTTGGCATCGGCAGCCGACTGCTGGAGGGGGTTGAGGCCGGCGGGGGAGGCGCCGTTCTTCAGCGCGGTGACCTCGGTGGTGACGAAGGTGGACAGGACGTCGTCGGAGGTCATGTGCTCGACGAACTTCACGGCGGCCTCACGCTTGGCGGGGTCGTCCCAGGCCTTCTTGGTGATGAAGTAGCCCATGGAGATGCCGCCGATCATGTCGGTGGCCTTGCGCTCGCCCTTGCCAGGCACATAGCTCAGCGCGTAGTTGTCCAGCTTGTCGCTGTAGTTCTCCACGAAGTGGCCGACCTTCCAGGAGCCGTCGATGAGGAACGCGGCCTCGTCGTCGGAGAAGATCTGCACGGTCTCGGGGTCGGTGGCGGTGAGGGTGTTCTCGGGGAAATAGCCCTTTTCATAGAGGGTCTTGATGTCGTTCAGGCCGTCCACCCATTTCTGGCCTACCGCGTCCAGCTTGCCGTCGGCGCCGATGGTGGGGATGTCGAGCTGGGTGGCGCTGGTGCCGTTGTTCATCACCATGAACTCAAACCAGTAGTGGGGCACCTCGAAGAGGGAGCAGGCGATGGGGGTATAGCCCGCGGTCTTGATGGCCTCGCAGTCCTTGAGGAACTGGTCCCAGGTGTAGTCGGGGCCGGGAACGGCCACGCCCGCGTCGGCCAGGACCTTGGTGTTCACAAACATGTTCTCCCAGAAACCGGAGGAGGGGAGGGCGTAGTTCTTGCCGTCCTTGGCCACCGCCAGCATGGACTCCTTCATGTTGCTGCCGTACTCGGGGTACTCGGCCTGAATGGTGGCCAGGTCCACCACCTTGCCCGCGGAGATGAAAGGCTCGGCGTCGGCGTTGGTGAAGTAGAAGAGCACGTCGGGCTCGGCCCCGGTCTGGAAGTCGGTGAGGATCTTGGCCTTCCACTCCTCGTTGGAGGTGCCGGAGGCGTCCAGGATCTTGTTGCCGGAGGCGTCCTCGTAGCCCTTGATGGCGTTCTCATAGTTGATGCGGTTGCCATCGTCGCCGCCGTAGGAGGTGACCACCGTCAGCTCGACCGACTTGGCGGGCTCGACCGAGGGGGAGGGGG
>DATMXU010000098.1:0-6227 GCA_035562355.1 Pseudoflavonifractor sp.
GGGGGGAACCTGGCGGTCTACGCCGCCGCCCACTGCGGGGAGGAGGTACAGAAAAAGCTACGGGCGGTCTATAATAACGACGGGCCCGGTTTCAGCGGCGATATGCTCTCCTCGCCGGAGTACCTGGCGGTCCGGGACAGGGTGCGCACCTTCGTGCCCCAGTCCTCTGTGGTGGGGATGCTGATGGACCACGAGGAGTCCTACCAGGTGGTCCACAGCAAGGGCCTGGGCATTTTGCAGCACGACCTCTACTCGTGGGAGGTGATGGGGGGCGACTTCTGCCTGGTGGACACGGTGACCGACGGCAGCCTTTTCATCAGCGCCAAGGTCAAGAGCTGGCTGGCCGCCATGGACAGCGCCCAGCGGGAGCAGACGGTGGACGCCCTCTTCGACGTACTCAGCGCCACCAACGCCAAGACCACCGACGAGCTCTCGACCGACTGGCTCGGCAGCGCCGGGGCCGCGCTCTCCGAGCTCAAGAGCATGGAGCCGGGGAGCCGCAGGATGCTCTTTGAACTGCTTAAGCTTCTGGTGGGGGTTGTCCGCGGGTAGGCGCTCCCATAACGGAGCGACTCCCTCCGGCTATCCCGAACGCAGCTGGTTTTATTGCATCTTCGAGTCCATCTGTGATAACATGTTAGAAAAATGGGAAAGACGAGGTGCCCCATGCTGGAGTTGCTGAAAAAGAGTCCTCTCTTCGCTTCGATGTCGGAGCGGGATATCGATTCGTGCCTGAACTGCAGCCGCGCGGAGATCGCACTCTACGGCAAGGAGGATTTTATCTTCCGTCAGAGCGACACGCCCCAGAAACTGCTGGTGCTCCTGGAGGGGGTGGTGGCGGTGGGAAACGACTCCAGCAGCGGGAAACGCAGCATCATCGCCACCTTTGGCCAGCCCGGCGAGCTCTTCGGGGAGGTCTTCCTCTTTCTGGGCAAGGGCGAATACGACCACTACGCCCAGGCCCTGACCCCCGCTAAGGTCTTGCAGATCCCCAAAGAATTTCTCTACCACACCTGCGGGGAGGACTGCGCCCACCACCAGACCATGATCTCCAACATGCTATCCATCCTGGCCCGAAAGGCCTACTTCTTAAATCAGCGGCTCCAGATCGTCTCCTGCGCCACCTTACGGCAGAAGATCGCCAAGGTGCTTTTGCAAAACCGCGCCGCCAACGGCAGAGTGAACCTGCCCATGAACCGGGAGGAGCTGGCCGACTTCCTCAACACCGCCCGCCCCTCCCTGTCCCGGGAGCTGATGCGGATGCAGGAGGAGGGCCTCATCACGGTGGACCGCCGTACCATCCTGGTCCCTGACGGGGAGGCACTGCAGGATATCTTATAATAGGTGGACGGGAGCAGACAAAATTCGTATTTTTTTATTCTCGTAACCTCAGTTACGGAATTTCTCCGGTCCATCTGGTAGGATAGGCTCATCCAACACGAGCCTACACCAATTGAGGAGGAATTTTTCGATGGAGCAGAACATGTTTTGTTATCAGTGCCAGGAGGCCGCGGGAGGCACGGGGTGCACCTACTCCGGCGTCTGCGGGAAAAAGCCTGAGGTAGCCGCCATGCAGGACCTGCTGGTCTATGTGACCCGTGGCCTCTCGGCCGTCACCACCCGGCTGCGCGCCGAGGGCAAGGCGGTCTCCGCCGACGTAAACCATATGGCCACACTCAACCTCTTTACCACCATCACCAACGCCAACTTCGACGAGGATGCCATCGTGGCGCGTATCGTGGCCACACTGGACGTGAAACGTGAGCTGCTCTCCCAGGTATCCCAGCCCGACTCGCTGCCCGAGGCCGCCCACTGGTATACCGCCGACCGGTCCGAGTTCGCCGCCAAGGCCGCTCAAGTGGGCGTGCTCTCCACCGAGAACGAGGACGTGCGCAGCCTGCGCGAGCTCATTACTTATGGTCTGAAGGGCCTCTCCGCCTATAGCAAGCACGCCAACGTCCTCCTCAAGGACGACGGCGAGGTGGACGCCTTCCTTCAGCGCGCTCTGGCCGCCACCCTGGACGACTCCCTCACCGCGGACGAGTTGGTGGCCCTCACCCTGGAGACCGGCAAGTACGGCGTGAACGGCATGGCCCTGCTGGACGGCGCCAACACCGGCGCCTACGGCAACCCCGAGATCACCAAGGTCAACATCGGCGTGGGCTCCCGTCCCGGCATTCTGGTCTCAGGCCACGACCTGCGGGACTTTGAGATGCTCCTCAAGCAGACCGAGGGTACCGGCGTGGATATCTACACCCACTCCGAGATGCTGCCCGCCCACTACTATCCCGCCTTCAAGAAGTATGCCCATTTCGTGGGCAACTACGGCAACGCCTGGTGGAAGCAGAAGGAGGAGTTTGAGACCTTCAACGGCCCCATCCTCATGACCACCAACTGCATCGTGCCTCCCCGCCCCAGCTACCAGGACCGGCTCTACACCACTGGCGCGGCGGGCTATCCCG
Source organism: Pseudoflavonifractor sp. (assembly GCA_035562355.1). Lineage (GTDB taxonomy): Bacteria > Bacillota > Clostridia > Oscillospirales > Oscillospiraceae > Pseudoflavonifractor. The sequence continues at coordinate 2,463 of DATMXU010000098.1, forward strand.
GCTGCAAGCACATCCCCGGCGGCATCGGGGAGGAGAAGGACTTCTCCGCCATCATCGAGCACGCCAAGCGCTGCGCTCCCCCCACTGAGATCGAGAGCGGCGAGATCGTGGGCGGCTTTGCCCACAACCAGGTCCTTGCCCTGGCCGACGCCGTGGTCGGCGCCGTCAAGTCGGGCGCCATCAAGAAGTTTGTGGTCATGGCCGGCTGCGACGGCCGCATGAAGGACCGTAACTACTACAGCGAGTTTGCCAAGGCCCTGCCGGGGGACACCGTCATTCTCACCGCGGGCTGCGCCAAGTACCGCTACAACAAGCTCGACCTGGGCGACATCGGCGGCATCCCCCGCGTGCTGGACGCCGGCCAGTGCAACGACTCCTACTCCCTGGCCGTCATCGCCCTCAAGCTCAAGGAGGTCTTCGGTCTGGAGGACATCAACGAGCTGCCCATCATCTATAACATTGCCTGGTACGAGCAGAAGGCCGTCATCGTGCTGCTGGCCCTCCTCTACCTGGGCGTGAAGAACATCCACCTGGGGCCCACGCTCCCCGCCTTCCTCTCTCCCAACGTGGCCAAGGTGCTGGTGGAGAACTTCGGCATCGCCCCCATCGGCACCGTGGAGGACGACATGGCCCTCTTCTTCGGCGAGGGCGCCGGAAAGGCCGCCGTCACCGCCGATATGCTCATCGGCGAGATCCTGCGCCAGTACCCCGACACCGCCGACACCCTCATGGAGTGCGGGATGCACTGCCTGGGCTGCCCCTCCTCCCAAATGGAGTCCCTGTCCGACGCCTGCATGGTCCACGGCCTGGACGTGGAGAGCGTGCTGGAGCGGGTCAACGCCTCCCTCTAATTCGATAGAAACCACGAGGGGGCTATGGCCAAGGCCATAGCCCCCTCTTTTTCAGAAAGGATATTCTATGAGCGCGTTTTTAGGTCCGATCCACCACTGGCTCTACCATAAGATCCAGCTCCAGGAGGAGCTGGTCGGGGACATCCTGGACCTGGCGGTCCGGAGCGGCTGGGTTTTACCCTCCATCGAGGGACTGGACCCCACCGCTCCCAGCACTCTGCCTCCCCTGGAGAGCAGCGTTGACCTGGACAATATCCACGGCTGGCTCCAGGACCAGATCACTCTCTCCGAAACCAGGTACGCCCGGCTGGTCACCGAGCTTTTGAAGGCCGACCCCGCCCGGCGTTCCGCCCTGGAGGAGCTCGCCTGCTCCTTTGGTAAAAGGCACGCCGTCCCTGCCGGGACCAGTGTGGAGGGGGCCTATCAGGTCTTCCAGGACAGCCTGCTGGACGGCATGCCCTGCGACCGCGTCAACCAGATTACAGAACAGGGGGAGCACAGCCTCTCCTGGCGGCGGGCCCAATGCCTCCACAGCGTATTCTGGGATCAGGCGGGGGGCGACGCCGGGGTATACGATGTACTGCGCGAGCACATCATCGCCGGGATGTTGGCCGGGAGCGGCCTGGAATTTCAGACCAGCGAAGACGGAATCTTTACACTGAGGGAGGGGTAAGCCATGTACAGCGTTGAGCTCATGGTCGCCGAGCACGACAATATTTTAAAACTCCTGGACGTCATCCGCGCCGCCTGCTGCGGCGTCGTGGAGGGCAAGGAGATCGCAGACGGGGACTTCCGCAACATGATCGCCTTTGCCCGTAACTATGCAGACAAGCACCACCACGGCAAGGAGGAGCAGATCTTCTTCCGCGAGATGTCCGAGAAACTGGGTCCTGCCGGATATAACCTGGTCCAGCACGGGATGCTGGTGGAGCACGATCTGGGCCGCCTGCATATGTCCGAGCTGGAGAAGGCGCTGGACCGCTACAAGGAGGATCCAAGGACCATCGACAAGGTGACTATCCTGGCCGAGGCCATGGGGTACGCAGGTCTCCTCCAGCGCCACATCGACAAGGAAAATCAAGTGGTCTACCCCTTTGGGGAGCGGAACCTGCCCCAGGACATCCTGCGCCAAATCGACGAGGAGACCCAGACCTTCGAGCGCGCCGCCGCCGAGGCGGGCACCCAGGAGACCTACCTCAGCGTCCTGAGCGAGCTGGCAGAAAAATATCTCTGATTCAAAAACGGCCCGGAGGAACTTCCTCCGGGCCGTAGCCTGTCAAAGAAGTCCTACGGGACCTCTTTGACAGGCTGCTACACTTTTTGAAACACCGTAAAAAGTTTCAAAAAGTGGTTTTCCTACACGTGAAAGGGAACCCTGACGGTTCCCTTTCACACTATCCCTCCCTCCGAGATGTTCCGCCCGGGTGTTTTTTGACAGTCTGAGGCCCGGAGGAAGTTCCTCCGGGCCGTTTCAGCGTCATAAAATGCCCCGGGTCTACGCATACTAGCCCCAAAGAAAGGGTGGTCAGGAATGTCGAAGGAGAGCGCGTATTTTCAGATCGGCGACATTGCCGGGAAACACGACACAAGAGATTTGAAACAGGAGCTGAGCGCCGTCCCCGGCGTGCTGTCGGTCAGCGTCAACGCGGAGAAGAACGCTCTGGCCGTGGACTACGACAACACAGGCGTGACCTGCGACCGGCTGGAAAAGCGGCTGGCCCAGCTTGGGTATCGGGTGGAGTCCTGCAAGACCGAAAACCATAGAATGTAGGTGAGACATGTGAGCGGCGAACACAAGATGAAGGGCAACAAGCAAAAGAAACAGCAGGATGGGAAGTTTCATTCCAAGAACATCAAGCACGATCCGCAGGCTGAGAGCGCCCGCGCCAAATTCGGTCTGAACTCCATCTCCGACGGCGAGCGCAAGGGCGGATGAGCCGTTTATGCCTATGAAAAAAGCCCGGGCAGGGCGAAGGGGGACATCCTTTGGACAGGGATAGATTGATCCAGCAGGTAAAAAGCGAGTACGCCCGCCTGGCCGGGCTTGCCGGCGGCGCGCATATCACAGACCATTCCTATGGCAGCATACCGCCTGAGGCGCACTACGAGCGGGTCCTGGAGAAGGCCATCCGGGATATCTCGGCCGGAAGGTACGACGACTGCGCCTCCGGCCTTCAGGTGGTGGAGCGAATCACCAACCACAAGACGAAGGTCCAGCGCATCCAGGACAACATCGAAGCCACGCTGCACAATATGGAGGCCGCCGAGGAGTTGCGTACCCTGACCTCCGATAGCAAGGAGGCCCTGCGCCTGGAGGCCGAGAACGAGCGGCGGGCCGAGGTCATTCCGGGGATGATCCGCGAGATGAGAGAGGCGCGGGCCCGCGAGGAGCTGGCCGCCGACAGCCCCAACGTCATCGGCGGCGGCGGAAACGGGTAAGCCTTACCCGCTCACTTTTCCCCGCCTCTTGCATGTTTTTCCATTCTCCGGGCACACTGAGGGCGAGGTGATCATGATGTCCTATGTCAGTCCCGCGCTCCACGCCCAATTTGAGTCCCTTCCCATCGACTTAAAAAATGAGATACTGTCCCGCAACATCAGGCTGGAGAACCTCAACGACCTCATCTCCGTGCTGGAGCGCATCGTATCCGAAGGCGAAAAACAGCCGCCCTGACCGGGGCGGCCTTTTTCTGCCCGGGCGGGTTCATGACGCAGTCCCTAGGGGCTGTCTCCTCAGGCCAAAGGCGCGGCAGGAGGGGGCGCGGATCTCTGAACGCAGGCAGTACCCGTTATCCAATGCCTGCGTATGATGGTGTAGAGGAGGTTTCCGATATGCCAAGAAATCCTTTATGTTTCATATTTCCCTGGCTCTGCGGCCCGCCTCGTCCTCCCAGGCCGCCGTGGCCCCCGGGCC
>DATMXU010000099.1:0-3806 GCA_035562355.1 Pseudoflavonifractor sp.
AGAGTCCAGGGTCAGGTCATAGCGCACCACCTCGCCCGCGCCGTTCTTGGTCTCGGCGACGGGGATGGGCCCGTCGTTGTTGATATAGGTGGTGTGGGTGTGTCCCAGCTGGAGCACGTCCACCTCAGGGCACTTGTCCAGAATGGTCTGGGCGGCGTCGGCCTCGGTATACTCGGACTCCAGTCCCGCGTGGGCGCAGACCATGATAACATCGGCCTTGTCGCCGATAGCCCTGACGGCCTCAGCCACGCCGTCGGCCAGGGGCGCAAACTTCAGGTCGGAGATACCCTTCTTGCTGCCGTCCCAGCGGGGGATGTTGGGGGTGACCACGCCGATGACGGCGACCTTCACTCCCCCGCGCTCCACGATGGTATAGGCGTAGCCGGTGAAGAGGGTCCCATCGGCGTTCTTGACGTTGGCGGCCAGGGCAGGGGCCTTGGACTGTGCCATGACGGCCTTCAGGTTGTCGGTGCCCCAGTTGAACTCATGGTTGCCCATCGTCCAGGCGTCGTACTTCATGTAATTCATGGCGGCGATCACAGGGTGGTTGGCCGAGCTCTTGCTGTAGAGGTCGTCGGTCATGATGGTTCCCTGGATGGTGTCGCCGTTGTCCACCAGGATGGTGTTGGGGTTCTCGGCGCGGACGCTGTTCACATAGGTGGAAATGCGGGCCATGCCATCCTTGGCAGTCTCCTTCATGTCCTCATAGGAGTAGCCCCAGACATTGCCGTGGATATCGGAGGTGCCGATGATCGTGAGGTGGGTCTCGCCGGTATTGGCGGCGATGGCCGCGGGGATCATGGAAACGAGCATGCAGATCGTCAGAACTGCTGAGAGCAGGGTGCGTAGGCTGTGCTTCTTCATATTAATGTACACTCCTTTTCCTTTCCTACTTTTGTCCGTCAATGCACCGGACTTTATTTTTATTGTATCTCCAAACGGTGTGTTTTACAACAGACAACTGCCTTTTTTTGTATTATTTCCCTCCCTTCCGGAGAGGCCAGGCAATTCCCGGGCCCCCGCGTTGACAAGACTTCGCCTTCCGGAGTATACTGATTGTGATTATAGAAAAAAGGAAGATTTGTTCATGACAGAGAATCGGTTCCAAAAAAATGGGTACCTGGGACTTTTCGCGTCCTACTACCGGCCCCACCTCAAGCTCTTTCTCCTGGACATGGTGTGCGCCCTGTTCATCGCCCTCATCGACCTGGCGTTCCCCTATGTCTCCAAGCTCTCCATGGAGCGGCTGCTGCCGGGCAAGCTCTTCACCGCGTTCTACATTGTGATGGCCGCCCTCATCGGGTCGTACATCTTAAAGGCCTTCTTCACCTTCATCGTGACCTATTGGGGGCACCTGCTGGGGGTACGGATGGAGGCCGACATCCGGCGGGACCTCTTCTCCCACATGCAGGACCTCTCCTTCTCCTTTTACGACAAAAACCGTACCGGCCAGCTCATGAGCCGTGTGACGGGAGACCTCTTTGAGATCACCGAGCTCGCCCACCACGGGCCGGAGGACCTGTTCATCTCCACAGTGACTTTGCTGGGCGCCTTCGCGGTCATGCTCACCATCCGGTGGGAGCTGGCGCTGGTGGTCTTTCTGGTGGTGCCGCTGTTCGTGATCTTCACCGTCATCTCCCGCAGGCGGATGATGGACGCCTCCACCGACGTGAAACAGAAGCTGGCGGGCATCAACGGCGAGGTGGAGTCCTCTATCTCCGGGATGCGCACCGCCAAGGCCTTCGCCAATGAGCAGGCCGAGAGCGAGAAGTTCACCGCCGCCAACGATCTCTTCCGCGGCGCCAAGCGAGGCTACTACAAGTCCATGGCCATTTACCACTCGGGATTGGAATTCGCCATGGGCATCATGAGCGTGCTCGTTATCACCTTCGGCGGCCTGCTCATCATGCAGGACAAGATGGATTATATCGCGCTCATCACCTTTTCCCTCTATGTGACCACCTTCATTACCCCCGTCCGCAAGCTCTCGGCCTTCACCGAGCAGTTCATGCAGGGGATGGCGGGGTTCAAGCGCTTTGTGGAGCTGATGCGCATCAAGCCCGAAATACAGGACGCCCCAGACGCGGTGGACATGCCCGACGCGGTGGGGAACATTCTGGTGGACGACGTGACCTTCCGCTACGACCCGGAATCCGAGCCGGTGCTCTCCCACGTCTCCCTTCACGTCCCCGCCGGGCAGACGGTGGCGGTGGTGGGCCCCTCCGGCGGCGGGAAGAGTACCCTGTGCCAGCTCATCCCCCGGTTTTACGACGTGACCGAGGGCCGCATTCTGGTGGACGGCCGCGACGTGCGCACCCTTACCCAGCACTCCCTCCGCTCCAATATCGGCATTGTCCAGCAGGACGTGTTTCTCTTTGCGGGGACCATCTACGAAAACATCCGCTACGGCAGGCCCGACGCGACCTATGAGGAGATCGTGGCGGCCGCCAAGCAGGCCGAGATCTATGACGATATCATGGATATGCCCGACGGGATGGAGACCCAGGTGGGCGAGCGGGGCGCCATGCTCTCCGGCGGGCAGAAACAGCGTGTGAGCATCGCCCGCATCTTCCTCAAGAACCCGCCCATCCTCATTCTGGACGAGGCCACCTCCGCTCTGGACAGCGTCACCGAAACCCGCATCCAGAACGCCTTCGACGCCCTGGCCAAGGGCCGCACCACCCTCATCATCGCCCACCGCCTGTCCACGATCCGCTCGGCCCACCGCATCATCGTCATCGACGGCGCGGGTATCCGGGAGGAGGGCACCCACGAGGAACTGATGGCCAGGGGCGGCGAGTACGCAAGCCTCTATAACGCGCAGAAATCCGTTGCGGTATGAGCATGACCAAAACCGAGCTTTTGAACAAGTGCGCCCAGAGCGAGGAGGAGCGTATGCTCCTGGCCAGGACGCTGGACAAGCTGGAGCTGGCCCGCACCCGGAGCGTGCCCGCCTGCACCGGCTTTCTCTCCCCGGGGGAGCGCGCCTCGGTAGAGGCTCTCTTGAACGCCGCCGGGCATCCCCGGCACCTCTTCTTCGGCGGGTACGAGGGGGCCGAGCGCGCCCTCTGCGCTTTCCTGCCCGACTGGCAGGAGGAGGACGGCTGGGTTGGCGAGGACTGCCCCGTCTCCGCCCTGCGGGCCAGTTTCCCCGAGGACGCCGCCCTCTCTCACCGGGACTTTCTCGGCTCCATCCTGGGCCTGGGTATTACCCGGGAAAAGGTGGGGGACCTGCTAGTGGAACGGGGCCGGTGCGACATCATCATTTTGAAGGAGATCAAGCCCTTTCTCCTCCTCCACCTGGAGGGGGCGGGCCGCACCCGGCTGAGGCTCAGCCCTATCGGCCTTGCGGCCCTCACGCCCAAGACCCCGGAGGTGCGCCTGATCCGGGACACGGTCGCCACCCTCCGGCTGGACGCAGTGGCCGCCACAGGCTTTTCCCTGCCCCGGAGCAAGGCGGCCGACCTCATCTCCTCAGGCAAGCTCCACCTCAACCACCGGGAATGCCTCAAGCCCGACAAGGCGGTGGCCGAGGGGGACGTGCTCACCTGCCGGGGGCTGGGGAAGTGCGTAATAAGGTCCGCCGGCGGCCTCTCCAAAAAGGGGCGCATTATGCTCGAATTAGAGAGGTATATTTAAAGATGGAGCAGTTTAAGATTGACCGCATCAACGTTTTGGCGAAGAAGGCCAGAACCCCTGCGGGGCTCACCCCGGAGGAGACCGCCGAACGCGCCGCCCTACGGGCCGAGTATGTGGAGGCCTTCAAGGCCAGCCTGCTCGCCCAGCTGGAGCACACCATGATTCAG
>DATMXU010000100.1:0-16363 GCA_035562355.1 Pseudoflavonifractor sp.
TGCTGCGTCACCGCCCAGCACCGGCAGATGCTCGACAGCGTGCTGGAGATTTTCGGCCGCAAGCCCGACTATGACCTGGACGTGATGGAGCCGCGGCAGACCTTGTCCACCATCACCACCAAGTGCCTCCTGGGGCTGGAGCAGGTATTCAGCAAGGCGAAGCCGGACCTGGTGCTGGTCCACGGGGACACCTCCACTACCTTTGCCGGTGCGCTGGCCGCCTTCTACCACCAGATCAAGGTGGGACATGTGGAGGCGGGGCTGCGCACCTGGGACAAGTACTCCCCCTACCCGGAGGAGATGAACCGCAAGCTGGTGGGGGACATTGCCGACCTCCACTTCTGCCCCACGCCCGCCAACCGGGCGAACCTGGCCCGGGAGGACATCACCGAGGGGGTGTTCCTCACGGGCAATACCGTGATCGACGCCCTCAAGACAACGGTGGTAAAGGATTATCACTTTGCAACACAGCTCCTCAATGAGCTGGACTATGCGGGCAGGAAGATCATTTTGGTCACCTGCCACCGGCGGGAGAACTACGGTCAGCCCATGGCCAACGTCATGACCGCGCTGCGGCGCATCGCGGACGCCTGCCCCGAGGTGGAGCTGGTCTATCCCGTCCACCTCTCCCCGGTGGTGCAGGAGGCGGCGGGGAAGTACCTCTCCGGCCACGAGCGCATCCACCTCATCGCCCCGCTGGACGTGGAGGAGATGCACAACCTGATGGCCCGGTGCTATCTGGTGATGACCGACTCGGGCGGACTCCAGGAGGAGGCCCCCGCCCTGGGCCGGCCCGTGCTTGTCCTGCGCCGGGAGACCGAGCGGCCCGAGGCCGTGGAGGCGGGCACCGTGAAGATCGCGGGCACCGGGGAGGAGGACGTATTCGCCCTGGCGCTTGCGCTCATTCGCGACCGCGCGGCCTACGAGGCCATGGCCCACGCGGTCAACCCCTACGGGGACGGCCGCGCCTGCGCGCGCATTGCCGACGCCATCTTGTACCACTTCGGCCTGCGGGAGGAGCCGCCCGCCAAGTTTTAAAGGAGACGAAGTCCGCCGCCTGACAGGAGGGGAGCGCATGGAGGGCAAGAACCGTACCATATTCGTGGTGCTGATCGCCATTGTGATCGTGGTGGCGGTCTTCTTCAGCTTTGGGCTGAATCTCTTTATGACCGACACCCCGGACGTCTACCTCCCCGACGTGACCGACAGCCCGGGGGAGGAGCCGGGCCCCGGCGGCACCGCCGACCCCGACCGGTACACCCGGGTGGACGTGACGCCCGAGACGGTGCAGGACGTGATCCGCACCATGGTCCCCCTCCAGCCCAAGAGCTTTCACCGCACCGTCACCGTCCAGACCGCGCTGGGGGATGGAACCATGGGGACCACCGAGAACAGCGTGTGGGTGGATTTTGGCTGGACCATGGTGGAATCGCTCTGGCAGAGCGGGGTCACCGAGCACACCATCGTGGGGGAGGGGCACGTGTACCGCTGGTTCTCCGGCGACTGGACCTATAAGGACTGGGACGGAGAGGAGAGGGACGCCAATATGGCCCAGCGCATCCCCACCTACGAGGATGTGCTGGACCTGGATCGGGACCTTATCACCGCCACCGGATACGAGAACAAGAACGGCCTGCCCTGTGTCTATGTAGAGGTGGCCGAGAACGAGCTGGGCAACCGGGAGCGGTACTGGGTCTCTGTGGAGACCGGCCTCCTCGTGGCGGCCGAGACGAGAAAAGGGGAGGAGACTCTCCTCCTCATGTCCTCCGGAACGGTGGAGAGCCCGGTCCAGCAGGGGAGGAGCTTTGCCCTGCCGGACGGCACGGTCCTCCACACGGCGGGGAACTGACCGTTAATCGAGCCCCAGGAGGAGGATGAGCCCCAGCGTGATGATCAGCTCGATGTCGTCCCCCTCCAGGAAGAGAAAGAGCAGAATAAGCAAAAGCAAAATGTCGCCCGTGTCGATGTCGTCCAGCTTGAGGCTTTTGAGCAGGCCGGCGAGGCCCTTCTTCTCCTCCTCCGCCTCCTCGGGCGCGGCTGCGGCCTGCGCGGCCTGCGCGGCATGGGCGGGGGAGTCGTCCTCCACGATCCGGGTGTAGGCCGTGCCGTTTGGGATATAGCGGTTATACATCGCCACTGCCGTCCCCTCCCTTGAACATCTGGAACGCGACCCGGATGACCCGGGACAGCTTGGCGATCTGGACGGCCTTATCCATCTTAGCCAGCCGCTCCTCCTTCAAAAAGGGCTTGAGGGCGGCCAGCAGGGCGGTCTTTCGGTCGTCGCTGGTGCTGTACTCGGCGAAGAGGCGCATGGCGGTCTGGATGAGCCGGGGGTCCAGCTCACCCAGAGCAGCCAGGGGATTGGCGTCGGTGTCCTGCGTGCCGGTCTGCTGCGCGCTCTCGCCCTCCACGGGTACGTACTGGGCGTCGATGGGGTTTGAGGGGGGCTTGGGGGGCGCGCTGCCGCCGCCGTCCGCCGTCAGGGCCTTGGCGATGTTGACGATTTGCCCCATGGCCTCCGGATTTCCCAGGATGGCATTCAGTTTATCCTCAAATTCGGCCATGGAGCACCTCCTTGTATCGTCGTCCCCGGGGCATGGGCGCTATTTTTTGGGCACCGTCTTCTGGAGCCGGTCCATGGCGGCCGCCCCCTCCTTGGTGTCCATGACCTTCTGCATCAGTCCCATTAGGGCGCTGGAATCCCCCTTCATGGCGGCGTCGGCGGCCCCCTTCAGGTTCGCGCCCCCGTTTTGGTTCAATAGCTCCATCAGCTTTTTCGCGTCGGGGGAGTTCAAAAGCCCCATGACCGCGTCCTTGTTCTTCAGCAGGGCGGCGGCCTCGGGAGAGCTCATAGCGTCGATGGGAAGCTTTTTGGGGTCTTGCATGCATATCCCTCCAAATCAGTGTATGTTGGAACGTTCATTCTCATTATATGGCGGAAGGAAAATTAGGTGCAGATGAAGATTCTCGTTTTTGCGGATTCCCACGGAAATGTGACCAATATGAAACGCGCGGCGGAGGAGGAGCAGCCCGACCGGATCTTCCACCTGGGGGACATGACGCGGGACGCCCAGGCACTGGCGGAGGCCTTTCCACAGATCCCGCTGGAGTATGTCTGCGGCAACTGCGACGGATACAGCGACGTGCCCGCCCAGCTCATCGCGGACGTGGAGGGGAGACGCGTCATGCTGACCCACGGGCACCTCTACCATGTAAAGCTGGGCATCGGCGCGCTGCTGGAGGCCGCGCGGAAGGCCCGCGTGGATGCCGTCCTCTTCGGGCACACCCACGAGGCCCTGTGTACCCGGCACGACGCGCTGTGGGTCATGAATCCCGGCAGCATCCGCGATTCCTGGCGGGCCACGTACGGCGTTCTGGAGACCGGGGGCGACGGCCTTACCTGCCATCTTATGGAGCTGAAGTAGGAGGAGTGCGGCTATGCTTTTGACCATCGACGTAGGCAATACCAACATGGTGTTCGGCGTCTTCGAGGGGGAGGAGCTGCGAAGCAGTTTCCGCCTGAAGACGGACCCGGCGCGCACCTCGGACGAGATCGGCCTTCTGGCCTGCCAGTACTTCCAGCGCTTTGGGCTGGAGCCCGGGGCGGTGGAGGACGTGGTCATCGCCTCGGTGGTGCCCCCGGTGATGTACACCCTCACCAGCGCCATCATCAAGTATTTCGGCAAGCGGCCACTGATCATCGACGAGGACCTGGACCCCGGCCTGCCTTACGGCATCAAAAGCGACGAGCGCCTGGGGGCCGACCGGGCGGTGGCCTGCGTGGCCGCCATGGAGAAGTACGGCGCGCCCGTCCTCGTTCTGGACTTCGGTACCGCCACCACCCTGGACGCGGTGAGCCGGGAGGGGACCTATCTGGGCGGCTGTATCGCCGCCGGTGTGCGCCTGGTCACCGAGGCCCTGTTCCAGAAGACGGCCCGGCTGCCCAACGTGGAGCTGGCCGTGCCCGGGACCGTTCTGGGCGGCACCGCCGTGGGGCAGATCCAGGCGGGCGCTGTGATGGGCTATATCGGGTCCATGGAGTACCTCATCAGGGCCGCCAAGCGGGAAATGGGCTACCCGGAGGAGGAGATCAGGGTGGTCGCCACCGGGGGACTTGCCCATCTGGTGGCCGGGAATACCGATATGATCGACATGGTGGACCCGTCGCTGGTCCTGGATGGGATCCGGGTCCTCTACGGGCGGGCGAAGGGATAAAAAAAGTCTGCCACCCTGAGGTGGCAGACTTTTTTACTTTTTTACTTGGACTTTGTGTAGTAGTCGCACCAGGGGCGCAGAGTGCACCTCTCGCACTCGGGGCCCCGGGCCATGCAGACGGCACGACCGTGGAGGACCAGGCGGTGGCAGAAGTCGTTGGACTCCTCGGGTGGCAGGAGCTTGCGCAGCTGCTCCTCCACCTTGCCCGGGTCCTTGGTGCCGTCGGTGAGACCCATGCGGCCCGAGAGGCGGATACAGTGGGTATCGGCCACCACCACGCCGGGCGTGTGGTACACGTCGCCCAGGACGAGGTTTGCCGTCTTGCGCCCCACGCCGGGCAGCTTCAACAGCTCCTCCATCGTGTTGGGCACCACGCCGCCGTATACCTCCAGCAGCATATTGGCCGCGGCCACGATGTCCCGCGCCTTGGCCCGGAAAAAGCCGGTGGAGTGGATGAGCTCCTCCACCTCGCTCACGTCGGCGGCGGCCAGGGCCTCCAGCGTGGGGAAACGGCCATAGAGGCCGGGGGTGACCTTGTTCACCCGCTCGTCGGTACACTGGGCGGCAAGGCGGGTGGCAAACATAAGCTCATAGGGCTTTTCATAGTCCAGAGAGCAGACGGATTCGGGGTAGAGGGCCTTCAATTCCTCAATGATGGCGAGGACGTCCTTTTTCTTCTTCATATGTTTCACCTCATTTTCCCTATCATATCATAGATATCTCAAAAAAACGACTGAAAATTGGATTGTAAATCTATCCTGTTGCCGCTATAATGGAGGGAGCGACCCGGCAACACACCGATCAACGAATAGGGGGAAATAGTATGGTCAAGGACATCATGGATTTTCTGGCCGCCCAAGACCCTGAGGTGGGCGAGGCCGTCCGCAAGGAGTACGACCGCCAGCGCCGCAATATCGAGCTGATCGCGTCTGAGAACTTTGTGAGCGAGGCGGTGCTCGCCGCGGCGGGCACGGTGCTCACCAACAAATACGCCGAGGGCTATCCCGGCAAGCGGTACTACGGCGGCTGCCAGTGCGTGGACGTTGTGGAGGATATGGCGCGGGACCGGGCCTGCAAGCTCTTCGGGGCCGAGCACGCCAACGTCCAGCCCCACTCGGGCGCCAACGCCAACTTTGCCGTCTACCAGGCCCTGTGCGAGCACGGGGACACCGTGCTGGGCATGGACCTCGCCAACGGCGGGCACCTGACCCACGGCAGCCCCGTGAACTTCTCCGGCAAGAACTACAATATGGTGGCCTACGGCCTCAACGATAAGGGATACATCGACTATGACCAGGTCCGGGACCTGGCCCGCAGGCATAAGCCCAAGATGATTCTGGCGGGCGCCTCGGCCTATCCCCGCATCATCGACTTCGAGCTCTTTGCCGACATCGCCCGCGAGGTGGGCGCCTATCTCTTTGTGGACATGGCCCACATCGCCGGGCTGGTGGCCGCCGGGGTGCATCCCAGCCCCATCCCCTATGCCGACGTGGTGAGCACCACCACCCACAAGACCCTCCGGGGTCCCCGGGGCGGCATGATTCTCTGCAAGGAGGAGCTGGCCAAGAAGATCGACTCCGCCATCTTCCCCGGCAGCCAGGGCGGCCCGCTGGAGCATATCATCGCCGCCAAGGCCGTGGCCTTCGGCGAGGCGCTGCGGCCCGAGTTCAAGACCTATCAGCAGCGGATCGTCAAGAACGCCGCCGTCCTCGCGGACGGGCTGATGGAGCAGGGGTTCGACCTTGTCTCGGGCGGTACCGACAACCACCTCATGCTGGTGGACCTGCGCAAGGCGGGGGTCACCGGCAAGGAGCTGGAGCACCGGCTGGACGAGGTACATATCACCGTCAATAAGAACGCCATCCCCCACGACCCGGAGAAACCCTTCGTCACCTCCGGCATCCGGGTGGGCACCCCCGCCGCCACCTCCCGGGGCCTCGGGGAGGAGGACATGAAGGTCATCGCCTCCTGCATCTGGGACGCCGCCGTGGACTTCGACGGCAAGGCCGACGACATCCGCGCCCGGGTCGCCGCCATCACCGAGAAGTACCCCCTGTACGGTTAAGGGGGGCCTATGGCAGGTTTCGGTTTTGACGGCTACGGATTTTCCCTGATGGAGACTCTCTTTCCGGTGATGTTCTTCGGGGTATTCGTCCTGATCATCGGCACATTTATTGTGTTCTTGGTGAAGGGGCTTAGCCAGTGGAGCAAAAATAACGCCTCTCCCGTCCTCACGGTAGAGGCAAAGGTGGTAGCGAAACGGGCCGATGTGTCAAACCATCTCGATTCGGATAGCGACGGGATGACCCACCGCCACAGCAGCACCTCCTACTATGTCACCTTCCAGGTTGAGAGCGGCGACCGGATGGAGCTGCATGTGCCCGATCAGGAGTTCGGTATGCTGGCGGAGGGGGACCGGGGAAGGCTCACCTTCCAGGGTACCCGCTATCAGGGCTTTTCCAGGGAGCTATAGACATCAGACGCAGTCCCGGCCTTCAGGCCGGGACTGCGTTATCCTGCTTGGCGGGATATGATTCTAATTTGCCAGGATGAGAGCGGCTGCTTGTTCCACCAGCTCATCCCTCCCGGCCCGGAGGCCCTCCACTGTGGGCGTGACGAGGATATCGGGCTGGAGGCCCACTCGCTGGGTTTGGGTGCCGTCGGGATAAAAGACCGACAGGCCGGTGAAGGCGGCGAAGGCGCCGCCCGGCAGCTTGAGGCGCACCACATCGCCATCCGCGCCCGTGCTGGCGCTGCCGAGCACGACGGCGTTTGGGGCGGCGCGGAGGGACATGGCCGTAAACTCGCACTGGCTGATACTCCCATCGTCCATCAGAATGACTACCTGACCCGTATAGTGGGGCCGTTCCCCATAGGAGAGGGGGGCGCCCTGGCCGGAGCGGCAGTAAACGGAGTTGAAGTCCGGGCTGTCCATAAAGCTGCCGGGCAGCAGGGGATTGGGGAGTCCCAGCCGGGAAAACTGAGTGCTCTCTGGATTGATGTAGTCGGCGATCGCCTGGGCTGTGATGATGCGCGAATCGCGGTTTGGGTAATTACGCAGGTCCACAATGAGGCCCCTTGTCCCCTCAAAGGCTTTCATCATCACGTCCACAGTGTTTTGATCGAAGGTGCCGGGATTCAGATAGCCAATATTCTCCTCCACCATAAGGCGGGAGGGTTCTTCCCCGGAGAGGGCCTTTCGGTCGGGGAAACAGGCCGCGGTGAGGGTGAGCGGCCGGCCGTCCCGCAGTACCTCGATGGACAGGCTGTCCCTGTTGGTGCCAAGGAGATAGGGCTGGAGGGTATACGTAAAGCGGTCCCGGTCGGAGAGGGATACATATTCCCTGCACAGGTCGATGCGCTCCTCAATGGGGACGCCGTCCATGGCCAGTACGACGTCACCGGGCAGCAGGCTCTCCGCTCCTTTGGAGCGGTCGATGTCCACGGCTGAAATGACGATTTTTCCATCCACGCTCAAAAATTCCACCGGCGGCGTATTTCGCCCGAGGAAACCGTGGAGCATGGTCTCCGGGTCATAGACTACTGCGTGGGTGTCATGGATGTGGGTGCTCAGCCTGGAGAGGGAGAGCACATAGGAGAGGGCGTCCTGCCCGTCCACGAACTGGGGGAGCATATCCTTTAAAACCAAGTCCCAGTTCTCACCCATAATGTCCTTATAGGGGAAGAAATACTCGATCACATTCCAGTAGCGGAACAGGCCCAGCAGGCGCATACCCGTGTCGTCGTACTTCATGTCCGGGTAGGGCTCTTCCGCGTCCAGGCTTACCTGGGGGTTTCCCTTCGAGAAAGCCGCGTACCCCTGCGCGGTGTCGGGCATGTCCGCCTGCGCCAGCCCGGCCAGGTAGCCCGAGAGGGGAGCGCCCAGCGCGGACTCGTCGTGGAGCCAGGAGAGGTCAGCCTCTAAAATGGGCTTGGCGTCGCGGTACAGGGCGCGGAAATCCGGGTTATCCTTCTGGAGCTTGGCGGGCGCCTCATAGGGGAACCGCTCCAGCCAGGCGGCCACCACGGCGTTGGCCGCCTCGCGGCTGTTCGCGCCGAGCACACCGGGCATCACCCGAAAGAGCTCCGCGTCCCAGTTGACCTGCCCGCTCACCACCAAGGGGTGCCGGTACTTTACGAACCCCCAGACCTTGGCGAGGCGGCAGAGGTTTTCCGTCTGCAATTCGTCGACTCCGGCCAGTTGAATTTGGCTGCCGGAATGAAATTCTTTGTCTTTCAGGCGGCCGGGGCGGTTCAGGTAGCGAAAGACCGAGACCGCTGCGACGGACAATAAGACGACAAGGACAATGGAGAGTACGACTTTCAAAACGCGCCTTTTCATAATCTTTCCTCCTATTCCGATATCTAGAGGGTAACACTAAGGTGCGGCTTTGTAAAGTAGACCTTTACGAAAAATAGAACGTATGTTAGAATAGTGAAAAAGACATGGGAGGAAGGGGGAATCGCCCATGGCATACCGGCCTTTGGCGGACGAGATACGGCCCACCAGCTTGGACGAGGTGGTGGGGCAGCGGCATATCCTGGGCGAGGGAGGGCTGCTGCGGCGCATCATCGAGAGCGGCAATATTCCCAATCTGGTCTTCTACGGCCCCTCCGGGACGGGGAAGACCACGGTGGCGAACATCATCGCCGCCAAAACCAGCCGCACCCTGCGCCGCATCAACGCCACCACCGCGTCCCTCTCGGACATCAAGGACGTGATCTCCGACGTGGGCACGCTGCTGGCTCCCAACGGCATTTTGCTCTACCTCGACGAGATCCAGTATTTCAATAAAAAACAGCAGCAGTCTCTGCTGGAGGTCATCGAGAGCGGGGATGTGACCCTCATCGCCTCCACCACCGAGAACCCCTATTTTTACGTCTACAACGCCGTCCTCTCCCGTTCCACCGTCTTCGAGTTCAAGCCCATCACGGCGAAGGACGTGTTGCCCGCCGTGGAGCGAGGCATGTCCCTCATGGAGGCGCGGATGGGGGAGAAGGCGGAGTGCGGAGAAGGGGTCAAGGAGTATGTCGCCTCGGCCTGCGGCGGCGACGTGCGCAAGGCCATGAACGCGGTGGAGCTGCTGCTCAACTCGGCCCGCCATGAGAACGGGAAACTGCTCGTCACGCTGGAGGACGCCAAGGCCGTCGCCCAGCGCTCCGCCATGCGGTACGACAGGGAGGGGGACGACCACTACGACATCCTCTCCGCCCTCCAGAAGTCCATCCGGGGCTCCGACCCCGACGCGGCCCTCCACTACCTGGCCCGCCTCTTGGAGGCGGGGGACCTGATCTCGGCCTGCCGCAGGATGATGGTCATCGCCTGCGAGGACGTGGGTCTCGCTTACCCCCAGGCCATCCCCGTTGTCAAGGCCTGCATCGACGCGGCCAATATGTTGGGTCTGCCCGAGGCCGCGATCCCCCTGGGGGACGCGGTGGTCCTCATGGCAACTGCCCCCAAGTCGAACTCCGGCTGCACAGGCATCATGGCGGCCATGGCCGACCTGAAGGCGGGCAAAACCGGCGACATCCCCCGCCACCTCCAGAACAAGCACGCCGACTCTGCGGGGCTCGAGCGGGAGCAGGGCTATCTCTATCCCCACAGTTTCCCGGGCCACTATGTAAAGCAGCAATACTTGCCGGATAGGCTGGTGGGCACCCAATACTACGAATACGGCGAGAACAAGACCGAGCAGGCCGCAAAGCGCTACTGGGACGAGGTCAAAGGAGAATAGGCGGGCGCAGAGCGCCCGCCTATTCTCTATTCGAATATTGTCTCCATCCCCGTCTTGTAGCTGCCGGGCGGAGCGTATCGCCAGCGGGCGAGTCTGCCCCCGGTGATGAAGTATTTGGGCGGCGGGGCCGCCTCCGGGAGGAGGCGCTCGATGGCCAGGAGCTTGATCTTCATCCGCTCGGGAAGGATGGCCTTGATGTAGACCGAGACCCGGTCCCCCTCCCGCAGGTCGCCGCGCGGCTCCGCAAGCCCCGAGAGGTTGGGGGCCAGCTCGATGAAGATGCCGTAGTCCTTGACGCCGCGGACGTAGCCGGGCACCGTCATCCCGCAGGAGAAACGGGCCACGTTCTCACCCCAGGTGCCCAGCAGCTCCTTGTGGGAGAGGACGACCCGGCCCTGCTCGCGCTGTACGGCGAGCACGACGGCGAAGATCTCCTGGCCCACCTGAAACCGTTCGCCGGGGTTGGGAATACGGGAGACCGAGATGTTCTCGATGCCGATCATGGAGGGGACGCCGCAGCCGATGTCCACGAAGGCCCCGAAGGGCTCCAGATGGGTGACGGTGGCGGGGATGACGGCGCCCGGCTCCAGGGTGTCCAGCAGCCAGGCGCGGGCATGCTCCTGGGCTTTGCGGCGGGAGAGGACCGGGCGGAGCACCCCCTCCTCGCTCTCCATGCTGTCCACGACAAAGACCACGGGTTTTCCCACCCGGGAGAGGATGGCGATCTCCTTCGTGCTCCCGTCGTCGATGCCCAGGGCCGCCTCGGCCCGGGGGATGACGCCGGTGAACTCCCCGAGGGAGACCAGCAGGTTATGCTCGGCGTCGCAGAGGATGACGCGCCCCTCCAGGAGCTGGCGGCTCTCCATGGCCCGCAGCAATCCGGCCTTGGTGGCGCAGGCGGCTTTGTTCTCCGGCGTGGCGAGTAGCCGGCCCTCCGGCAAAAAAGTACAAGTCAATTTGACCATTCCCTTCGGCTGAGGCCTGTTTTTTTCCCATAGGCTACTATATGCGGTGCCAGGCTGCGAATTGACAGGGAGAGGGCGGGAACTTATAATAGAGGTAAGGATGCGGAAAGGAGGCATAGCATGGACGTACAGGTGGGCGACATTCTGGAGATGAAAAAGCCCCACCCCTGCGGGAGCAAGCGCTGGCAGGTGCTCCGTGTGGGGATGGATTTCCGCCTGAAATGCGGCGGCTGCGGCCATGAGCTGATGCTGCCCAGGGCAAAGGCTGAGCATGGAATCAAGAAGATCATACGGGCCGAGAAAGAGTGACACGGTTCGTCCCGTTACAAAAGGGACGGACTGTGGCTTTCCTGCACGGGAAAAGGGAAGGCTGGCGGCCCGTCTCCGCGCCGGTGCCTTGCTGCGCGCTCAAACGCGCTGCGGAGCGGCCTTTCACACGCGCCCTCCACCCGAAACCTTTGGTCGGAAAAATGATTAGCAAAGCGTGACAAGCAAAAGTGCTTGTCGCGCTTTCTTTTTTGCTCAGCCCGGATTTGACTTTTTTTGATGGGGCGAACCGCTATAATTATGGCTGTTGGGAAAAGCGTTGAGAGGGGAGAAACGGGCATGACGGTGGTCTACATCGACTCTCTCTTCCTGCTCAATCTGGTGGTCAACTATCTGCTGCTGCTCTCGGCGGCCCGGCTGGCGGGGGAGATCATCTGCCGCCCGCGCCTGGGCCTGGGGGCGGGGCTGGGGGCGCTCTACGCCGCGCTGGTCTTCTTCCCTGGGATGGGGTTTTTGCTCCATCCTCTGTGCAAGCTGGGCGTGGCGGTCGTCATGCTCCTCTGCGCCTTCGGGGGGAGCCGCCGCCTGCTGCGGGTGACGCTGATCTTCTTCGGCGTGTCGGCGGCCTTCGGCGGCGGCATCTTCGCCATCGAGCTGCTGGGCGGGCGGGGCCTGAGCCTGAGAAACGGCATCTTTTACTCCTCTATGGACCTGCGGCTCATTTTGCTGTCGGCGGCGGTGTGCTACGTCGTCATCAGCCTGGTCTTCCGCCGGACCGGCCGCCATACCGGGCCTGGGGGCGAGCTGATGCCCGCCGTTCTCACCTTGAGCGGCAGGCGGGTGGCCCTCACCGCCCTGGTGGACACCGGCAACACCCTGACCGATCCCGTGACCAACCGCCCCGTCATGGTGGCCGAGGGGGAAAAGCTGGTCCGTCTCTTCCCCGAGGGGGAGGCCCCGTCCATGGAGGACCTGCGGGACCCGGTGGCGGGGCTGGAGCGGCTCTCGGGCGGCTCGGCCAGGGGACGGTACCGCCTGCTGCCCTACCAGGCGGTGGGGGTGGAGTGCGGTCTGCTGCTGGCGGTGCGGCTGGACGGGGCCAAGGTGGGGGAGACCGAGTACGGCGGGATTTTGGTGGCTATGTCGCCCAACCACCTGTCGGACGGCGGCGGGTACAGCGCTCTGATCGGCGCGTGATATAAAATAGCCGCTGTCCGCGCGGCGGGCAGTATGGCACCGTGCTGTGCTTGGCATAGCAAAAAAGGAGGATGGCAATGAAAAGGTTCAGACTGCGCTGGTACATAAGGCTGCAGCGCATATTGGCAAGGCTGGGGCTCAAGCTGCCGGGCAAGATCATGTATATCGGCGGGAGCGATACCCTGCCCCCGCCCCTCACCAGGGACGAGGAGAGCGACCTCATCGGCCGCCTGAGCGAGGGGGAGGAGACCGTCAAGAGCCAGCTCATTGAGCGCAACCTCCGCCTGGTGGTCTATATCGCCCGCCGGTTCGAGAACACGGGCATCAACATCGAGGACCTCATCTCCATCGGCACCATCGGCCTCATCAAGGCCATCAACACCTATCAGCCCGCCAAGAACATCAAGCTCGCCACCTATGCCTCCCGCTGCATCGAGAACGAGATCTTGATGTTTCTGCGCAAGACCTCAGCCCTCAAAAGCGAGGTCTCCTTCGACGAGCCGCTGAATACCGACTGGGACGGGAACGAGCTCCTCCTCTCCGACATCCTCGGCACCGAGGGGGACACCGTCATGCGCCCCATCGAGGCCGACGTGGACCGCAAGCTCCTCATGGACGCCATGGAGAAGCTCAACCCCCGGGAGCGGCAGATCATCACCATGCGCTTTGGCCTGGACGGCCTCCCCGACCGCACCCAGAAAGAGGTGGCCGATCTGCTGGGTATCTCCCAGTCCTATATCTCCAGACTGGAAAAGCGCATCATCTCCCGCCTGAAACGGGAGATCCTGCGGATGCTGTAGATGCATGGAGGAGAAACGCGCGGCCGCGCCGTCTCCCATTGCGGAAAGACGAAGTCCATCGAAATTGGTCCCACGATAAAAAATTTAACCCCTGCCAGCCCTGTATGAAGTCCCCCGCCGCGGAAATACTGTAACCACACAGTATGGAAACGGAGGGGGATTTCTGTTGCAGGGTAAGGTAGAGATCTGCGGGGTAAACACCTCCAAGCTGAAAGTACTCAAAAACGAGGAGACCATGGCCCTTCTCAAGCGGGCCAAAGCGGGAGACATGGACGCCCGGGAGCAGCTCATCGCGGGGAACCTCCGCCTGGTGCTCTCAGTCATCCAGAAATTCACCAACCGGGGGGAGAATGTGGACGACCTCTTCCAGGTGGGGTGCATCGGCCTCATCAAGGCCATCGACAATTTTAACACCGACCTGGACGTGCGCTTTTCCACCTACGGCGTGCCCATGATCGTCGGGGAGATACGCCGCTATCTTAGGGACAACTCCTCGCTCCGCGTGTCCCGCTCCATGCGGGACACGGCCTACAAGGTGCTTCAGGCCAAGGAGAAGTTTATGGCCGAGCACCAGCGGGAGCCCACTGTGGAGGAGATCGCAAAGGCGCTGGAGATCAAGCGGGAGGACGTGGTCTTCGCCATGGACGCCATCATGGACCCGGTGAGCCTCTATGAGCCGGTGTACTCCGACGGGGGGGACACCATCTGCGTCATGGACCAGGTGAAGGACGGCAAGAACACCGACGAGGGCTGGCTGGAGCAGATCGCCCTGAAGGACGCCATCAGCCGCCTGACCGACCGGGAGAAACACATCCTCTCTCTCCGTTTCTTTGAGGGAAAGACCCAGATGGAGGTCTCGGCCGAGGTCGGCATCTCCCAGGCCCAGGTGTCGCGGCTCGAGAAGAACGCCATCAGCCAAATCAAGAAGAATCTATAGGCCGACCGACGCCGCGCTCGCGGCGTGTAAGGTCTTGCCACAGGATTTATATAAAATGCCCGCCGGCTCTTGCCGGCGGGCATTTTTGGCGCTATGTGAGGGCATGCGGGTCTATGCCGTAAACCTGTACGACCTCCACCAGCGGGCTTGCAGCCAGATCGGCCACGGTGACGATCCGCCCGCCGTCCCCGTCCAGGTCGTACCCGGCGGACTGCCAGGCATACCAGGGGAGGTAGGCGCACTGGGAGATGAGGTCCTCCTCCGGGTCGGGCGCCTTCTGCCCAAAGATGCCGGAGGTGAGCCCATAGGGGATGCCGTCTAAGTATTTGAGGGCGAATTGGGCCACCTGGAGCCGTTCCTCTGCGGTGGCGTCCTTCACCCGCAGCACCATGAAGTTGGAATAGGTGCGCCAGTGCTGTATGTCCACCTGGGCGCTGTCGCTGCCCAGGACCACCGCCTCCAGGGTGACGCCCCGGGCGGTATCCACCACCAGCCCCGCGTGCCCATGCCGCCAGCCGAAACTGTGGGTGGAGAAGGAGACGATGAGGTCCCCGGGCTCCACAGGGGCAAGAGGGACAGTGGCCTTTTTCGTTCCGTTCTCGTCCAGCACCAGGTCCTCGCTGGTGAACCGGCCGGGCAGCAGAGAGACGCACTTGACGTCATAGTGGCTGAAAAAGCCCTCCTGGGTGGACAGTATCTGGTCCACGCCGCCCTGTCCGGCGGCGAGGAGCCGGTCAACCGCGGGCTTTGTAAGGCCGGTCTGGAGAAAGACGGTCTCGTAGTCCTCTTCCGCGAGGGCGCGTTTCTCCAACATGGGGGCCAGCTCCACCCTGTCGTAGTCCGGGTAGAAGAAGGGTTCCCGGTGGGCCCAGGCCGTCTGGAGGACATAGTTCGTGCAGTAGAGGAGCAAGAGGACGGCCAGGGGCACGGCCAGCCAGCGCCAGCGCCGGCGTCGTTTGGGAGCGGAGGAGGGCAAGGGACACACCTGCTTTCATAGGACGAACTTAGCGTTACATAGGATTATACATCAAAACAGAACGTTTGGAAATGGGGCGTTTGCTTTATGGTGGGCAGGATTTCGGATTTGCGGTGCAAGGAGATCATCAATGTGACCGACGGCAGCCGCTACGGCTACATGGGAGATGCGGAGATCGACCTGGATACCGGGCAGGTCAGGGCTCTGGTGGCTCCGGGCCGGCTGCGGTTTTTCGGGCTGCTGGGCAGGGAGGAGGACAGGGTATTCCCCTGGGAGTCGGTGCGCCGCGTCGGGGAGGACATCATTCTGGTGGAGACGGCGGGAGAGCGGACCGACCATAGGCGGGGAGAGCGAAAAGAGGAGCGGTGGAAGGTCAGTGATCTGAAATAGCACTTGTATTTTGCTGCACTTTGTGCTAAAATACTCTAGCTGTGCGAAAGCGCGGTATTACACACACCCGGCCGATGGGGGTCTTGTGCCTGAAAAGGTAGACCGGCCCAGATGAGGCGGGTGGCGGTAATAACTATAAAGGAGGAATTTTTACTATGGCAGTCGTATCCATGAAACAGCTCCTCGAGGCGGGCGTCCACTTCGGTCACCAGACCCGCCGCTGGAACCCCAAGATGGCCACCTATATCTACACCGAGCGCAACGGCATCTATATCATCGACCTGCAGAAGACCGTGAAGAAGCTGGAGGAGGCCTATAACTTCGTCCGCCAGCTCTCCGAGACCAACCAGACTTTGCTCTTCGTCGGCACCAAGAAGCAGGCCCAGGAGGCCATTAAGGAAGAGGCCGCCCGCTGCGGCATGTACTTCGTGAACGCCCGGTGGCTGGGCGGCATGCTCACCAACTTCAAGACCATGCGCGGTCGTGTGGACCGTCTCAACCAGCTCAAGAAGATGCAGGAGGACGGCACCTTCGACATGCTCCCCAAGAAGGAAGTCATCAAGCACATGGGCGAGATCGCCAAGCTGGAGAAGTACCTGGGCGGCGTCACCGAGATGCGCAAGCTCCCCGGCGCCCTCTTCGTGATCGATCCCCGCAAGGAGCGCAACGCCATCAACGAGGCCCGCAAGCTGAACATTCCCATCGTGGCCATCGTCGATACCAACTGCGACCCCGATGAGATCGACTACGTCATCCCCGGCAACGACGACGCCATCCGCGCCATCAAGCTCATCTCCTCCGTTATGGCCAACGCCATCCAGGAGGGCAAGCAGGGCCAGGACAGCGCCGAGCCCGCCGAAGTGGCTGTCGAGGCTTAACGT
>DATMXU010000101.1:0-7109 GCA_035562355.1 Pseudoflavonifractor sp.
GAGGGAGAGGGGGACGTGCCGCCGGGGCCGCCGCAGGCGGCCAGGGCAAAGACCATGGACGCGGAGAGGAGCAGCGCAGTCAGTTTCTTGCCGAATTTCATGTTCATTTTCCTCCTTAAGTCAGATATTTGTGAAGCCGCCGGAAGAGCGGTCATTCAGCGAAGAGCGCGGCCAGGGACTTGGTATAGGGCGCGCGGCAGATGCCCTTCTCTGTGACGATGCCGGCAATGAGGGTATGGTCGGTCACATCGAAGGCGGGGTTGTAGCACTTGACCTCGGGCAGAGCCATGGGCTCGGTGTAGAACTTGTTCTTGATCTCGCCCGGGTCGCGCAGCTCGATCTCGATGTCCGCGCCGGTCTTGCACTTGAGATCGATGGTGGAGGTGGGGCCCAGGACGTAGAAGGGGATACCGTAGTGCTTGGCCAGAATGGCCACGCCGCTGGTGCCGATCTTGTTGGCGGCGTCGCCGTTGGCGGCCACCCGGTCACAGCCCACGAAACAGGCCTGGATCCAGCCGTTCTTCATGACGATAGAGGCCATGTTGTCGCAGATGAGGGTTACGTCGATGCCGGCCCTGTGGAGCTCATAGGAGGTGAGGCGCGCGCCCTGGAGGAGGGGGCGGGTCTCGTCGGCAAAGACCTTGAATTCCATGCCCCTCTCCTTGCCGAGGAACAGGGGGCCCAGGGCGGTGCCGTACCGGGAGGTGGCCAGGGGCCCGGCGTTGCAGTGGGTGAGGATACCGTCTCCGTCCTTGATAAGGGTGAGGCCGTGCTCGGAGATGGCCCGGCACATGGCAATATCCTCCTCGTGGATGGCGCGGCACTCTCTGCCCAGCAGCTCCACCACCTCGTCTACCCGCTTGTCCGCGTTGGCGGCGACCACGCGCTCCATGCGGTTCAGAGCCCAGGAGAGGTTCACGGCGGTGGGGCGGGAGGAGTTGAGGTGCTCCTTGTACTCATGGAATTTCTGGGCGAAGGAGGGGTAGTCGCGCTCCTCCATCTGCACCGCCAGGGCATAGACGCAGTAGGCCGCGCAGATGCCGATGGCGGGCGCGCCCCGCACCCGAAGGAGAAGGATGGCCTCGTACATCTCTTCGGGCGTGCGGAGCGTCAGGTACTCGGTGCGGTTGGGCAGTTGAGTCTGGTCGATGATGACTACGCTTTTCCCGTCGTCCCCCAGGCGGACGTTATCCACGTGGGTGACCTTGGTCACAGAGTCGGACATGAGGTAGGCTCCTTTCCTGTCTAGCTGTTCATATATCCGCCGTCCACCGTGAGGAGGTGGCCGCTGATATAGTCGGAGGCGCGGGAGGCCAGGAAGATCACCGGGCCCATCAGATCCCCGGGGACGCCCCAGCGGCCCAGCGGGATCTGGGCGGTGATGGAGGCCACGGCCTCGGTATTCTTGCGGAGATTTCCCGTGTTGTCGGTGACCATATAACCCGGCGCGATACCGTTGACCTGAATGCCATACTTGCCCCAGTCATTGGCGAAGGCATGGGTCAGCCCGGCCACGGCGTGCTTGCTGGCCACATAGGCCGCGTCGCCCGAGCCGCCCTTCCAGGACTGGACCGAGCAGGTGTTGATGATCTTGCCGCTGCCCAGGGCGATCATCTGCCTGCCGATCTCCCTTGTCAAGAGGAAGAGGGAGCGGAGATTCACCTCCATCACGGCGTCGAAGTCCTCCATGCTGTGGTCCTCGGCGGGGGCGAGGCGGATAATGCCGGCGTTGTTGACCAGGATGTCCACATGGCCGAAGGCGGCGATGGCCTCAGCCGCAATGGCGGGGACGGCCTCCCGGTCGCCCAGGTCGGCTTTGATCTCATAGGTCAGGCGGCCCAGGGCCTCGATCTGGGCCTGGGTATCTCCCATGCCCCGCGGCCCTACGCCGACGATGTCGGCCCCCGCCTGCGCGAGGGCCACGGCCATAGCCTGGCCCAGCCCCCGGCTCACGCCCGTGACCAATGCCGTCTTGCCTTCGAGAGAGAAGAGAGAGAGGTCCATAGTCTCCGCCTCCTATTGATAGATCTCGTTGGGGAGGGGGTGCTCCGGGAGCAGACAGTCCTCATCCCGAAAGGCGGGAGCCACCACGCAGGAGACTAAGACAAAGTCCCCGTCCACCACCCGGGTGGTCTGCCACTGCCCGGCCGGGGCGGCGATTTGAAAGCCCTCCCCCTCGTCCAGCCGCGGCCCTAAACGGAGAGCCTGCCCGGCTGCGGGGGCGGTTCCCTTGCCGCCCAAGGTCATCTCCAGGCTGCCCCCCTGATGCCAGCACCAGACTTCGCTGGGCGCCAGCCTGTGCCAGCGGGAGATCTCGCCCCGCCGGAGCATGTAGTAGATATAGCTGCAGGTGTCGTTCCCGCCGCTCTCGATACCGGAGCGCCAGACAAAGCGGAACCAGCCGCCCTCCGGGTGGGGCTCCAGGCGCAGTTTTTCAATGAGCTCTTCGGCTGTGTGAATCATTTCGTTCCTCCCTTGGGCATGGCCTCCACCACGCGGACACCGCGCTGGACAAAGAATTCGCTCCAGTCGTCGTCCAGCGTGTCCAGGATGACGGCGTCCAGGGTTTCAAAGCCGGAGATGCGGTAAAAGGTGGTGAGGCCCAGTTTGGTGCGGTCGGCCACCAGATAGCGCTCTTTGGCGCGGCTGAGCATCAGGCGGCGCAGGCTGCCGTTGACGGGGAGCCCATCGGTGACGTCCCCCTCCCGGCTCAGGCCCCGGCAGGAGACGAAGGCTTTGTCCACATAGTAAGTGCACAGCGCCTCCTCTGCGGTGGGCCCCACAAAGCACTGGGTCTTCCGGTCCAGCTTGCCGCCGACCAGGTGGAGCCGGCAGGAGGAGTGCGCCGAGAGGTGGTTGGCGATTTTAAGAGAGTTTGTGACCACTGTCAGCCCGTCGATGCCCGTGAGGTGACGGGCGATGGCGAGGCAGGTGGTGCTCTCATCCAGAGAGACGGTGTCCCCATGGCGGACCAGCTCGGCGCAGGCGCGGCCGATGGAGGCCTTGGCCTCGGTGAGGAGGGACTCCCGGATGGAGATGTCGACCTCGTTGCGGACGCCCTGATGGATATACGCGCCCCCGTAGGTCTTGATGAGCTTGCCCTCCTGCTCCAGGATGGACAGGTCCTTGCGCACGGTCTCCCCGGTGACGGAGAAGAAGGAGCACAGGTCCTTCACCAGCACGCTCTTATTCCGGCCCAGCAGGTCCATGATTTTGGCGCGGCGCTCGGGGGCGAGCAAGGCGGCGCCCGGTTCCGGCCGTTTCACTGTCTGCCTCCGGCCAGCTTTTGATAAAAGCCGGTCATAGAGCGGAGCGTCTCGGCCTGCTCGGGGCTGATCTCCACGCCGCCGCCCAGACGGTCCACGTACAGGTGGATCCTGGCGGTCTGCTCCACTACCTCCAACCGGTCGAAGGCCGACCAGAGGGAGGGGCCCCAGGCAAGCGCGCCGTGGTTTGCGAGGAGGACGGCGCTGTGGTCTGCGACAAAAGGCGCCACACTGTCGGGCACCTGTTCGGTGGAGGGCATGGCAAACTCGGTGACGGGAACTTCCCCCAGGCCCACCACCATTTCGGCTAGATACCGCTCCGTCAAGGGGCGGCGGGCAATGGCGAAGGCGGTGGAGATGGGGGGATGGGCGTGGACCACGCTCATCACGTCGGGCCGCTGGCAGAAGACCATCAGGTGCATCTTGCTCTCGCTGGAGGGATAGCGGTCTCCCTCCAGGATATTGCCCTCCAGATCGGTGCGCACCAGCATGTCGGCGGTCATGCGCCCCTTGCCCACCCCCGAGGGGGTGATCAGAATCTCGTTTTCGGCTATCCGGACCGAGATGTTCCCGTCGTTGCTCACCACATAGCCCCGGTCGTATAAAAGCTTGCCCACCAGGCAAATTTCCTCTTTGATGCGGTCCAAAGACTCCATATGTACCACTCTCTTTCTCAACTGACGCCTGGACGCGGCCATCATTAAGTAAAATGTCTGAATCAACGTAAAACCAATGAATTCAATTTGCTTTTTCTTTTTTGAAAGTGTATCACAGACTTCGGCAGAGCGCAAGATGGAACGCCTGTTTTCTGGTAAAAGCGTGACCTATAGATCTGCTTTTTCCTTTGATTCAATGGAGAGGGCGGAACGCCGCGATTATGCCCCTTCCGCGCCCTTTTTTCTCGGTAGCCCCGGCCCTTTATTATTCCTGCATCGATATGAATCGATTGAAAGCATGGCGATTTGCTGATATAATAGCCGCAGAGCGGCTATTATACGCGCATATGGGCACTCCGTGCCCATGCGCTGTGATTTCAGCCCCGGCGCGGGACGCGCCGGTGGCATATGGTCGCTCCCCGTGAGATAGGGCGGTGTTTTAGAGCGCCTTATACCACGGATCTTATGGAAGAAATGAGATAAACGCCATGATTCAAGTGACCGATCTGACAAAGCGCTATGGCAAGCTGGTTGCCAACAACGACATTTCGCTTACCGTGAATCCCGGCGAGCTGACGGTGCTGCTGGGACCGAACGGCGCGGGAAAATCCACGCTGATCAAGTGCATCTGCGGCCTTTTGCGGTTTGAGGGGAAAATCACCATAGACGGCCACGATAACCGCAGCAGCGAGGCAAAACGGATCTTGGGCTATATCCCTGAAATGCCCGCCCTCTACCCGATGCTGACGGTGCGCGAGCACCTGGAGTTCATCGCCCGCGCCTATGAGCTTACCGAATGGGAGCCGCGGGCCGATGAGCTGCTGCGTCGCTTTGAGCTGGACGATAAGCAGACTAAGCTTGGCAAGGAGCTCTCCAAGGGGATGCAGCAGAAGGTCAGCATCTGCTGTGCCGTGCTGACAAGGCCGCGCGCCGTCATCTTTGACGAGCCCCTTGTCGGCCTGGACCCCCACGCCATCCGGGAGCTGAAGAGCCTGATCGCCGAAATGAAACGGGACGGATGCGCCATGATCGTCTCGACTCATATGATCGAAAGCGTGGAGGACGACTGGGATACCACCTGCATCATGACGGGCGGGAGTATTGCGCGGGCCTGCCGCCGGGATGAGATCCAAGGCGGCGGTTTGGAGGAACTCTACTTCTCCATCACCGAAAAGAACGGTGGGAAAGGCGCATGAACAGCCATTTTTATCTGATCCGTACCGGCATGAAAAACCGGATCAAGGAGCTGATCCACAAGCCGGGAAAGCTTGCGCTGTACCTGCTGGTGGTCCTGGGCATTGCCGCGGCGCTGATTGTCTCCCTGCTCGGCGCGGAGCATTCTGAGGACAGCTTATCGCTCTCTTATCTGCGCCCCATCCTCTCCGCCTTTTTGCTGCTGTTCTATGTCATTTCCGTACAAAAGGGGCTTGCCTCGGGCGATGCCATCTTTGAGATGAGCGACGTGAATCTGCTGTTTGTCTCACCCGTCAATCCGCGCGCGACCCTTCTGTACGGGGTGATCCGGCTGGTGGGGATGTCCTTCTGGGCGGGATTCTTTCTGCTGTTCCAGAGCAGCACACTGGCCAATTTCGGCGTGGACTTCGGGGGAGTCCTCATTCTGTTCGGCGCCTTTATTCTCAATATGGTCGCGCTGACCCTTCTCTCCCTTCTCATCTATAGTGTAACCAACGGAAAGCCCGCCCGCAAGCGGCTGGTACGCATATTGGCGGTGGCGGTGTTTCTCCCTCTGCTGATCTTCGTTGCCCTGCGCTTTTTTGCCAACGGCGATATCCTTTTGACCTTGAACGATGTGGCGGAATCTCCCTTCCTTGCCACCGCTCCCTTTGTTGGATGGACGTCCGCCGGAGCCGTCGCGCTGATTGAAGGCAACCTGCTTGCCGGCCTGGGATGGCTTGGCCTTCTCGTCCTGTCCGGCGGGGGTATGCTCCTCTATCTCATGCTCAGCCGCTCCGATTATTACGAAGACGTCCTGGTGGCGACCGAGACGGCATTTGAGAAAAAGCGCGCCGCCGCCGAGGGGAATCTGCAGGCGGCCGGCTCCACGGCGGCAAAGGTCAGGGTCACAAAGACCGGACTGAACGGCGCGGGCGTCCGCGTTTTCCTATATAAGCACCTCCGCGAAACCTTCCGGCAAAACCGGCTCGGCTTTTTCAGCATGTATATCACGCTCACGGCCGCCGGCATTCTGGCGCTGTCGCTCTTCCTGCGCGGGCATATGGATATCGTCATGGTGCTCCAGGTACTCCTGTGGATCCAGGTGTTCATGGTCGGCACGGGGCGAGGCCTGCTGGAGACCTATTCCCACTATATCTATATGATACCCGGCTCTCCATTTCAGAAGCTGATCTGGAGCAATATGGAGCTGATGCTGAGAATTGCTGTGGAAAGTGTGCTGTTCCTGGGAATTCCCGGACTTGTTCTGGGCAGCAGCCCCCTGGTTATTTTGGGCAGCATGGCGGTATACATCTTCTTTTCCCTGATGCTGCTCGGCGTGAATTATCTCTCCATGCGCTTTACCGAGGCAAACATCTCCCAGGGCATACTCCTGATGATCTATTTTTTCATCGTCCTGCTGTTTCTCGCGCCGGGACTGGCCGCGGCCCTCATTGTCGGCTTTTCTGTGGGAGGGCTTGGGGGAACGCTGGTCGCCCTTCTCATTTTGTCGGTATGGGAGCTGGTCGTGGCGCTGGTATGTTTCGCGCTCTCCAAAGACATCCTTCATAACTGCGATATGCCCACGATGAAAAAGTAACGCAGCCTGTCGAAAAACATTCGACAGGCTGCGGCCTTTGAGACCAGGATCAGACTGAGTACGGCTGCCGCGCGCGGCAGAGCGCCGGGGCCTAGAAGCCCCTATCGGTCGCCCCGCTTGGGGAACCAGCCCTTTTTCACGCGTTCGGCCTGCTCTTTGAGCTCTTTGATGCTCCAGAGGCATGCCGCGCCGGTTACGCCAAGTACGATGGATAGATTTCCGCCTGTAAAAAGCGATGCCGCGATGAAGAGGAGACCGCAGACCAGAAAAAGCGGCCAAATTCTCTGCGTAAAATAGTATTCGCATTTTATAACGACGGGGTGGAACACACCGATAATTGCAAACACGAACAAGGCGATCAGAAGACCATTTACATTGAGACCCACCAGAAACACCCCCCATAAAGTTAAATAC